>NZ_JBYOKU010000018.1:0-126557 GCF_057799175.1 Pseudomonas sp. 14P5.3.2 | reverse complement strand
TTCTTAAACCCCCTTTTTTGTTGCCTGACCCACCGCCTTCGCGAGCAAGCCCGCTTCCACAGAGGGATCTTCATGCACTTTTATATAGCGGGCATCGGGCGATGAGCCCGGTGCCGGTGCAACTAGATACCTTCGAGCATAGCGTCTGCCGGGGCTTCGGCGCGTTGCCTGGCGGTCAGCTGGAAGTACAGATAGCCAGCGGCCATGAATCCAAGGAACACACAACCGATCAGCGTGTTGAACCACGCCATCGCCACCAGGCACACCACCGCCAGGAACAGCGCAATCGCCGGCACCACCGGATAGCCCGGGGCGCGGAAGGTGCGTTCCAGGTTCGGTTCGGTTTTGCGCAGTTTGAACAGGCTGAGCATGCTGATGATGTACATCACGATCGCGCCGAATACCGACATGGTGATCATCGCTGCGGTCAGGGTCATGCCTTGCAGATTGACCAGACCGTCGCTGTAGATCGCCGCGATGCCGATCACCCCACCGGCCAGAATCGCCCGATGCGGGGTCTGGAAGCGCGATAGCTTGGCCAGGCTTTTCGGCAGATAACCGGCGCGGGCGAGGGCGAAGAACTGTCGCGAGTAACCGAGGATGATCCCGTGGAAACTCGCCACCAGGCCGAACAGGCCGATCCACACCAGCATGTGCATCCACGATGAGTTGTTGCCGACCACCGCTTTCATCGCCTGCGGCAGCGGATCGTTGATGTTCGACAGCTGGCGCCAGTCGCCGACGCCGCCGGCCATCACCATCACGCCGATGGCGAGAAACACCAGGGTCAGGATGCCGCTGACGTACGCCTTGGGAATCGTGCGTTTCGGGTCCTTGGCTTCTTCGGCGGCCATGGCGGCGCCTTCGATGGCGAGGAAGAACCAGATGGCAAACGGGATCGCGGCAAAAATTCCGGGGATCGAGCCCAGGGTGAACTCGTTGGCACCCGACCAGCCGTTGAGCACGAAGTTGCTGAAGCTGAAGCCCGGCGCGACCACGCCCATGAACACCAGTAGTTCGGCGACCGCCAGCACGGTGACCACCAGTTCGAAGGTGGCGGCGATGCTGACGCCGAGGATGTTCAGGGTCATGAACACGAAATACGCGCCGACTGCGGCGATTTTCGGATCGAGCCCCGGATATTGCACGTTGAGGTAGGCGCCGATGGCCATGGCGATGGCCGGTGGGGCAAAGACGAATTCGATCAGCGTGGCGATCCCGGCGATCAATCCGCCTTTTTCGCCGAACGCACGGCGGCTGTAGGCAAACGGCCCGCCCGCGTGGGGAATCGCGGTGGTCAGTTCGGTGAAGCTGAAGATGAAGCAGGTGTACATGGTCGCGACCATCAGCGCCGTGACCAGAAATCCGAGGGTGCCGGCCGTGCCCCAGCCGTAACTCCAGCCGAAGTATTCGCCGGAAATCACCAGGCCGACGGCAATGCCCCACAGATGCAGGGTGCCGAGTGTGGGTTTGAGCTGTGTGGTGGAAGTCATAAGTCCTCTCTGTTTTTTATTGTTCGATCTGTTGGACTTTCGGGTGCAGTGGTTGGGTGGATGGATGCTGTTCACGCAGCGGCAGTTTTCGCGCAAATCCTGAATGACGGGTACGCAAGGGCCGTGCCAGAGCGGCCAGGCCTATTGTTGTGTCATTGAGGGCGCCTTCGCGAGCAAGCCCGCTCCCACAGGTTTATGTGGTGAACCCAATATTGAGATCGAATACAGATCCCTGTGGGAGCGGGCTTGCTCGCGAAGACGATTGAACAGGCAACACAGAATCATCTGTGTTGCCCAGGGTTTTAGAAGAAGCCCAACGGATTGATGTCGTAGCTCACCAGCAGGTTTTTGGTCTGCTGATAGTGATCAAGCATCATCTTGTGGGTTTCACGGCCGACGCCGGACTTCTTGTACCCGCCGAACGCGGCGTGCGCCGGGTACAGGTGGTAGCAGTTGGTCCACACACGACCGGCCTTGATCGCACGGCCCATGCGGTAGGCGCGGTTGATGTCGCGGGTCCACAGGCCGGCACCGAGGCCGAACTCGGTGTCGTTGGCGATCGCCAGGGCTTCGGCTTCGTCCTTGAAGGTGGTGATGCTCACCACCGGGCCGAAGATTTCTTCCTGGAACACACGCATTTTGTTGGTGCCCTTGAGCAGGGTCGGCTGGATGTAATACCCGGTCGCCAGATTGCCCTCGAGTTTTTCCACCTTGCCGCCGGTCAGCAGTTCGGCGCCTTCGCCCTTGGCGATTTCCAGGTACGAAAGAATCTTGTCGAATTGCTGCTCGGACGCCTGCGCGCCAACCATGGTGTCGGTGTCCAGTGGGTCGCCACGTTTGATCTGCAGGACTTTCTTCATCACCACGGCCATGAACTCGTCGTAGATCGATTCCTGTACCAGCGCGCGGGACGGGCAGGTGCAGACTTCGCCCTGGTTGAAGAACGCCAACACCAGGCCTTCTGCGGCTTTCTCGATGAAAGTCGGCTCGGCCTGCATGATGTCTTCGAAGAAGATGTTCGGCGATTTGCCGCCCAGTTCCACGGTGGACGGAATGATGTTCTCGGCCGCGCATTTCATGATGTGCGAGCCGACCGGGGTCGAGCCGGTGAAGGCGATCTTGGCGATACGTTTACTGGTGGCCAGCGCTTCGCCGGCTTCTTTGCCGAAGCCTTGCACCACGTTGAGCACACCCGGTGGCAGCAGATCACCGATCAGCTCCATCAGCACGCAGATGCCCAGCGGAGTCTGCTCGGCAGGCTTGAGCACCACGCAGTTACCGGCGGCCAGTGCGGGAGCGAGTTTCCACGCGGCCATCAGCAGCGGGAAGTTCCACGGAATGATCTGGCCGACCACGCCCAGCGGCTCATGAATGTGATAGGCCACGGTGTTGCCGTCGATTTCGGCGGCGCTGCCTTCCTGCGCGCGCAGGCAACCGGCGAAGTAGCGGAAATGGTCGGCCGCCAGCGGGATGTCGGCGTTGAGGGTTTCGCGGATGGCTTTGCCGTTGTCCCAGGTTTCGGTGATCGCCAGCAGTTCGAGGTTCTGTTCGATGCGGTCGGCGATTTTCAGCAGGATCAGCGAGCGCGCCTGCACGGAGGTCGCGCCCCACGCATCGGCAGCGGCGTGGGCGGCGTCCAGTGCCTTGTCGATGTCTTCGGCAGTGGAGCGAGGGAATTCGGCAATCGGTTGGCCATTCACTGGCGAGGTGTTGGTGAAGTACTGACCTTTGACAGGCGCGACGAACTCGCCGCCGATGTAGTTACCGTACTTGCTCTTGAACGAGACTTTGGCGCCTTCAGTACCGGGGTGAGCGTAACGCATGATTTGTTCTCCTTGGCTTTGTACTTATTAGAGAAACGCGCAAGTGCGCTTGCTATAAGCGTAGAGCAAAGGTCGGGCCACTGCCGTGCAGGGCAGGCAAATCAAGGCCTTGCGTGGTTTGTGTCGGACGGGCGGACGGCGCCTGTGATGGTTTCGGTACAGATCGGGTGACAGTTTGTACCGCTTTTGGCACAGCCTGTGACCGAGCAGTCTCGCCAGCATTGCAATGCGCCGATGGCTGGAGGATGCTGACTGCCAATCGCCCAGCGGTTGATTTTTGTGGCGAGGGAGCTTGCTCCCGCTGGGCTGCGCAGCAGTCCTGAAATGTTTACCGCTCATATGCTTTGGCGAGCGCTTCGCACTCGAGCGGGAGCAAGCTCCCTCGCCACAGGTCAGTGTTGGTAGTCTGAAAGGGTCGACCTTTCGGGGAGAATAATAAGAAATGCACGACAACCATTTGAGTCGCCACGCCCAACAGGTACTCACCGTCACACAGGGCAAGCCGCACCTGCACGGGCCCGGTGCCGACCCTTCGATTGCCCGTTCGTGGCTGCGCTGTCTTGAGGACTATCACCTCGATCCGGCCCTGACCATGGCGCCCACCGTGCTTGAGCACGGACGCGTGCTCGAAAGTCGCGAACGCCTGCAACAGGTGCTGCAGATCGCCGGCAATGAAATGAGCAGCCTGCATCAGCAGCTGTCCGGCGCCGGTCATGCGGTGCTGTTGACCGATGCGCGCGGGGTGATCCTCAACTGCGTCACCGCACCCGCCGAGCGCAAGATTTTCGAACGGGCCGGGCTCTGGCTCGGCGCCGACTGGAGCGAGGCCTGCGAAGGCACCAACGGCATTGGCACCTGCCTGGTCGAACGCCAGGCGCTGACCATCCATCAGGACGAACACTTTCGCGGCCGCCACACCGGCCTGACCTGCTCGGCGAGCCCGGTGTTCGACCCGCACGGCGAACTGCTGGCGGTGCTCGACGTGTCCTCGGCGCGCCATGACGTCTCGCGGCAGAGCCAGTTCCACACCATGGCACTGGTCAATCTGTCGGCGAAGATGATCGAGAGCTGCTATTTCCTGCGTTGCTTCGATAATCAGTGGCTGCTGCGGTTCCATCTGCAGGCCGAATCGGTCGGCCTGTTCAGCGAAGGGCTGCTGGCGTTTGACGGGGAAGGGCGGATCAGCGCGGTCAACCAGAGTGCGTTGAATCTGCTGGGGCATATTCGCGGTGGTTTGCTCGGCAAACCGGTGGAAGCGTTTTTCGATTGTTCGCTGGATGAGCTGCTCGGTCGTGCCAGCGCCAATGCCAGCGCCAGTTGGCCACTGCGCACCCGCGACGGGCGGCATCTGTTTGCCTTGTTGCGCGGCGAATCACGCAAGCCGCTGCCGATCACCCCGGCCCCGGTGGTGGCCAAGGCTCAGCCACTGGCGAACATTTGCCTCGGCGACGCTGCACTGCAAGCGGATTTCCGCAAGGCGCTGCGGGTATTCGAACGCGACGTGCCGCTGCTGATCAATGGCGAAACCGGCTCGGGCAAGGAAGCCTTTGCCAAGGCTGTGCATCACGCCAGCCAGCGCGCCAACAAAGCCTTCGTCGCCCTCAACTGCGCGGCGATCCCCGAAAGCCTGATCGAGAGCGAACTGTTCGGTTATCGCGGCGGAAGTTTCACTGGTGCGCGCAAGGACGGCATGCGCGGCAAGCTGCAGCAGGCCGATGGCGGCACTTTGTTTTTGGATGAAATCGGTGACATGCCGTTGGCGCTGCAAACCCGTTTGTTGCGGGTGCTGGAAGACCGGCAGGTGGTGCCGATCGGCGGCGAGCCGGAAGCGGTCAACGTGCGGATCATCAGCGCCACTCACCGTAATCTGCTGGAGCGCGTGGCGGACGGCAGTTTCCGCGAAGATCTGTATTACCGGCTCAATGGCCTGGAGGTCGCGTTGCCGGCGTTGCGTGAGCGCAGCGACAAGTCGCAGTTGCTGGATTTCCTGCTGGCCGAGGAGGCGGATGGCGAAGTGATTGTGATCGACGAACCGGCGCGTCAGGCGTTACTGACCTTCAACTGGCCGGGCAACGTGCGGCAGTTGCGCAATGTCCTGCGCACATTGGCGGCGTTGTGCGATGAGGGGCGGATCGGGCTGGAGGATTTGCCGGCGATGATTCGGCAGGCGCGGCCGACGCTGGAGCTGAAGTCGGTTGAGTCCGAGCATCCGCTGGAAGACGCTGAACGTGTGGCGCTACTCAACGCGCTGGAACAGACACATTGGCATATGACCCAGACCGCGCAGCAGCTTGGGGTCAGCCGCAACACCCTCTATAGAAAGCTGCGTAAGCACGCGATCTCCCGTTAAACCGCGTCGCGCCATTCGCGAGCAAGCCCGCTCCCACAGGATTAGCGCCATCCTTGTGGGAGCAGCTTGGGGTCAGCCGCAACACCCTCTATAGAAAGCTGCGTAAGCACGCGATCTCCCGTTAAACCGCGTCGCGCCGTTCGCGAGCAAGCCCGCTCCCAAAGGATTAGCGCCATCCTTGTGGGAGCGGGCTTGCTCGCGAAGGCGTCGGCGCAGGCGAAACACAAGGTGCGATTTCCCCCTCCCTGCGCTAACCTGCGGCCATGTTTTACGAGGTCGACTATGCACATTCATATTCTGGGTATCTGCGGGACTTTCATGGGCTCGATGGCGGTTCTGGCCAAAGAGCTGGGCCATCACGTGACCGGCTCCGACGCCAACGTCTATCCGCCGATGAGCACGCAGCTTGAGGCCCAGGGCATTCAGCTGACCCAAGGCTACGATCCGGCCCAGCTCGATCCGGCGCCGGATCTGGTGGTGATCGGCAACGCCATGTCCCGCGGCAACCCGGCGGTGGAATATGTGCTGAACAAAGGTCTGCCCTACGTCTCCGGCCCGCAATGGCTGGCCGATCACGTGCTGCAAGGGCGCTGGGTGCTGGCGGTTGCCGGTACTCATGGCAAGACCACCACCAGCAGCATGCTCGCCTGGGTGCTGGAACACGCCGGCATGAGCCCGGGGTTCCTGATCGGCGGCGTGCCGCAGAACTTCTCGGTGTCGGCGCGGTTGGGCGGTACGCCGTTCTTCGTGATCGAGGCCGATGAGTACGACAGCGCGTTCTTCGACAAGCGTTCGAAGTTCGTCCACTACCGTCCGCGCACGGCGATCCTCAACAACCTTGAGTTCGATCACGCCGACATCTTCCCCGATCTGCCGGCGATCGAGCGGCAGTTCCACCACTTGGTCCGCACTATCCCGAGCGAAGGTCTGGTGATCCACCCGACCACCGAGCCTGCCCTGCAGCGTGTGATCGAAATGGGCTGCTGGACCCCGGTGCAAACCACCGGCGTCGGCGGTCAGTGGCAGGTCAGGTTGCTCAAGGACGATGGTTCGGCGTTCGAAGTGATGTTCGAGGGCGTGTCCCAGGGCACTGTCGAATGGGAGCTGACCGGTCAGCACAACGTCGCCAACGCCTTGGCTGCGCTGGCAGCGGCGCGGCATGTCGGTGTGGTGCCGTCGATGGGCATCGCCGGGTTGAGCGCATTCAAGAACGTCAAGCGCCGGATGGAGAAAGTCGCCGAAGTGCGCGGCATCACCATCTACGACGACTTCGCCCACCACCCGACCGCCATTGCCACCACCCTCGATGGCTTGCGCAAGCGCATCGGCGACGCCCCGTTGATCGCGATCATCGAGCCGCGCTCCAACTCGATGAAGCTCGGCGCGCACCGTGACGGTCTGCCGGACAGCGTGGTCGATGCCGATCAGGTGATCTGGTACGCACCGGCCAATCTCGGTTGGGATCTGGCGGCCACCGCTGCGCTGTGCAGCGTGCCGTCGATTGTCAGCGATTCGCTCGAAGGCATCATCGAACGCGTGAAGAGTCAGGCCCAGCCTGGCACTCACGTGGTGATCATGAGCAACGGCGGCTTCGGCGGCCTGCACGGCAAGCTCGCCGAGGCGCTGCAATGAACACTTTTTCCCAGAACGGCGGTCCGGAACGCATTACGCTGGCGATGACCGGCGCGTCCGGCGCGCAGTACGGATTGCGCCTGCTCGATTGTCTGGTGCGTGAAGATCGCGAAGTGCACTTCCTGATTTCCAAGGCTGCGCAACTGGTGATGGCCACCGAAACCGATGTCACGCTGCCGCCCAAGCCGCAGATGATGCAGGCGTTCCTCACCGAATACACCGGGGCGGCCGCCGGGCAGATCCGTGTGTACGGCAAGGAAGACTGGATGTCGCCGGTAGCCTCGGGCTCCGGCGCGCCGGCGGCGATGGTCGTGGTGCCGTGTTCCACGGGTACCTTGTCGGCGATTGCCACGGGCGCGTGCAACAACCTGATCGAGCGCGCGGCGGACGTCACCTTGAAGGAACGTCGCCAGTTGATTCTGGTGCCACGCGAGGCGCCGTATTCGAGCATTCATCTGGAACACATGCTCAAGCTGTCGAACATGGGCGTGACCATCCTGCCGGCCTCGCCGGGCTTCTATCACCAGCCGCAGACCATTGATGACCTGATCGATTTCGTCGTCGCGCGGATTCTCAATCTGTTGGGCATTCCGCAGGACATGCTGCCGCGCTGGGGCGAACATCATCTGAGCAGCGATGAATAAGCTGCTGGCAATGATGCTGGCCCTGCAACTGGCCGGCTGCGCCACCGCGCGCACGCTGGATGCGGCCAAACCGGGGGCGCCGGTGGTGTATTCCGGGACGCGCCTGGATTTGTATGCGATGAATGGCGGGTGCTGCGCGATGGATCGCTTCGGGGCTGAGGCGCCGAGCTATCCGGGCGTGGATCTGCCGGCGAGTGCGTTGCTCGATACGCTGCTGTTGCCGTTGTCTTTGCTGACCGTGCTTGGCGTGGGATTTCAGGCGACTGGCGGGTTGTAGGGGAGTGCTGCGCACTCCATTCGCGGGCAAGCCACGCTCCCACAGGGATTGAGTCGTGCGCTAAATCTGTGTTCGCTGAAGACTACTGTGGGAGCGGGCTTGCCCGCGAAGAGGCCAGCCCAGACACCACAAAACTATTTGCCGAGCTTGCGCAACTCATCCGACTCAACCACCCGCACCCCATCCTGTTCTTCCAGCGCCAGACGCCACATCGCCCGGGCCAGTTGGCAGGCTTCGATGCCGCGGTACTTGCCGGGAATCAGCTTGGAAAACGGCGCGGCCAGCTGTTCGCCCAGACGCGGCTCGGTGCGATCTCCCAGCAACAGGGATGGCCGGCAGATGGTCAGTTGCGGCCAGTCCTGCGCGCGCAATGCCTGCTCCATCTCGCCTTTGACCCGGTTGTAGAAAATCGACGATTTCGGATCGGCGCCCAGCGCACTGATCACGATCAAGTGCCGCGCGCCCATCTCCCGTGCGCGTTTGGCGAAGGCCACGACCATGTCCAGATCCACCGCGCGGAACGCGGCTTCGGAACCAGCCTGTTTGATCGTGGTGCCGAGGCAGCAATAGGCGATATCGACGCGTCCGCTCAGTTGCGGCAGAAAGGTCTGGGGGTCGCCCACCGGGTTTTCCAGGTGCGGATGTTCCGCCAGCGGCCGGCGGGACGGCGCGAGCACGCGGGTGATCGTCGGCTCGTTGAGCAAACGGTCGAGCAGATGCTCACCGGTCAGTCCGGTGGCTCCGGCAAGCAAAACGTGCTGAGGCGTCAAGTACATAGTGTTTCTCCCTTGATACTGTTCAGCTTAGTTGCTGTTTGTTGCTCCGTCGTTCAATGCAGCACTCTGCAACGCTTTTCTCGCTTGCTGTTTACGCAGCAGTTGCCAGTGCGCCAGTACGGTTTTCGGTGCCCAGATCTGCGGCTCCGAGGCTTCGAAGTTGTCCGCCAGTTCGCGCTCGGCGACGGTGGCCTTGGCCAGTTTGAACGCTTGCTCCAGATCATCGGTCTGGTTCAGTGCCTGAGCGAACAAGGCGTCGCCGAAGTAGGTGAAGTTGGCTTCTTCCGAGCAACCGAACGACACGCGGTCGGCGCGCGAGGCGGTCATGATCAGGGTGCGCTCATCTTTCAGCGCGGGGATGAAACCGCCGGAATAGCACGAGGAAATCACGATCACCTTGTCGCGATTTTTCAGCGGGGCCAGCACCGTGGCAAGTTCGTCGGCGGGCAGGTCGGCCAGTTCCATGCGCGGCTGGTCGAGCACCAGTTCGTGTTCGGCGGTGCCGTGGCTGGTCAGGTAGATGAACACCAGATCTTCCGGGCCGCTGCGCTCGGCCAGGGTCTGCGCGGCGCGGCGCAGGTTTTCGCGGGTGGCCATCGGTCGGTCGGTGAGATGGTCGCGATGGTTCACCAGGCGGATTTGTCCATAGGCACCAAACCGCGTGGAGAGCATGTTGGCGACATAATCTGACTCGCGCAGGAACACGCTTTGCTTGCCGTCGCCACCGAGGGTCAGGGTGTACAACTCCACCGCAGGCGTTGAGGCGGGCACGGCGGCCAGCGCCTCGTCCAGCAGACGACCCTGGGCCAGCAGGCCGAGTTCGAGGGTGTCCGGCAACAGCTTGCCGTCGGCGTCACGTACGCGCTGGCCGTTGATCCAGGTGCCGCTGAGGACGGTGCCGTCGGTCAGCACCAGAGTGCCGCGCCCGGCGTAGCTGTCGCTGTCGAATTCGCCGATGTAGAAACTGCCGTCGGCCAGGTTCAAACGGCCCTGTCCGCTGAAGCGCCAGTCGTTGAAGTAGCCGACGTAATGGCTGCCGTCGGCACCGATCAGTTCACCCTTGCCGGTCAGTGCGCCTTCCTTGAATTGGCCGAGCCATACGTCGCCGTCGGCGTTTTCATAGCGGCCCTTGCCGTGCAGCTGGCTGTTCTTGAAGCCGCCGACATAGATGTCGCCATCGGCACTGTTGAAGGTGCCATTGCCTTCGAGCTGGCCGTTGACGAAGTGGCCGCTGAATGTATTGCCGCTAGAGTCGCCGCGCTGGCCTTCGCCGTTAGGTTTGCCGTGGGCGAACTGGCCCTGATAGGAACTGCCGTCGTCCATTTCCAGGCGGCCGAGACCGGAATACTGGTCAGCCTTGAACTCGCCTCGGTAAGTCATGGCGTTTTCTTTCAGCGTGCCTTCGCCATCGCGGCGGCCCTGCTTGAAACCGCCGGTGTAACTGCTGGCGTTGGTGGTCAGGCTGCCCTGACCGTCGAACAGTCCCTGCTGGAACTGGCCGCGATAGACCTCGCCGTTGCTGCCGTGCCACTCGCCCTGACCATGCCACTGACCCTTGTCGAACTGGCCGGCGTACCAGCTGCCGTTGGGGTAGTCGACGCGACCCTGACCTTGCAGCAAACCGTTGACCAGTTCGCCGCGATAGCGTCCGCCGTCCGGCAGCCGTGCGTCCGGGGGCAACAGCGATTCGCCGTCGCCGCAAGCGGTGAGCATCAGGGTCAGGGCAATGGGTGCAAGAGAAGCGAGTGGGCGCATAGCGGGATCCGGGCAATTAGGCGACCGAGTATGCCGCAGCTATGTGTCGCATATATAGAGAGGGAACGCGAAACAGCGTGAGCCGCTTCGCATCCGGGGCACTTAGACGAAGCAGAGCGACAGCGGTTCGGCGATGTAGGCCGGTTTGTCCGAGCCTTCTATCTCCAGTGTCGCGGTGGCCTTGAGCAGCCATTGACCAGGTTTTTTCTCGGTCACTTCGGCCAGATCGACTTTCAGGCGAACTTTCGAATTGACCTTCACCGGCTGGATGAAACGTACGCTGTCCAGGCCGTAATTGACCACCATCTTCAGGCCTTGCGGCAGCACGAGGATGTCTTCCATCAGTTTCGGGATCAGCGACAGCGACAGGAAACCGTGAGCAATGGTGCTGCCGAAAGGCGTTTGCGCGGCTTTGACCGGATCGACATGGATGAACTGATAATCCCCGGTGGCTTCGGCGAACAGGTTGATGCGCTCCTGATCGATGGTGAGCCATTCGGAACGTCCGAGTTCCTTGCCGACATAATCTTTGAGCTCTGCAACTGGAACATAGGGCATTGAGACTCTCCTTGGGTTCATCGGTTTTATAGTTTTTCAGGTGGGGGATTTGACCGCCCTGCGAACCACTGTAGATCAACATGGCGATTTGCTCCGGTCAACCGACCATGCTTTTGGCGAATGCCGATGCATAGCGCCGGCGTGCTTATAATGCGGGGGGGCTTTTTCACAGGGGATGTCGGATGTTGTTACGTGGCCTGACCATGCTGGTGCTGTTCCAATTGCTCGGCACCGCGCTCAACCACTTGCTGCTGCCGGTGCTGCCGGGGCCGATCATCGGCCTGCTGCTGTTGCTGGTGTTCCTGATCATTCGCGGCGAAGTCGCTGAACCGCTGAACCTTGCCGCCGGCAGCCTGCTGCGCTATCTGCCGTTGCTGCTGGTGCCACCGGCGGTGGGCGTGATGGTGTATGCCTCGGCGATTGCCGCCGACTTCTGGGCGATTGTCGGTGCGCTGGTGCTGTCGCTGATTCTCTCGATGGCGTTCGCCGGGGTGCTGATGCAACGGCTGGTCAAGCGCCATGCGCCGCACTCGGAGGAGTCGTGATGCTCTTCGATTGGCAAGGGGCCTGGGCTTCGGTCATCCATCATCCGCTATTCGGCATTGGCATCACCCTCGGTGCCTATCAACTGGTGCTGGCGGCGTTCGAGAAAACCCGCTGGATCTTTCTGCAACCGGTGCTGGTCTCCATGCTGTTGGTGATCGGCGTGCTGGTCGGCTGTGGCCTGACTTACGCCGAGTACCGCAAAAGCACCGAGATCCTCAGCATTCTGCTGGGCCCCGCCACGGTGGCACTGGCGGTGCCGCTGTATCTGAACCTCAAACGCATCCACCAATTGTTCTGGCCGATTTTTACTACGCTGGTGATAGGCGGGGTGGTTGCCACCGGCATGGGGGTTTTGCTGGGATGGTGGTTCGGTGCCGATCATATGATCCTGATGACCATGGCGCCGAAGTCGGTGACCTCACCGATTGCGATGCTGGTGGCCGAGCAGATCGGTGGCGTCGCGGCGCTGGCGGCGGTGTTCGTGCTGATCACCGGGGTGATCGGGGCGATCTTCGGCCCGGCCATGCTGACCCGGCTCGGTGTCCACAGCCCCGAGGCGCGTGGCATGGCGCTGGGCATGACCGCGCATGCGGTCGGCACCTCGGTGGCGTTGCAGGAAAGCGATGAGTGCGGCGCCTTCGCGGCGCTGGCGATGAGTCTGATGGGCGTGGCCACGGCGGTGTTCCTGCCGTTGGCGGTGTCGATGGTGGTCTAAGGAAATGTCTATGAGTCTGCCGCTTTTTCCGCTCAACACAGTGCTGTTTCCCGGCTGCAACCTCGACTTGCAGATCTTCGAGGCGCGCTACCTGGACATGATCGGCCGCTGTATGAAACAGGGCGGCGGTTTCGGCGTGGTGTGCATCCTTGACGGCCACGAAGTTGGCGTTGCGCCAGAAGGCTTTGCCCTGGTCGGCTGCGAGGCGCGGATCACCGATTTCCAGCAACAGGACAATGGTCTGCTGGGGATTCGCGTGCAGGGTGGGCGGCGTTTTCAGGTGCTGCACACTGAAGTGCAGCGTGATCAGTTGATACTCGCTGACGTCGAGTGGCTGGACGATGAGCCGGAGCAACCGCTGCAGGACGAAGACGCCGATCTGGTGGCGCTGCTCAAGGCCTTGGCCGAACACCCGATGGTCGAGGCTTTGAACATGGGCACTGAGGCGTTGGGCCAGCAGTCACTGGCCAATCAACTGGCGTATCTGCTGCCGTTCGCCGAAGAGGACAAGATCGACCTGCTGCAACTCGACGATCCGCAGCAGCGGCTGGATGCGATCCAGGCGCTGCTTGATGAACTGCAGGGCGAGTTGTTCGCCTGAGCGTCAGTAGGCGTAGCGCAGCATCGTATGCGGCAAATGCCGCAGAACAAAGAAGCCGAACAGTGCGACCAGTGCCGGCAGCACCAGCCACCAGACTTTCTGCGGCATGGGTTCGAGCGGCGTGTTGCGCTGGCTCAGCCACAAGGCCGCAGCGCAGACGCACGCTGCCAGCATCGCCCCGGCCAGAATATCGGTCGGCCAGTGCGCGCCCAGATACACCCGTGACAGCGCAATCGCCATGGCCGGAATACAGCCGAGCAGCAGCCACGTCAGGCGCATGCGCGGCGGTTGTCCGCGTCCGGCCAGCACGGCGAGGGTCAGGAACAACGCAAACGACCCTGACGCATGGCCGCTGGGCATACTGAAACTGGTCAGCGGTTCGGTCAGAACTTCCGGTCGAACACGAGCGAAGAATTGCTTGGTCGCGGTGTTTGCCAGCGCCGTGAACAGCAGTGTGCCGCCGACGAAAATAGCCTGTCGCCATTGCTTGCACAGCAACAGCAGGCCGGTCAGCAATGCACTGAACACGAACATGTTGCGGAACTCACCGATCAGTGTGAAGGTGACCGCAATCTCATCCAGCACGGGTTGACGGTGCTCCTGCACCAGCGTCATCACACCCTGATCGAGCGCACTCAGATACGGATAGCCGACGAACAGGCCGAGCAGAATCAACAGACTCATGCTGCTGATCCACAGCGTGGCGCGGCGATGCTGACGCAGGCTGCTGTTGACGCTCAGGCCGACCATCACCGCGATACTGCCGGCGACGATCCCGGCTTGCAGCCAGAAACCTTCCGGTAATGGCAGGCGGATTGCCGCGCCGGTGGCCCAACCCGGCAGCAGGTAGGCGACGCTCCAGCCGGCAGCGGCCAGCAGACTGACGGCGGCGAAG
Organism: Pseudomonas sp. 14P5.3.2; assembly: GCF_057799175.1. Lineage (NCBI taxonomy): Bacteria > Pseudomonadati > Pseudomonadota > Gammaproteobacteria > Pseudomonadales > Pseudomonadaceae > Pseudomonas > Pseudomonas sp. 14P5.3.2. The sequence goes on along the minus strand of NZ_JBYOKU010000018.1, from coordinate 112,492 downwards.
CGTGGGAAGGGCATGTCGCACATGCCGGCGACCATCGGCAGCATTGGCCGCAGCGGGCCAATGAAACGGCCGACCAGCAGGCTGGCAATGCCGTAACGCTGGAAGTAGGTTTCGGCCCCGGCCATCCATTCCGGGTGATGGCGCAGGCCGGGCAAACGGCGGATGTTCTGGTGGAAATGCCGGCCCAGGTAATACGACACCGCATCGCCCAGAATCCCGCCGAGAAAGCCCAGCAGCAAGGTTTCACTCAGCGACAGTGCGCCGCTGCCGGCCAGTACGGCCACGGCAAACAACAACACAGTGCCGGGCACGATAATTCCGGCAATCGCCAGACACTCCACGAATGCGACGATAAACACCGCAGCGGCCAGCCACTGCGGATTGGCGGCGAGCCACCCGGTCACGCTATCGAGCCATGGGCCCATACAAGCAACTCCATCAAATCTTCAATTGGCCCCAAAGGGTGCAGGCTACTTTCAACAGCACTCAGTTCCCCTGTGGGAGCGGGCTTGCTCGCGAATGCGCTGTGTCATTCAACTTATCCGCTCCTGACACGGCCCCTTCGCGAGCAAGCCCGCTCCCACAGGGGGATTTCATCTATTTCAAATCCGTCACTTCAGGACAGCAAAAAATAATCGCGACCTTCGACCTGGCCCCGGCGCAGCGGGTTCCGTGTACACCATTGGGCGTACGTGGCGTCGACGAAGCGGTACATCAGGTGTTCGTCGCGGCCATGGGGGATGCCCAGACGGGTGGTCTGGATAATCTGGGACGGCGCCGGCCCGGTGTCTTCCACCAGTATCCGTTCATGATCGAAACGCTTGGCGTCCCACATTGGTACTTTCAGGCCCAGCGCTTTGCACAGCAGCGTCTGTCCGGCGCAAAGTTTTTGCGAAGGGCGCGGCCGACCCTGAGTGTCAGGGTTGTTCAGCAGCATCTGCGCCAGACTCGCCTGCCCGCTGATTTCATCGACCCACGGGTAGGCGGACTTGATCAACACCGCGTTGCCTGGCCCTTGGGCGCTGAAGTTCAGCGAATCGCCGCCCCGGGCGTAGTACATATAGATGTGCCCACCGTCCAGAAACAAAGCCTTACGCTTTTCCGTGTAGCCGAGCGATGCATGACTGCCTTTTTCCGCGCAGTAATAGGCTTCGGTTTCGATGATCCGGGCACTGAGCCACAGATCGCCGACTCGGTGGCGGATGACTTTGCCGAGCAGATCGCGGGCCAGCACTTGCGCGTCACGGTCGAAAAAAGCGTCCGGAAGGCCCAGTGGCAGGCGCTCGGCGGTGGCGCGAACGGTCAGGTTGGACATGGCAAACGAGGTTTATCCAGGCGGAAGAGGTCGTGATGATAGCAATCCGAGGCTTAATTACGGCTGAACGTCGGCAAATTGCAGTCCATTTCGACCATCCGCCTGTCACCGCTGTTAGTCCCGGGACGCGACAGCTATAATCTGCCGCTTTCCTCTTTGCCAAGACCCCAGCAGACCATGACTGAGTCCGTTCTTGACTACATGACCCGATTGGGTCGCGCCGCCCGCGAAGCTTCCCGGGTCATCGGCCGTGCCAGCACCGCGCAGAAAAACCGCGCCCTGCAGGCAGCTGCCAATGCGCTGGACGCCGCGCGCGCCGAGCTGGCCACAGCCAATGAGCGGGATCTGGCCGCCGGTCGCGCCAATGGTCTGGAGCCGGCCTTGCTGGAACGTCTGGAACTGACCCCGGCACGCATCGACGGGATGATCGTCGGCCTGCGCCAGGTCGCGGCACTGCCGGACCCGGTCGGGGCGATCCGCGACATGAGCTTTCGTCCGTCCGGCATTCAGGTTGGCAAGATGCGCGTGCCGCTGGGCGTGATCGGGATCATCTACGAATCCCGACCCAATGTGACCATCGATGCCGCCAGCCTGTGCCTGAAGTCCGGTAACGCGACCATCCTGCGCGGTGGCTCCGAAGCGATTCATTCCAACCGGGCGATTGCCGCCTGCATCCAGCGCGGTCTGGCCGAGGCCGAGTTGCCGGCAGCCGTGGTGCAGGTGGTCGAAACCACGGATCGCGCCGCCGTCGGCGCGATGATCACCATGCCCGAATACGTCGACGTGATCGTGCCACGCGGTGGCCGGGGCCTGATCGAGCGCATCAGTCGCGATGCGCGCGTGCCGGTGATCAAGCATCTGGACGGCATCTGCCACGTGTATGTCAGCGAGTACGCGGATCTGGCGAAAGCCCAGCGCATCGCCTTCAATGCCAAGACTTACCGTTATGGCATCTGTGGCGCGATGGAGACCTTGCTCGTCGATCAAAGTGTTGCGAAGGATTTCCTGCCGTCGATGGCAGCCCAGTTCCGCGAAAAAGGCGTCGAGCTGCGTGGCTGCGAACGCACCCGGGCGCTCATCGACGCGGTGCCGGCCAGCGAAGACGACTGGAGCACCGAGTATCTGGCGCCGATCCTGTCGATCCGCGTGGTCGACGGACTGGACCAGGCCATCGAACACATCAACCATTACGGCTCGCATCACACCGACTCGATCGTCAGCGAAAACCTTGCGGACACCCGGCGTTTCGTCGCGGAAGTCGACTCGGCGTCGGTGATGATCAACACCCCGACCTGCTTCGCCGATGGATTCGAATACGGATTGGGTGCCGAGATCGGCATTTCTACTGATAAGCTGCACGCCCGTGGCCCGGTGGGCCTCGAAGGACTGACCTGCGAGAAGTACATCGTGGTCGGTGATGGCCAGTTGCGCGGCCAGGCGACGGTCTGACTTGACCGACCTCGACCTGACAGCGCCGCTGCCTGACAGCGAACTCCGACCCCGGCGCATCGGCGTACTGGGCGGCACGTTCGATCCGGTGCACATCGGCCATTTGCGCGGTGCGCTGGAAGTCGCCGAAGCGCTGGCGCTCGACGAGCTGCGCATGATGCCCAGCGCCCGGCCGCCGCATCGCGATACGCCGCAGGTGTCGGCGCAGGATCGGCTGGCAATGGTTGAATGCGCGGTGGCCGGAGTGCCGCCGCTGGTGGTGGACGCCCGCGAATTGCAGCGGGACAAGCCGTCCTGGACCATCGATACCCTGGAGTTGATGCGTGCCGAAATGGCCGCCGAGACCCAGGTTTTTCTGCTTTTGGGCTGGGACGCATTTTGCGGCCTGCCCACTTGGCACCGCTGGGAAGAGTTGCTCCAGCATTGCCACATCCTGGTGCTACAGCGCCCGGACGCCGACAGCGAACCGCCGGATGCCTTGCGCAACCTGCTGGCAGCGCGTTCGGTGAGCGACCCGCTGGCCCTGAAAGGGCCGAGCGGACAGATTGCATTCGTCTGGCAGACACCGCTCGCGGTTTCCGCCACCCAGATCCGTCAACTGCTGGCCAGCGGTAAGTCGGTACGTTTCCTGGTGCCCGACGCGGTCCTGGCCTACATCGATGCGCACGGTCTGTACCGTGCGTCGAACTGAACAAGGCGTGCTTCACTGATACGAATCCACGTATCGCCAAGCCGCCGAATACATGAGCAAAACGAGTTTTATATGACTGACAAAGATGTAAGCAAAGTTAAGCGTAAAGGCACGTTCAAGAGCGCGCCGCTGCCGGAAGTGGCCAACACCAACGAGCCGCTGAAAGGCGACGAACTGGTCAAGGTTGCCGTGGCCGCCCTGGAAGACGTCAAGGCACAAGACATCCAGATCATCGATGTTCGCGACAAGCAGAGCATCACCGACTACATGATCATCGCTACCGGTACGTCCAATCGCCAGATCAACGCGATGCTGGACAAGGTCCGTGAAGAAGTGAAAAAGCAGGGCGCCAAGCCGCTGGGCGAAGAAGGCAAGGGCGACAGCGACTGGGTGCTGCTCGACCTCGACCTGGTGATCGTGCACATGATGACTGCCTCGGCGCGTCAGTTCTACGACCTGGAACGCCTGTGGGCCGGTGCCGAGCAAAGCCGTGCGGCAGACGCCAGACACCACAGCCCGGAAAACACCCACGAGCATTTCACCAAGCTCAACAAAGACCAGCTGTAAGGGATTGCTGTGCGACTGCGACTGATCGCCGTCGGTTCACGCATGCCCAAGTGGGTGGAAGAAGGCTGGCATGAATATGCCAAGCGTCTTCCGTCCGAGCTGGCGCTGGAACTGGTGGAAATTCCGCTCAATACCCGTGGCAAGAACGCCGACGTGGCCCGTTTCATCCGTCAGGAAGGCGAAGCCATGCTGGCCAAGGTCGGGCCGAACGAGCGGATCGTCACGCTGGAAGTCCACGGCAAGCCCTGGAGTACCGAGCAGCTGGCGGTCGAACTCGACCGTTGGCGGCTGGATTCGCGCACGGTCAATTTCATGGTCGGCGGCCCCGAAGGGCTGGCGCCGGAAGTCTGCGCCCGCGCCGATCAGCGCTGGTCGTTGTCGCCGTTGACCTTGCCGCACCCGCTGGTGCGGATCCTGATCGGCGAACAGTTGTACCGTGCCTGGACCGTGCTGTCCGGTCACCCTTACCACAAGTAGTCCTGCCCTCATGTCTCAGCCGATCCGCATCAAGGACCACGAAAAGGACGCCCGCCTGGTGCGTAGCCGCGTCGTGTTCGGGGCCATTGCGGTCATGCTGTTGATCTGCGTATTGATTGCGCGGCTGTACTACTTGCAGGTGATCCAGTACGAGTACCACTCGACGCTCTCGGAAAACAATCGCGTCCACGTGCAGCCGATTCCGCCGACCCGCGGCTTGATCTTCGACCGCAACGGCGTGGTGGTGGCGGACAACCGCCCGAGCTTCAGCCTGAGCATGACCCGCGAGCGTTCCGGCGACTGGCAGCAAGTGCTTGACGTGATCGTCGAAGTGCTGCAGCTGACGCCCGAGGACCGGGTGATCTTCGAGAAGCGCATGCGTCAGGGGCGCCGGCCGTTCGAGCCGGTGCCGATCCTGTTCGAGCTGACCGAAGAGCAGATCGCCAGGATCGCGGTGAACCAGTTCCGCCTGCCTGGGGTGGAAGTGGTTGCGCAGTTGGTGCGCCACTACCCGCAGGGCGCGCACTTTGCGCACTCGGTGGGTTACATGGGGCGCATCAACGAGAAAGAGCTGAAGACCCTCGACCCCGTCAACTACAGCGGCACTCACCACATCGGCAAGACCGGCATCGAGCGTTTCTACGAGCCGGAATTGCACGGGCAGGTGGGTTACGAGGAAGTCGAGACCAATGCCCGAGGCCGCGTATTGCGCGTGCTCAAGCGTACCGATCCGATTCCCGGCAAGGACATCGTCCTGAGCCTGGACATCAAACTGCAGGAAGCGGCCGAGGCCGCGCTGGGCGGGCGCCGTGGCGCGGTGGTTGCGCTCGATCCGAACACCGGCGAAGTGCTGGCGATGGTCAGTCAGCCGAGTTTCGACCCGAACCTCTTCGTCACCGGCATCAGCTTCAAGGCCTATGCCGAGCTGCGCGATTCCATCGACCGGCCGCTGTTCAACCGGGTGCTGCGCGGTCTGTACCCGCCGGGTTCGACGATCAAGCCAGCGGTGGCGATTGCCGGTCTCGATGCCGGTGTGGTGACAGCGTCGAGCCGGGTGTTTGACCCCGGTTATTACATGCTGCCCAACTACGATCACAAGTACCGCAACTGGAACCGCACCGGTGACGGTTTCGTCGATCTCGACACGGCGATCATGCGTTCCAACGACACCTACTTCTACGACCTGGCGCACAAGCTGGGCATCGATCGGTTGTCGGCCTACCTGAACAAGTTCGGCATCGGCCAGAAGGTCTCGCTGGACATGTTCGAAGAATCCCCCGGCCTGATGCCGTCCCGCGAGTGGAAACGCGCGACGCGCAAACAGGCGTGGTTCCCGGGCGAAACCCTGATTCTGGGGATCGGCCAGGGCTACATGCAGTCCACCCCGTTGCAACTGGCGCAGGCTACGGCGCTGGTGGCCAACAAAGGCATCTGGAACCGGCCGCACCTGGCCAAGACCATCGAAGGCGCCAAACCGGTAGACGAAAACCCGATGCCGGATATTGTCCTGCGCGACCCGTCGGACTGGACCAAGGTCAACCACGGCATGCAGCAGGTTATGCACGGCGCCCGGGGTACGGCGCGCAAGGCGGCGATCGGTGCGCAATACCGCATCGCCGGCAAGTCCGGTACCGCTCAGGTGGTCGCGATCAAACAAGGTGAGAAATACGACCGCTCCAAGGTTCAGGAGCGCCACCGCGACCACGCCTTGTTCGTCGGTTTCGCCCCGGCCGACAACCCGAAAATCGTGGTCTCGGTGATGGTCGAGAACGGTGAGTCCGGCTCGGGTGTCGCCGCGCCAGTGGTGCGTCAGGTCATGGATGCCTGGCTTCTGGACCAGGATGGTCGGTTGAAGGCCGAATACGCCGGTCCTATCAGTGCGGAGGCTACGGCCCGTGATGAATAATTTTGATCGCATGCTCTCCAGCGAGGATGTGATGCGTCGCCGCGCGACGCTGCTGCAACGTCTGCATATCGATGGCCCGCTGTTGATCCTGCTGCTGATTCTCGCCGCAGGCAGTCTGTTCGTGCTGTATTCGGCCAGCGGCAAGAGCTGGGATCTGCTGGGCAAACAAGCCACTTCGTTCGGCATCGGCCTGGTGTCGATGATCGTCATCGCCCAGTTCGAACCGCGTTTCATGGCGCGCTGGGTGCCGCTCGGTTACGTGGTCGGCGTGGTGCTGCTGATGGTGGTGGACATCATGGGCCACAACGCCATGGGCGCGACGCGCTGGATCAACATCCCCGGGGTGATCCGCTTCCAGCCCTCGGAATTCATGAAGATTTTGATGCCGGCGACAATTGCCTGGTATCTGTCCAAGCGCACACTGCCGCCGCAGCTCAAGCATGTGGGCATCAGCCTGTTGCTGATCGGTGTGCCGTTCATTCTGATTGTGCGCCAGCCCGACCTTGGTACGTCGCTGCTGATTCTGGCCGGCGGCGCGTTCGTGCTGTTCATGGGCGGGCTGCGCTGGCGCTGGATCCTCAGCGTGCTGGCCGCCGCCGTACCGGTGGCGATCGCCATGTGGTTCTTCATCATGCACGACTACCAGAAGCAGCGGATCCTGACCTTCCTCGACCCGGAAAGCGATCCGCTCGGCACCGGCTGGAACATCATCCAGTCGAAAGCCGCGATCGGTTCCGGCGGTGTGTTCGGCAAGGGCTGGCTGCTGGGCACCCAGTCGCACCTGGACTTTTTGCCGGAAAGCCACACCGACTTCATCATCGCCGTCCTCGGCGAAGAGTTCGGTCTGGTGGGCATCTGCGCGCTGCTGCTGATCTATCTGCTGTTGATCGGTCGCGGGCTGGTGATTACCGCCCAGGCGCAGACGCTGTTCGGCAAACTGCTCGCCGGCGCGTTAACCATGACGTTTTTTGTTTATGTTTTCGTCAACATCGGTATGGTCAGTGGCCTGTTGCCGGTGGTGGGGGTGCCGTTGCCGTTCATTAGCTACGGAGGAACTTCGCTGGTGACACTGCTGTCAGCGTTTGGGGTTTTGATGTCGATTCATACGCATCGCAAGTGGATCGCACAGGTTTGAATAAGGTGAAGAGTTCAATGCAAGTCATGCGCAGCTGGGCGACTCGTTACGCGCCGTGGGTCGGCCTGGTCGGCATCCTTGGCAGCGCGCAGGAAGCGCTGGCCGGCGATTACGAAGGCTCACCGCAGGTGGCCGAATTCGTCGGTGAAATGACCCGCGACTACGGTTTTGCCGGTGAGCAACTGATGGCGGTGTTTCGCGAGGCCCAGCGCAAGCAGGCGATTCTTGACGCGATTTCCAAGCCCGCCGAGCGGGTCAAACAGTGGAAAGAATATCGCCCGATGTTCATCACCGACGCGCGCATCGCCCGTGGCGTGGACTTCTGGCGCCAGCACGAGGCCGTACTGGCCCGTGCCGAGCAGGAATACGGCGTGCCGGCACAAGTCATCGTGTCGATCATCGGCGTCGAGACCTTTTTCGGACGTAATACCGGCAATTACCGGGTGATTGATGCGTTGTCCACGCTCGGTTTCGACTATCCTCCCCGTGCCGAATTTTTCCGCAAGGAATTGCGTGAGTTCCTGCTGCTGGCCCGTGAAGAACAAGTTGATCCATTGACCCTCAAAGGCTCGTACGCCGGGGCGATGGGCCTGCCGCAATTCATGCCGAGCAGCTTTCGCGCCTATGCGGTGGATTTCGACGGTGACGGTCACATCAATATCTGGACCAATCCGGACGATGCGATCGGCAGCGTTGCCAGTTACTTCAAACGGCATGGCTGGGTCGCCGGGGAACCGGTGGTCAGCCGCGCCGATGTGCGCGGCGAGCAGGTCGATGAAGGCCTGACCACCGGCATCGAGCCGACGAAGACGGTTGGAGAGTTGCGGGCGCTGGGCTGGTCAAGTCATGATGCGCTGCGCGATGATATGCCGGTTACTGCATTTCGCCTCGAAGGCGATAACGGCCCTGAATACTGGATGGGCCTGAAGAATTTCTACGCGATCACGCGTTATAACCGCAGCGTGATGTACGCCATGGCCGTATATCAACTGTCTGAAGAGCTGGTAAAAGCACGGGGCGTCAAGTAATGCGGGCATTGCCTATCAATAAACCCCTGAAGCTGGTGGCTTTCGCTGCGTTGGCGGTACTGGTCGTCAGTTGTTCGACCAGCCGCGCGCCGACCCAGAAGACCTCTTCCACCGCCGTGCGTGCGCAGCCGGGGCTGGACATCAACCGCGCCCACAAAGACGGCGCGCCTTGGTGGGATGTCGACGTTTCGCGGATCCCGGATGCCACGCCGACCCTGCACACCGGCCCGTACAAGGCCAACCCGTACACCGTGCTGGGCAAGACCTATTTCCCGTTGCAGGAATCCAAGACCTACGTCGCCTCGGGCACGGCGTCCTGGTACGGCACCAAGTTTCACGGGCAGAACACCGCCAACGGCGAAGTGTATGACCTGTACGGCATGAGTGCCGCCCACAAGACTCTGCCACTGCCAAGTTACGTTCGGGTGACCAACCTGGACAACAACAAGAGCGTGATCCTGCGGGTCAACGATCGCGGGCCGTTCTATTCGGACCGGATCATCGACTTGTCCTACGCGGCCGCGAAGAAGCTCGGTTATGCCGAAATCGGCACCGCGCGGGTCAAGGTCGAAGGCATCGATCCGCAGCAATGGTGGGCCGCGAAGGGCCGTCCGGCGCCTCTGATGCTCAACGAGCCGCAAGTCGCGCAGAATAGCGCCCCGGTGATCACGGCCTCGGCCGGTACCATCGAACAGTGGACCCCGCCGCCGCAGCAACATGCCTCTGACACTGTACCTGTACAGATCAGCGCAAAAAAAAACGCTTCTGCACCAGCGTCTGGCCAGTATCTGCAGGTGGGCGCGTTCGCCAACCCGGACGCTGCAGAACTCCTGAGGTCGAAGCTCAGCGGGATGGTGAGCGCTCCGGTGTTCATCAGCTCGATCGTGCGCAATCAGCAGACCCTGCACCGGGTACGCCTGGGGCCGATCGGTTCGCCGGGTGAAATCGCCCAGGTGCAGAACAGCGTGCGCCTGGCCAACCTCGGTTCGCCGAGTGTGGTCACAGAGTAAGAAACGTAGCACTTGATTGACGGTTCACTTGCGGTTTTGGGGGGTGAACCAGGTTGTTGGCTCGTCGAAGAACAAAAGCCCGGCAAGGGTGACTGGAGTGAGCAACTGAACACGCGATGGCCCGTTAGAAGGCTGTCTGAATAGTTTTGCCCTCGGGCAAGTTTCCATTAGCGATTTCGAGAGACGGATGAACATCACCACCTTTGCCAAACGCCTGTGTCTGCTAGTCCCGCTGCTCCTCTCGCCAGCCGCCTTCGCGGCCGAGATGATGCCGTCGCCACCTCAACTGGCTGCAAAAGCCTACGTGCTCATGGACGCCAGCAGCGGCAACGTGCTGGTGGAGAACAACGGTGACCAGCGTCTGCCGCCAGCCAGCCTGACCAAACTGATGACCGCGTACATCGCTACGCTGGAAATCCGTCGTGGCCAGATCGGTGAAAACGACCCGGTGACCGTCAGCGAAAACGCCTGGCGTACCGGCGGTTCGCGGATGTTCATCAAAGTCGGCTCGCAAGTAACCGTCAGCGACCTGCTGCACGGCATCATCATCCAGTCCGGCAACGACGCCAGCGTGGCGCTGTCCGAGCACATCGCCGGCAGCGAAGACGCGTTCGCCGACCTGATGAACAAGACGGTCGCCGATCTGGGCATGACCAACTCCCACTTCATGAACCCGACCGGTCTGCCGAACCCTGAGCACTACTCGTCGGCTCACGACATGGCGATCCTGGCGCGCGCGATCATCCACGAAGACCCGGCTCACTATGCGATCTACTCGCAGAAAGAGTTCTTCTGGAACGGCATCAAGCAGCCGAACCGCAACCTGCTGCTGTGGCGCGACAAGACCGTTGACGGTCTGAAAACCGGTCACACCGACGAAGCCGGCTACTGCATGGTGTCCTCGGCTGTACGTGATGGCCAGCGTCTGATCGCCGTGGTGTTCGGCACCAACAGCGAAGTGGCCCGTGCTGCTGAAACCCAGAAGCTGCTGACCTATGGTTTCCGTTTCTTCGAAACCCAGACCTTCTACCAGAAGGGCACCGAACTGGCTCAGGCCCCGGTGTGGAAAGGCACCACCAGTCAAGTCAAGGCCGGCCTGGCTGAAGACCTGACCATGACCCTGCCAAAAGGCCAGCTGAAAAAGCTCGCTGCCAGCATGACCATGAACCCGCAACTGACCGCGCCAATCGCCAAGGGCGACGTGATCGGTAAAGTCGAAGTGAAACTGGACGACAAGGTGGTGCACAGCGCCGACCTGATCGCCCTGGACGCTGTCGAGGAGGGTGGTATCTTCCGTCGCATGTGGGATAGCATCCGTCTATTCTTCTACGGCTTGTTCAACTGATTGAGTGTTGACCTGCATGGCCCCGTTCCCATCCGGATCGGGGCCATGTGCGTTACCACGGCTTACGCTTACGAGGCCGTTACGCCATGACCGATACCGAAGTAAAGGCGCCAAAGATCGAATTCCCCCAGGTTGATTATCCGGTTAAGGTAATCAGCGATACAGGCGTCGGGCACAAAGACAAGATCATCGAGATCGTGAAGAAATTCGCGACCATCAACGATGAGCGTGTCGACGAACGCTCGAGCAGCAACGGCAAGTACACCACCATCCAGTTGCACATCGTCGCGACCGATCAGGATCAGCTGTACAACATCAACAGCGAACTGCGGGCGACCGGTTTCGTACACATGGTGTTGTGATGCCGGGCACGCTGGGCTTTCGCGAACTTGGCCAGATGGCTTACGAGCCGGTCTGGCATGCCATGCAACGCTTCACCAACGAACGCGGCAGCGATGCCGCCGACGAAATCTGGCTGGTCGAGCACCCTCCGGTGTTCACCCAGGGCCAGGCCGGCAAGGCCGAACATTTGCTGCTGCCGGGGGATATCCCGGTGGTACAGGTCGATCGCGGCGGGCAGGTGACCTATCATGGCCCCGGCCAGCTGGTGGCCTACCTGTTGCTGGACGTGCGCAAGCTGGGTTTTGGTGTGCGTGATCTGGTCACGCGCATGGAACAGTGCCTGATCGAATTGCTGGCCAGCTACGGCGTGACCGCTGTAGCCAAGCCAGATGCTCCCGGCGTCTACGTCGACGGAGCGAAAATCGCTTCTCTGGGTTTGCGGATTCGCCACGGTTGCTCCTTTCATGGCCTGGCCCTGAACGTGGATATGAACCTGGAGCCGTTTCGACGGATTAATCCCTGCGGCTATGCCGGGCTGGCGATGACCCAGCTGAGCGATCACGCAGGATCGATTGAATTTGCCGAGGTAAGTGCCCGGCTGCGCGCGCAGCTCGTCAAACACCTCGACTATGCTGAGCAGACGACCCTGACGGGCGGAATCGACTGATATGACTACTGATGCAGTGCAAACCATGATCCCGACGCTCGACGTGACCGAGCGCCCGGCCCCGCGTCCCAAGGTTGAAGCCGGCGTCAAGCTGCGCGGCGCCGAGAAGGTTGCACGCATTCCGGTCAAGATCATTCCGACCACCGAACTGCCGAAGAAACCTGACTGGATTCGCGTGCGCATCCCGGTTTCGCCGGAAGTCGACCGGATCAAAAGTCTGCTGCGCAAGCACAAGCTGCACAGCGTCTGCGAAGAAGCGTCCTGCCCGAACCTGGGCGAGTGCTTCTCCGGCGGCACCGCGACCTTCATGATCATGGGTGACATCTGCACCCGTCGCTGCCCGTTCTGCGACGTTGGCCACGGCCGTCCGAAGCCACTGGACGTCAACGAGCCGGAAAGCCTGGCGATCGCCATTGCCGACCTGAAGCTCAAGTACGTGGTGATCACTTCGGTTGACCGCGACGATCTGCGTGACGGCGGTGCCCAGCACTTTGCCGACTGCATTCGCGAGATCCGCAAGCTGTCGCCGAACGTGCAGCTGGAAACCCTGGTCCCGGACTACCGTGGCCGCATGGACATCGCCCTGGAAATCACCGCCGCCGAGCCGCCGGATGTGTTCAACCACAACCTGGAAACCGTGCCGCGCCTGTACAAGGCTGCGCGTCCGGGTTCGGACTACCAGTGGTCGCTGACCCTGCTGCAACGCTTCAAGCAGATGATGCCGCACATTCCGACCAAGTCCGGCCTGATGCTCGGCCTGGGCGAGACCGACGAAGAAGTCATCGAAGTCATGAAGCGCATGCGCGAACACGACATCGACATGCTGACCCTCGGCCAGTACCTGCAACCGTCGCGCAGCCACTTGCCGGTGCAGCGTTTCGTGCACCCGGACACCTTCGCCTGGTTCGCCGAGGAAGGTTACAAGATGGGCTTCAAGAACGTTGCTTCCGGCCCGCTGGTACGTTCTTCGTATCACGCTGACGAGCAGGCGAAACTGGTCAAGGCCGAGCTGCTCGGTTCCTGATCCGGCGCTGATAGCCTCCAAAAATACCCGCCTCGGCGGGTATTTTTGTTTGGGCCTGCCGAGCACTCTTTTGTTTGTCTCTGTACCTGACTACTGTGTGTTCATGAATTCACAGGGAGACCCATGGATGACCGTTCGACCGACTCACACCCTTTTTCCGCATAAGCCTGTGCCGGCGCTGCCGTCCGAAGGGCAGATCGGCGTGATTGCCCCCGCCGGCCCCGGCGCGCTGGACACTGACAAGGCTGTGCAGTGGATGCGTGCCCGCGGCTATGCGCTGAAGGTGTTCCCCGGTGTCTACGAGAAGGACGGCTACCTGGCCGGCAGCGATGACGTGCGCCTCCACGACCTGCACGCCGCTTTCGTCGACCCTGAAGTCGACGCGATCATCTGCCTGCGCGGCGGCTACGGTACGCCGCGCCTGCTGGACCGGATCGATTACGACTTGCTGAGTCGCCACGCCAAGCCGTTTGTCGGCTACAGCGACATCACCGCACTGCATCTGGCAATCAGTCGCTACGCAGGGTTCGTGACCTTCCACGGCCCGCTGCTCAATGCCGATCTGCTGGGCGACAAGGAGCCGCCCACCGTCACCTCATTCTTCGCCATGCTGCGCGGTCAGTTGAAGGCGGGGAGTGTGTTGAGCCATCCGGTGGCTTATCCATTGACCACGGTCGAACCTGGCATCGCTCACGGGCGTTTGCTTGGCGGCAATCTGGCGATGATTGCCTCGACGCTGGGCACACCTTATGAGATTGACGTCGAAGGGGTGATTCTGCTGATCGAAGACGTCAACGAGCCGCTGTATCGGATCGACCGTCTGCTCACGCAGATGCGTCTGGCTGGCAAGCTGGCCAGATTGCGCGGTGTGCTGGTGGGGGATGTCGCCGGGGTGGATGTCGAGGCGTTGAATCGCTTGCTCAAGCAGACCTTCGAGCCGTTGCGGATTCCGGTGCTGTCGGGGTGGCGCAGCGGGCATTGTGATCCGAACCTGACGCTGCCTATGGGGGCGCTGGTTCGCTTGGATGCCGGGAAGAAGGAATTGATGTTGGAACAGGATGTAGTGATCAAACGCTAGGGTTTGGTTGCTAGTGAGTCAGTCTTCGGGAGCAAGCCCCCTCCCACATTTGATTCGTGTCGTACACAGAACCAATGTGGGAGCGGGCTTGCTCGCGAAGGCGGCTTCAGCCATACGACGATCTTTCTATTGGGAGCGCAGGCTCTCAAGCAGCTTATGCGTCGGATATCCGTCCGCCGGCCAGCCAAACGACTGCTGGGCACTGCGGATCGCCTTGCGGGTATTGGCGCCGATAATCCCGTCCGCCGTGCCCGCATCGTAATTACGTGCGCTCAGCAGGTTCTGCAATTCGATGCGTTCGGAACGGCTCAGTGGCAGATCGTCTTTCGGCCAGGTGCCGTTGATCAGGCCTGCGCCATTGAAACGCTCGGACAACAGACTGACCGCCAGTGCATAGGACGACGAGTTGTTGTACTTGAGGATCGCCCGGAAGTTATCGAGGATCAGGAACGCTGGGCCACGGTAGCCGGCCGGCAGCAGCAGGGCGGCAGACAGCTGTTCCGAGCCGGCCGGGGCCTGACCGCCATTGGGCAGGATCACGCCCAGTTGACGCCATTCGGCAACGGTCTTGCGCATCGCGCCATCGGCCAGGGTGTAGTTGAAACCGCTCGGCAGTTGCACCTCGAAGCCCCACGGCTGACCACGCTGCCAGCCTGAGCTTTGCAGGTAGTGCGCGGTGGAGGCCAGCGCATCGGCCGGGCTGCCCCAGATGTCGCGGCGACCGTCACCGTCGAAATCCACGGCGTGGGTGTTGTAGGTCGTCGGAATGAACTGGGTCTGGCCCATCGCACCCGCCCACGAGCCAAGCATCTTTTCTGGCGTGATGTCGCCCTGTTGCAGGATCTGCAGCGCCGCGATCAGTTGTGCATGAGCAAATGCAGGGCGACGGCCTTCGTAGGCCAGGGTCGCCAGCGAGTTGATCACCGATTTGGTGCCCTGGAACTGACCGAAGTTGCTTTCCATGCCCCATACCGACACCAGTGCCTGGCGATCCACGCCATAACGCTGCTCGATGCTTTGCAGGATGTCGGCGTACTGACTGATCAGCGCCTGCCCCTTGCGCACCCGCAGCGGCGACAGGGCGCCGTCGAGGTACTCCCATACCGGACGGGAAAATTCCGGCTGGCTGCGGTCGGCTTTGATCACGCTGGCATCGAAGCTGACATTGGCAAACGCGCGGTCGAACACATCTGCACGGATACCGGCTGCCAGCGCATCCTTGCGGAAACCTGCCTGCCATTCGGCAAAGGTCTGGGTTGGCTGCAAGTCGAGAGAGTCGGCGGACGGCACTACCGGCGGGATGATCGCTGGGGCCGTGACGGCAGGAACGGTCTGTAATGGTTGCGCATCGGCGGCGGTAGGTTTTTCCGCGCAGGCGACAAGCAGAATGAAGCTGGAGGCAGCGATCAGTTGGCGAACGGGCCAACGACGGGAAAGACTGAAGGGCATGCACAGTTCCAGGGGATACGAATCAGGTGCAGACCTTAACATGACCGGGGGGTACTGTGCTTCAGGCAGCCAGAAAGTAAGAAGCCTCCCAGCTATTAGACTGGAAGGCTTCGCGGCGGTAGCTGCCTTTACCCTTGGTTGGTCGTTCCTGGCGGCTGCGGAACAGGGGTTGGGCGATGATGGATTTGGCCTTGTTCGGGCCATGTTTCGATGGCTTTTTGCTCATGATGGATCTCTCGAGTGAGTGGTTTTTGCGGGGGAAATAATCTGCCGATGTTGGACGTCTGTCCAGTCCCTGATATGTAGGAATGTTCTGACGCCTTCGCGAGCAAGCCCGCTCCCACAGTCGATCGCATTCACATGATAGAACTCGGTCGACTGTGGGAGCGGGCTTGCTCGCGAAAGGGCGTTATGCGGTTGAACGTCCTACTCGGCGGGCAGTGAAAGACGCTGGCCGGACATCAACAATGCCAATCGGCTCAGGCTCATCCACGGCGAACCGGCGGCTTGCCCCTTGATCTGCGCATCGATGCGCTGGGCTTCGAGCAGCAACTGCGCCCAGCGTTGTGCCGAATAGCGTTGCAGGGCTTTGCTCATCAGCGGTTTGCGCTTGTCCCAGACCGGTGGTTTCGCCTGGCTGAAGCACTTGTCCAGCGGCGTGCCTTGGCTGTACTGCAGCGAGATATTGGCCAGCAGGCGCAACTCCCGCGCCAGCGCCCAGAGGATCACCGGTGGCTCGACACCTTCACCGCGCAGGCCTTCGAGCATGCGCAAGGCGTGGGCCGGTTCACCGTTGAGCACGGCGTCGGTCAGGCCGAACACGTCGAAGCGCGCACTGTCGGCCACGGCGGCCTGCACCGTTTCGACGGTGATCTGCCCACCTTCGGCCATCAGCTTGAGCTTTTCTATTTCCTGCGCGGCGGCGAGCAGATTGCCTTCGACGCGTGCGGCGATCAGTTCAACCGCGTCCTGGCTGGCCGACAATCCGGCCTGCGAGAGGCGTTGGCGAATCCAGCTCGGCAGCTGATTGGCATCCACCGGCCAGATCTGAATGAACTGGGTCTGCTGGCCTTCGACCAGCGCCTTGCCCCACTTGGTCTTCTGCGCACTGCCATCGAGCTTTGGCAGACTGATCAGCAGCACAGTGTCTTCGGCAGGGCGCGAGCAGTATTCGATCAGCGCGGCAGCACCCTTGTCACCGGGTTTGCCCGAGGGCAAACGCAGCTCCAGCAGGCGCTTTTCAGCGAACAACGACATGCTGGCACCGGCCTGCAGCAAGGTACCCCAATCGAAATTGGCATCGGCGGCGAACACCTGGCGTTCGTCGAAACCTTGCTGGCGGACGGCGCTGCGGATGGCGTCGGCGGCCTCCTGGCACAACAGCGGGTCATCGCCGCTGATGATATAGACGGGCGCAAGAGCGCCTTGCAGGTGTTTGCCGAGTTGAGCGGGAGCGAGCTTCATAAGAGAGGGCGAACGGGGCGCCTGAGCGCCCCGTACGTCTTACTGCTGCGGCAGTTCGAGCGGCGACTGACGCGGCGTTTCCGCTTCAGCCTTCTGTGCCGCCTTCAGCGCGTCGGCTTCAGCCCGGGCGCGATCGTTGGCCGCTTGCTGCAGTTTCTCCAGTTGACCCGGAGTCAGCTGTTGCAGGCGCAGCATCATGCGCTGAACCAGCTCGCGACGAGTTTCGTTGCGGGCGTCGTTGGCTTCCTGATCGGAGCCGACCAGGTTGTTGCCGTCGTGAATGAACACTTTCTGTACTTCAAGCTTGTCGCTCAACAGGTTGAGATTGTGTTCGCCCACGATGTTGTAGTTCAGCACGGTGTTGACCTGGTATTCGCCAGTACGGCCGGCGCCGGCGTAGCTGAGGATGCGCTGGCTTTCCTGCTCGTCAGCCAGATACAGCTTGTACGGTGCACCGCTGTAGACCTTGACGCCGCTGGACTCCAGCACCTGACGCAGCTGGGTGACGGTGTCGCCATAGGCGTTGCGGGCGCTCAGGTCGAGTTCCTTGATTGCCAGTTCGGTGGTGCCAGTGCCACGCAGCTGGAAACCGCAGGCGCTCAGCAGAACAGCGAGGCCCATCACCAGCAGATTGCGTTTGATCATTGTGTTGCTCCCCTTGAAACCATGTGGGCCGACCCTGCGGCCCGAAAGGTTTTACAGTGCGTCAGGCGAACCTGACGCCCAATCCAATTTAGCTGGCGACGATGTTGACCAGTTTCCCCGGTACAACGATCACTTTGCGAATGGTCAGACCGTCGACGAAACGCAGCACGTTTTCGTTGGCGCGGGCTGCCGCTTCGACTTCCTCGCGAGTGGCGCTGGCCGGCATTTCGATCTGGCCACGCAGCTTGCCGTTCACTTGAATGACCAGTTGCAGGCTGTCCTGCACCAGGGCGCTTTCATCGACCGCTGGCCAGCCAGCATCGATCACCGGGTCAGCGTGGCCCAATTGATTCCACAGCTCATGGCTGATGTGCGGCGTGATCGGAGCCAGCAGCAGCGTAACGGCTTCCAGGCCTTCGTGAATCAGTGCGCGATCCTGCTCGGTGCCTTGCGCGGCTTTTTCCAGCACGTTCATCAGCGTCATCACCTGAGCGATGGCGGTGTTGAATTTGTGGTTCTGGCCGACGTCATGGCTGGCCTGCTTGATGGCCAGGTGGATGGCGCGGCGCACGGCTTTCTGCTCGTCGTTCAGGCCGGCGATGTCCAGTTTGCCCGGCAGGCCCTGGGTGACGTGGGCCTGAGCCAGACGCCAGACGCGCTTGAGGAAACGGTGCGAGCCTTCCACGCCGGAGTCGGACCATTCTGCGCTCATGTCCGGCGGCGAAGCGAACATCATGAACAGGCGGCAGGTGTCGGCGCCGAACTGATCGATCATCGACTGTGGGTCGACGCCGTTGTTCTTGGACTTGGCCATTTTCTCGGTGCCACCGATTTCCACCGGCAGGCCGTCGGATTTCAGTTTGGCGCTGATGACCTTGGCCTTGCTGTCACGCTCGAGTTCCACGTCCGCCGGGTTGAACCAGGTGTAGGCACCGTTGGCTTCGCGACGGTAGTAAGTCTCGGCGATCACCATGCCCTGGGTCAGCAGGTTCTTGAACGGCTCGTTGGAGCTGACCAGGCCTTCGTCACGCATCAGCTTGTGGAAGAAACGCGCGTACAGCAGGTGCAGAATCGCGTGTTCGATACCGCCGATGTACTGATCCACCGGCAGCCAGTGGTCAGCCGCGGATTTTTCCACCAGGCCACCTTCGAAGTGCGGCGAAGCGTAGCGGGCGTAGTACCAGGACGACTCGACGAAGGTGTCCATGGTGTCGGTTTCACGCTTGGCAGGCTGGCCGCATTTCGGGCAGCTGCACTCGTAGAATTCCGGCATGCGCGCCAGCGGCGAACCGGCGCCGTCCGGCACCACGTCTTCCGGCAGAACCACCGGCAACTGGTCTTCCGGGACCGGCACGTCACCGCAAGTGGCGCAGTGGATGATCGGGATCGGGCAGCCCCAGTAGCGCTGACGGCTGATGCCCCAGTCGCGCAGGCGGAACTGGGTGCGCGAGGCACCGAGGTTTTTCTTGATCAGTGCAACTTCCATGGCATCGAACGCGCCAGCGAAGTCCAGACCGTCGAACTCGCCGGAGTTGATCAGCGTGCCGTGCTCGCCGTAGGCGTCTTGCCACGGAGCCGGGTTGGTGTCACCGGAGCTGGTGCGCACCACCGATTTGACCGGCAGGTTGTACTTGTGGGCGAATTCGAAATCGCGCTCGTCGTGCGCCGGAACCGCCATCACCGCGCCGTCGCCGTAGTGCATCAGCACGTAGTTGGCGACCCATACCGGGAGTTTTTCACCGGTCAGCGGATGCTCGACGAACAGGCCGGTCGGCAGGCCTTTCTTCTCTTGAGTGGCAACGTCGGCTTCAGCGACGCTGCCGCCCTTGCATTCGGCGATGAACGCTTGCAGCTCAGGATTGTTCTGCGCGGCCTGGGTGGCCAGCGGGTGTTCGGCAGCCACGGCAACGTAGGTTGCGCCCATCAGGGTGTCCGGACGGGTGGTGAAGACCTTGAGGGTGCCTGCTTCGCCGATCGAGTCGACGTTGTACGGGAACTGCACTTCCATGCCGCGGGACTTGCCGATCCAGTTGCGCTGCATGGTCTTGACCTGTTCCGGCCAGCCAGTCAGTTCGTCGAGGCTCTCCAGCAGCTCATCCGCGTAGGCGGTGATCTTGAAGTAGTACATCGGGATTTCGCGCTTTTCGATCAGCGCGCCGGAACGCCAGCCGCGGCCGTCGATCACCTGCTCGTTGGCCAGTACGGTCTGGTCGACCGGGTCCCAGTTCACGGTGCCGTTCTTGCGGTAGATCACACCTTTTTCGAACAGGCGGGTGAACAGCCATTGTTCCCAACGGTAGTAATCCGGTTTGCAGGTGGTCACTTCACGGGACCAGTCCACCGCCAGGCCCAGGCTTCGCAGCTGGGACTTCATGTAGGCGATGTTTTCGTAGGTCCACTTGGCGGGTGCCACGTTGTTCTTCATCGCGGCGTTTTCTGCCGGCATGCCGAAGGCGTCCCAACCCATCGGTTGCAGAACGTTCTTGCCTTGCATGCGCTGGTAGCGGGAGATCACGTCGCCGATGGTGTAGTTGCGCACGTGCCCCATGTGTAGCTTGCCGCTGGGGTAAGGGAACATCGACAGGCAGTAGTAGGTCTCCTTGCCTGGCTGTTCACTGACTTCAAAGGACTTTTGCTCGTCCCAGAACGACTGGGCGGCGGCTTCGATTTCACGGGGCTGATATTGTTCGTGCATGGCTACTTTTGTACTGGATAGGGGTGGCCTAATCCTCTTCAACGCGCCCTCCGGGAATGCTCCGGACAAGCTGGAAGTGGAATTACAGGAAGCGCCGTAGCATACATGACCGCGCTTGGCCTAGGGAAACCCTGATTACAGCTGTCTGGCCCCGGAAAACCGTGGCGAGGGCCGTTGGTCGCGGCGTTCAGCCGGTTTGTGCAGCGAAGCTAAGCTCTTATTGGGGAGTGAGTCTTATCTTCAATGAGGTGAGGGATGGTGGAGCAACGGCAAAAAAACGTGACGAAACCCGAGTTGTACGAACGGTTGATGGATCGTCTGGGCATGGCCCTCGACGCTGCCAAAACCGCTGGCCGGCTGCGCGACGAGCGCCCCCTGGAACTGGAATTGCGTGGCTTGAGCCCCGCCGAGTTCAAACTGGTCAAGGCCTATCTGGATCGCTGTGAACGTGAAACGCATGGAAGCTTGTCTCAGGCAGTGAAGCAGCTCGATGCACCACAATCGGCCAAGGTCATCTGGCTCAAGGACAAGGCGCCCGGCAAAGACACCATCAAGGTTCGCTCTTTGCAGGCCAAGTAAGCGCAAGGCAGCAGGAAACGGATCTTTTTCAACAGGATCCGACCCTATCGGTTGTAACGCTCTATTAACACTCTTAGGCTTCGGGCATCTCTGGAGATGCCCCGATGCCTTTTCGTTACTTCATCAAACAACTTTTATTGCCGCCCGGCATTCTTTTGCTGCTGTTGTTGGTCGCCTGGTGGCTGCGCCGCTCCCGACCGCGGCTGGCCGCTGCGTGTTTCGCCATTGGCCTGGGTGGTTTCTGGCTGATGAGCCTGCCAGTGGTGGTGCAGTGGGGCGCCAAGGCGCTGGAGCGTGAGCCGCCGCTGCCCCGTGACGCGTGGTCGATGCTGGCGCAGCGGGCTGACGCCATCGTGGTATTGGGTTCCGGGCGTGAGCGCGGCGATCTGGCTTGGAACGAGGATCAGCCGACCGGCGTTGGCCTGGAGCGGCAGCGCTACGCCGCGCGGCTGGCCAAGGCGTCCGGCTTGCCGATCCTGACCACGGGTGGTTTGCATTACGGCACACCGCCGACGGAAGCGAAGCTGATGGCCGATTCGCTGCGCGATGATTTCGGCGTGACCACACGTTGGCAGGAGGGCGAGAGCCGTACCACATGGGAGAACGCCAAATTCAGCGCCGATATGTTGCTGCCACAGGGGATCAAACGCGTCGTGGTGGTGACCCAGGCCTGGCATATGCCGCGCGCCGTCTGGTGTTTTCAGCAGGCAGGTTTTGAAGTGGTGCCGGCGCCCGTAGGGTTTCTCGGGACCGACAATGCACGACCGTTTGGTGGCTGGCTGCCGGAGTTCAAATCGATCTGGCAGAGCGGACAGTTGCTGAATGAGGCGGTGGGGCAGGTGGGGTATTCGCTGTTTTACCGCTAAATCACTCAGTGGCAGTGAGGCCTTTTGTGGCGAGGGAGCTTGCTCCCGCTGGCCTGCGCAGCAGGCCTGATCCAGGTAAACGCACTGTCTTAGACAGATCGCGTGCGCTGGATTTACGACTGCTTCGCAGCCGAGCGGGAGCAAGCTCCCTCGCCACAGGTCAGTGACCTGCTTTTAAAGGGTTTTCGACATCCGGCTCGCCATCAGTGCCCAGCCGAACAGCAGCACGCACAGAATAATCAGCGGCCACGAACGCCATTCAAGGTACGGCGTCAGGTTGTGCATCGGCACCACTTCGCCATACAGAATGCCCTGCTCGAACTGCGGAATCTGCTCGGTGATCTGCCCGAACGGGTTGATCAGTCCGGTCACGCCGTTGTTCGTAGCACGGATCATCCAGCGGCCCGCCTCAAGTGCGCGCATCTGCGCCATTTGCAGGTGCTGCAACGGGCCGATCGAGGTGCCGAACCAGGTGTCGTTGCTGATCGTCAGCAGCAGATCGCTGCGTGCCGACAAACCGGCGGCGAACTCCGGGTACACCACTTCGTAACAGATAAACGGCGCGATCTGATAACCCTTGGCCTGCAGCAACGGCTGATCCGCCGGGCCGCGAGCGAAGTCGGACATCGGCAAATCAAAGAACGCGATCAAGCCGCGCAGCAGATCCTGCAGCGGCACGTACTCACCGAACGGCACCAGTTTCTGTTTGAGATAGGTGCCATCGCCTTCGCCGACCACGGTGATGCCGTTGAAGAAGCGTTTTTCGTGGCGCACCGTCTCGCGGATCGGCACCCCGGTGATCAGCGCCGATTTACGCTCGGCGGCGAAGTTACCCATCATGTTCAGGTAGCCCTCGGCGGACTCCTTGAGCACCGGTACCGCGGTTTCCGGCCAGATCAGCAGGTCCACCGGTTTGGAGCGGAAACTCAGGTCGCGGTACAGCGCCAGTTGCGCGTTGAGCTGCGCCGGGTCCCATTTCATGCTTTGTTCGACGTTGCCCTGAATCGCCGCGACAGTCAGCGGTGCACCGGCCGGACTGGTCCAGGCGTGGCCCTTGAGCGCGATGCCCGCCACCCAAGGCCCGACCAGCAACACCAGGCCTGCGGCGATAAAACCTTTGCGAGCGGATTGCAGCAGGCGCGGCGCGTTGTAGATCAGCGCGGCAGTCAGTGCCAGAACGAAGGACACCAGCCACATGCCACCGACCGGCGCGAGCCCGGCCAATGGGCCGTCGAGCTGGCTGTAACCGGAGTAGAGCCACGGGAAACCGGTGAGGAACCAGCCGCGAAAGGCCTCCTGACCGACCCACAGTGCAGCAAACGCCAGCGCATCGGCCAACGGTGCCTCGTTGCGGCGCAACCAGCGCGCCCAGACCCACGCGGGCAGGGCGAAGAACAGCGCGATCGCTGCGGTGAACAGCAGCATCAGGAACCCGGCCAGCAGCACCGAGGCGCCACCGAAGTGGTGAATGCTGTAGTAGATCCAACTGGTCCCGGCGCCGAACAGGCCAAAACCGAAACACCAGCCACGGCCCAGTGCCTGACGCGGTTTCAGCTCGCGCAGGCCAGCATAGAACAGGCCGACCGCGAGCAGGGCCAGCGGCCAGATGTTGAACGGGGCCAGGGCGAAGGTAGTGATTGCACCGGCCGCCACGGCCAGCAGGTTACCGGGCCAGCCGGGGCGGGTTGTCCAGCGCATTTCAGTCCTTAGATTTAACGAGCGATTGGCGTCAGTCGCAGCAAATGAATCCGACGGCTGTCGGCGTTCAGGATGCGGAAACGATAGGCGCCGATTTCAGTGATTTCGTTGCGTTTTGGCAAGTGCCCGAACGCGCTCATCACCAGACCGCCAACGGTGTCGAACTCGTCGTCGGAGAATTCGCTGTCGAAGAACTCGTTGAAGTTCTCGATCGGCGTCAGGGCCTTGATCAGGAAGTCACCGCTGGGCAGCGGCTTGATGTAGCTGTCTTCTTCGACGTCGTGCTCGTCTTCGATGTCGCCGACGATCTGCTCCAGCACGTCTTCAATCGTCACCAGACCGGCCACGCCGCCGTACTCGTCGATGACGATGGCCATGTGGTTGTGGTTGGCGCGAAATTCACGCAGCAACACATTCAGGCGCTTGGACTCCGGCACGAACGTGGCCGGGCGCAGCAGGTCCTTGATGTTGAAGCTGTCGCCGTTCTCCTTGAGGATCAGCGGCAGCAGATCCTTGGCCAGCAGCACGCCCATCACGTCGTCGTGGCTTTCGCCGATGACCGGGTAGCGCGAGTGGGCCGAGTCGAGCACGGCGGGCAGGAATTCACGAGGGGTCTGGGTCGCCTTGATGCTGATCATCTGCGAGCGCGGGACCATGATGTCGCGTACTTGCAGGTCAGCCACCTGAATGGCGCCTTCGACGATGGCCAGCGCTTCGCTGTCCAGCAGTTTGTTCTGATGTGCATCACGCAGCAGCTCAAGCAGCTCCTGACGGTTCTTCGGCTCGTGGGCAAAAGCCTGGGTCAGTTTACCCAGCCATGACTTCTGCCCGTTGCTCGATCGATCTTCGCTCATAGCGATTACTCTGAATCCTTTGTTGTAACGATAGGGGAGGTTTCGGCTTCGTCGTCCGCGTACGGATCGGGATAGCCCAGTTCGGCAAGCAACTCGCGTTCCAGTGCTTCCATTTCTTCGGCTTCGTCGTCATCTATATGGTCGTAACCGAGCAGATGCAAGCAGCCGTGAATGACTAGATGTGCCCAATGGGCCTGGAGTTCCTTGCCTTGTTCGGCAGCTTCGCGTTCGACCACAGCCACGCAGATCACCAGATCGCCGAGCAGCGGGATGTCGAGAAACTCGTCCGGGACTTCGGCCGGGAACGACAGGACGTTGGTTGCGTAATCCTTGTGGCGCCAGGTGTGATTGAGTTCGCGACCTTCTTCCTCGTCGACCAGGCGAATGGTCATTTCCGAGTCGGCGCTGCGCTGGCGCAGGGCCAGTTCGCACCATTTGCGGAAGTCGGCTTCACTCGGGGCGTTCGCTTCGGTAGCGATTTGCAGATCCAGCTCAAGCATCGCGCGAGGTTTCCTTGGCGGCTTCGGCACGGGTCTCGAAGCGCTCGTAGGCCTCGACGATCCGTTGCACCAACGGGTGACGCACAACGTCTTTGGGCTGGAAGTGCGTGAAGCTGATGCCCGGAACGTCCTTGAGCACTTCGATCACATGATGCAGCCCGGACTTGGTGCCGCGCGGCAGGTCGACCTGGGTGATGTCGCCGGTGATGACGGCGGTAGAGCCGAAGCCGATCCGGGTCAGGAACATCTTCATCTGCTCGACGGTGGTGTTCTGGCTTTCGTCGAGAATGATGAAGCTGTTGTTCAGCGTCCGACCGCGCATATAGGCCAGCGGCGCGACTTCGATCACCTGACGTTCGATCAGCTTGGCCACGTATTCGAAGCCGAGCATTTCGTACAGCGCGTCGTACAGCGGGCGCAGGTACGGGTCGATCTTCTGGCTCAGGTCGCCGGGCAGGAAGCCGAGTTTTTCACCCGCTTCAACCGCCGGACGCACCAGCAGGATGCGGCGGATCTGCTCGCGCTCCAGGGCATCAACGGCGCAAGCCACGGCCAGATAGGTCTTGCCGGTACCGGCCGGACCGATGCCGAAGTTGATGTCGTTGCCGAGGATTTCCTTCACGTAGCGCAGCTGATTCAAGCCGCGTGGGCGAATCATGCCTTTCTTGGTGCGCAGGGCAACGGAGGCTTCGGCGGGGGCGTGGTTGTCCAGTTCGACGACGGCCGATTCCTGGAGGAACAGGTGCACCATGTCCGGCGACAGCTCGGTACCCTTGGTTTCCCGGTACAGGCGGCGCAGCAGATTTTCCGCAGACGTGGTGTGCTTGGGGTCGCCGATCAGTTCGAACTGGTTTCCGCGATTGCGGATCTCGATGGCCAGGCGTTGTTCGATCAAGCGCAGGTGCTCGTCGAATTGCCCGCACAGATTGGCGAAGCGGCGAGCCTCAAAGGGCTCGAGGATAAAACGATGTGGTTCTATGGGTGCGTTCAAGGTCGTATTTAGCCGCCCTGGGGCAATTAAGATGAAATCAAGGATAACGCCAGTGGCGTGGGTGCGAAAGCTCTTAAAACGGTCTCACTGGATAACTGTGGCGAGGGAGCTTGCTCCCGCTGGAGTGCGCAGCGCTCCCAAGTCCTCCAGCCTCGATCATTCAGGATGATCGAGGTGTCTGGTTTGCGGCTGCTTCGCAACCGAGCGGGAGCAAGCTCCCTCGCCACAGAGGCACTTTGACGCCTTACGTTTACTGAACCAGCGAGCCGCGCAGCGAGTGCGGTTGCGCCGCGTCGATGTGCACGTCGGCGAACTGGCCGATCAGGGTCGGATTATCGCAGCGGAAGTTGACGATACGATTATTCTCGGTGCGCCCTTGCAGCTCGCCCGGGTCCTTCTTCGAATAGTCGGTGACCAGAATGCGCTGGATCGAGCCGACCATTTGTCGGCTGATCTCGAACCCTTGCTGATTCAAGCGATGCTGCAAGGCGTTCAGGCGTTCTTTTTTCAGCTCTTCAGGGGTGTCGTCGGCCAGATCGGCGGCCGGGGTGCCCGGGCGCTGGCTGTAGACGAAGGAATAGGAGAAGTCGAAACCGACGTCGGCAATCAGCTTCATGGTCTGCTCGAAATCTTTTTCGGTCTCGCCGGGGAAGCCGACGATGAAGTCCGAGCTGATGCAGATCCCCGGTACGGCAGCGCGCAGTTTGCGCAGTTTGGACTTGTACTCCAGCGCCGTGTGGTTGCGCTTCATCGCCGCGAGGATCCGGTCGGAACCCGACTGCACCGGCAAGTGCAGGTGTTTGACCAGCTCCGGCACTTCGGCGTGGGCCTGGATCAGGCTGTCGGAGAACTCCAGCGGGTGCGAAGTGGTGTAGCGAATGCGGTCGATGCCATCGACGGCAGCGACCACACGGATCAGCTCGGCCAGATCGGCCAGGCGCCCGTCGTGGGTCAGGCCGCGATAGCCGTTGACGTTCTGCCCGAGCAAGGTCACTTCACGCACGCCGTTTTCCGCGAGGTGGATGATCTCGGCAATCACGTCATCGAACGGCCGGCTGACTTCTTCGCCACGGGTGTAGGGCACCACGCAGAACGTGCAGTACTTGCTGCAACCTTCCATCACCGACACGTAGGCGCTCGGGCCATCGATGCGCGGCTCGGGCAAGTGGTCGAATTTCTCGATTTCCGGGAACGACACGTCGACTTGCGGCAGCTTGCTGCTGCGTGCCGCGTCGATCATTTCCGGCAGGCGGTGCAGGGTCTGCGGGCCGAAGACCACGTCGACGTACGGCGCGCGATCACGGATCGCCGCGCCTTCCTGGCTGGCCACGCAACCGCCGACGGCGATCACCATGTCCGGATTGGCCAGTTTCAGTTCACGCCAGCGGCCGAGCTGCGAGTACACCCGATCCTGGGCGCGTTCGCGGATCGAGCAGGTGTTGAGCAGAATCACGTCGGCGTCTTCCGCACGCGCGGTGACTTCCAGGGCCTGATGTTCGCCCAGCAGATCGACCATGCGCGAGCTGTCGTACTCGTTCATCTGGCAACCGTGGGTTTCGATGTAAAGCTTCTTGGCCATGGAGTAGGGTCGTCACGTGATTCAAAGAACCGCGCATTATAGGGAACAAGCCCTCAGGTTCCTACCGCTGTGCGTCCGGTGGCTATGCTATAGTTTGCGCCCTCATTTTTATCCCCGATGTTATCCGCCCGCCATGACCAAACGCGAAGCTCCAATCTACAAGGTGATTTTCCTCAACCAGGGCCAGGTGTTCGAAATGTACGCCAAGCAGATCTATCAAAGTGATCTGTGGGGTTTTCTGGAAGTGGAAGAGTTCGTCTTTGGCGAGCGCACGCAAGTGGTCGTCGATCCGAGCGAAGAGAAGCTCAAGGCGCAGTTCGAAGGCGTGGTGCGCAGCTTTGTGCCGATGCATTCGATCGTGCGCATCGACGAGGTGGAGCGTCTGGGCACCCCGAAAATCAGCGAAGCCCGTGGCGCGGTCGGCAATGTGATGCCGTTTCCGATGCCGATGCCTGAGAAGTAAGCCGCAAAACCGAGTCGTCTCATTCGCGAGCAAGTCGAATCGTCGCACCGTCGCTCCCACAGGGGATCTTCTGAACACTGGAGATCTACTGTGGGAGCGAGCTTGCTCGCGAAGGGGCCGGAAAGGTCGGCGCAGAAATCAGGGAAGTGGCGAAAACGGCGTACGCCCATCCGCGCTCTGCAGTTCCATCAGGTATTTACGGAAAATTTGCCCGAGCACCTGGGTCGCGGTTTCGAGGTCTTCGCGGGACATTTTTTCCGAGACTTCGTCGGCGGTGTCCAGCGCATCTTCGGCGCCGTTGACCGCGGCCATCTTCAGCACGATGTACGCCTGAATGTTGTTGGCCTGCACGCCTTCGCCGTGGAAGAACATGGTGCCGAGCTTGAACTGTGCCTGAGCATGGCCTTGCAACGAGGCCTTTTCGAAATAGCTCAGGGCTTGATTGAGGTCGCGCGGCGCATTCTTGCCGTCGTAGTAGAACTCACCCAACTCGTATTGCGCTTGCGCATCCCCTTCATCCGCCGCTTTCTGGCAGGCAGCCAGTGCCTGCGTGACGTCTTGCGGCTGAGTATTGAGGGTGCAACGACCCATCGCCGGGATCAACAACGAGTTGCCGCCTGCTTGTGCATGCGCGAGCAGGGGCTGAAGGAGCAACAGGCAGCCCAAGGCAAGGGTGCGGCCGGTGCGGTTCATGGGAATCGACTTACCTCTGAAGGGCACGCGGACCCATCGAGGGATCCAATAAGCGCGCATTATGAAATAAGCGGGGCCAACCTTACAAAGTCTTTACTCGTTTTTCTGCTGCGCGGGGAATATATCGCCCACTTTCTGGCGGATTTTTAGCAGAGGCGTGGGAAAAACGGCGTGGGTGTAGGTAAAAGCTGACGCTGGCCATGGCCAACGTCAGCGGGACGGCCATTACTTCAGTGCGGCGAAGGCGCGCTCGGCAGCGTCCAGGGTGATTTTCAGCTCGGTTTCGCCGTGGGCGATCGACGTAAAACCGGCTTCGAAAGCGCTCGGTGCCAGATAAACGCCGCCTTCGAGCATCAGGTGGAAGAAGCGCCCGAACATTGCCGCGTCGCTGGCCATCACGTCTTCAAAGGTGACGATGTCGTCGGCGCCGCTGAAGTACAGGCCGAACATGCCACCCGCTTGCGTGGTCACGAACGGAATGCCCGCCGCATCGGCGCGTTGTTGCAGGCCGTCGAGCAGGCGCGTGGTGTAGTCGGTCAGTTCGGCGTGGAACCCCGGACGGCTGATCAGGCGCAGGGTGGTCAGACCGGCGGCCATCGCCAGCGGGTTGCCCGACAAGGTGCCGGCCTGGTACACCGGGCCCAGCGGCGCGATGCGCTCCATGATTTCACGCTTGCCGCCGAAGCAGCCGACCGGCATGCCGCCACCGATGATCTTGCCGAACGTGGTCAGGTCCGGGGTCACGCCGTAGTGCGCCTGGGCGCCGCCGAGGGCAACGCGGAAACCGGTCATCACTTCGTCGAAAATCAGCACCACGCCATGCTTGTCGCAGAGCGAACGCAGGCCTTCGAGGAAACCCGGCGCCGGTGGTACGCAGTTCATGTTGCCAGCGACTGGCTCGACGATGATGCAGGCGACGTCCTGACCGACTTCGGCGAGCATCTTTTCCACTGCGTCGATGTCGTTGAACGGCAGGGTCAGGGTGTGTTTGGCAAACGCTGCCGGGACACCGGCGGAGCTCGGCACACCTTGGGTCAGCGCGCCGGAACCGGCCTTGACCAGCAGGCTGTCGGAGTGGCCGTGGTAGCAGCCTTCGAACTTGATGATGCTGTCCCGACCGGTGTAACCACGGGCCAGACGAATCGCGCTCATGGTCGCTTCGGTGCCGGAGCTGACCATGCGCACCATGTCCATCGACGGCACCAGCGAGCAGACCAGATCGGCCATCTCGGTTTCCATCGCGGTCGGTGCGCCGTAGGACAGGCCGTGTTGCAGCTGATTGCGCACCGCGTCGAGCACATCCGGGTGGCTGTGGCCGAGGATCATCGGCCCCCACGAACCGACGTAATCCACATAGCGCTTGTCGTCTTCGTCGGTGACGTAGGCGCCTTCGGCATGCTTGAAGAACAGCGGTGTGCCGCCCACGCTCTTGAACGCGCGAACCGGCGAGTTCACGCCACCGGGAATGTGTTTCTGGGCATTGGCAAACAGGGTTTCGGAACGAGACATGATCGGGCTCTCAAATCAGATTTTCAGAAGTTCGTTGAAGGCGCGGGCGCGGCGGGTCACTTCGGCGGTGCTCTCGGCACCGAACAAACCGTGGACCACCGCCAGCAGGTCGACCCCGTGGGCCACCAGCGGCCCGGCATTGTCGAGGGTGATGCCGCCAATCGCGCAGACCGGCAGGTGCAGCTTGCGTTTGGCCTCGTCGAGCAGATCGAGGCTGCAGCTTGGCGCGCCGGGTTTGGTGTTGGAATTGAAGAAGCGGCCGAAGGCGACATAACTCGCGCCTTCCTTGGCGGCCTGTTCAGCCAGTTCGAGCTGCGCGTGGCAGGTCGAACCGATGATCGCCTTGGAGCCGAGCAGGGCGCGGGTCGGCGACAGCGGGCCGTCGGTCTGGCCCAGGTGCACGCCGACGTTGAGACGCGCGGCCAGTTCGGCGTCATCGTTGATGATCAACTGCGTCTTGTAGCGCTCGCACAGGTTACGCAGCGCTTCGGCCTCGCGCAGACGGCGGGCCTCGTCGCTGCTTTTGTCGCGGTATTGCAGCAGGGTGACGCCGCCTTCCAGCGCCGCCTCCACGTACGACAGAAACTTGCCCGCCAGCAATTGGCTGTCGGTGATGGCGTACAGGCCACGGAGTTTCATCAGGCAGACCTCACGACGTTACGAGCAAAAATCCAGCGGCAGGCGACGTGGCACGAACTGGCCTTTGCCCAGTTGTTCGGCGTCGCGCAGGGTGCGCCAGGTGTAATCCAGTGCAGTACGCACGGCGCTGGCAAGGTTTTCACCCTGGGCCAGCCGACCGGCGAGGGCGCTGGCCAATGTGCAGCCGGAACCGTGATAACTGCCCGGCAAACGCTGGCAATAGAAGGTTTCACGCAGGCCGTCACGGCTGTACAGGCGATTGTGGATTTCAGTTTCGTCGCCATGGCCGCCGGTGATCAGCAGGTTTTTGACGAACGGCAAGAGTTTTTCCGCGCACTCGTCCGCCGTGCCTTCGGGCAATTCGGCGAGAATCCGCGCTTCGGGAAGGTTGGGGGTGGCAATGATCGACAGCGGCAGCAGACGCTCGCGCATCGCATAACCGACTTCGTCCTTGCCCAGGCGTCCGCCGCCGCCAGCACGCAGCACCGGGTCGCAGACCACCGGCAGGTGCGGGTGCGCCGAAAGCAGTTCGACCACGGTGTCGACCATTTCCAGCGAACCGAGCATGCCCAGTTTGACCGCAGCGACTTCGGAGTCGTTGAGCACGGCATTGGCCTGGGCCAGTACCCACTCACGGTCGAGGACGCGGAAGTCAGTGACGTTGACGGTGTCTTGCACGGTCAGGGCGGTGACGGCCGGAGCCGCATGGCAACCCTGCGCGAGCAGGGCTTCGATATCTGCCTGCAAGCCGGCGCCACCACTGGGGTCGTGGCCGGAGAGACAGAGGACAACGGGGCGGGAGCTGTAGATATTCATGGTGCGCGAGCTTACCACCAAACCTGATTTTGGGGTTCAGTCCTGATGGTGTTTGCGAGCAGATTGTCGGACAACACTGCAGCTACCATTGTGGCGAGGGAGCTTGCTCCCGCTGGGTTGCGAAGCAGCCCCCTGCATTTATTCAGGCACCGCGCATTTACAGGTTTTACGACTGCTGCGCAGCCGAGCGGGAGCAAGCTCCCTCGCCACAAAAGCGGATCGCAATGATTGAGCTGACCAACTCAACAGCTCTAGCTCGCTGCTTTGCTCTGAAACGCCCGTTCTAGAGCCTTTGTAGGAAAAATTTCGATGGTGCTCAATGGCCATCAACGGCTATGCTAGTCTGGATCCAAACCAATAACAGGTAATACCGGTTTTACGTCTACTCAAAGGGAATGGGGGGCTTCCTGACACAACCGGACGAGCCACGCTGGGGCTTCAATGCGCTATTTGCTGATGTTGCTGTTCTGCTTGCCCCTCTTCGCAAGCGCCGTCGAGTTCGACGAAAATACCCAGAGCCTTCCCCTGGGCCGCTCATTGCAAGTGTTCGAGGACCCAAGCGGTCAGGCGAGCATCGCCGACGTCCGCGCTCAAGCGGCGGCGGGCAATTTCAAACCTCACGATAAAGCCACGCTCAATGCCGGTTACTCGCGCTCGGCGTTCTGGCTGAAGATCGACCTGCATTACCGTCCGAACAACCCGGCCGCCCAGCGCACCTGGCTGCTGGAACTGGCGTATCCGCCGCTCGATCACCTCGACCTTTATATGGCCGATGCCAATGGCAACTACCGACTGATCCGGCAAACCGGCGACGCCTTGCCGTTCGCCAGTCGCGAGATTCGCCAGAACAACTACCTGTTCGACCTTGAGTTCAAGCCGGAGCAACAACGTACCGTGTACCTGCGCCTGGCCAGCGAAGGCTCGATCCAGGCACCGGTGACGTTATGGTCGAGCACCGCGTACCTCGAGGATCAACCGGTGCGCCTGTATGTGCTGGGGATCATTTATGGCGTGCTGCTGGGGATGCTGGTCTACAACCTGTTCATCTACCTGAGCGTGCGCGACACCAGTTACCTCTATTACATCTTCTACATTGCCTCGTTCGGCCTTTATCAACTGTCGGTGAACGGCGCGGCGGTCGAGTATTTCTGGCCGGACAATCCGTGGTGGACCAACGCCTCCACACCGTTTTTCATCGGCTGCGCCGGCCTGTTCGGCAGCCAGTTCGCCCGCAGTTTCCTGCAGACAAGAACCCACAGCCGCTGGCTCGACCGCTTGCTGATCGCCCTGATCGCATTCGGCGCGCTGGTGGTCGGGCTGTCGCTGATGACCAGTTACGCCTTGTCGCTGCGCCTGGCGACCCTCTTGGCGCTGGTGTTCACCGTGGTGATCTTCGCCGCCGGGATTCTCGCCTGGTGGCGCGGCTTGCGGGTGGCGCGTTATTTCATCATTGCCTGGTCGGCATTCCTGCTCGGCGGCATCGTCAATACGCTGATGGTGCTCGGCCTGCTGCCGAACGTGTTCCTGACCATGTACGCCAGCCAGATCGGCTCGGCGATCGAAGTGGCGCTGCTGTCGCTGGCGCTGGCCGACCGCATCAACGCCATGCGCGAGCAACAGGCGCAGACTCTGTTCGATGCCGGGCAGAAACTCGAAGTACTCAACCAGCAGTTGGCCCATAGCAACAAGCTCAAGGATGAATTCCTCGCGACGCTGACCCACGAATTGCGCACGCCGATGAACGGCGTGATCGGTTCGCTGGAACTGATGCAGACCGTCGAGCTGGAACCTGAACTGGAGCAATACCAGCAAACCGCCGCCGGTTCCGCCCGGGACATGATGCGCATGGTCAACGGCATCCTCACCCTCACCGAACTGCAGGCCGGCAAGCTCAAGGCGACGCCGGGCAGCTTCAGCCTGCGCGCGGTGGTCGAGGCCTTGCGCGTGCAGTTCGATGGCAACGCGGCCAGCAAGTCGCTGGACTTCAAGGTCGAGGTGCTGCCGACCCTGCCGGATCGCTTGCACGGCGATAGCGCTAAACTGGCGCAGTGCCTGGAGTGCCTGCTGGATAACGCGATCAAGTTCACCCGGGTCGGCGGTCTGGCGCTGCGAGTGACCGGCAAACCGTCGGCGGGCAATCGCTTGGCACTGTCGTTTGCGGTGATCGACACCGGCATCGGTTTCACCGATCTGGGCGAGGCGACGATGTACCAGCGCTTCTTCCAGCTCGATGGCTCGATGACCCGCGAATACGGTGGGCTGGGCGTGGGGCTGGCGATCTGTCGGCAACTGGTGGAACTGCTCGGCGGCAAGCTCACGCACCGCTCCCAACCTGGCAGCGGCAGCCGTTTTCAACTGGATGTCGAGTTCGAGCTGCCGGAAGTCGAAGCGGCACCCACCGCGGACGCGCTGCACGAGCGCAGCCGTGCGCCGCAGGACTGCACGGTGTTGCTGGTGGATGACAACAGCGTCAACCAACTGGTGATGCGCGGCATGCTGCTCAAACTGGGGTTCCGCGTACGCACGGCGGACAACGGCGCGGCGGCGCTGGATTATCTGCAGCGCGAGGCCTTCGATGCGGTGCTGATCGATTGCCAGTTGCCCAGCCACGAAGGGGCCTCGTTGTGCTGCCAGATTCATGGGTTGCCCGGCTGCGCCAATCTGCCGGTGTTCATGCTGGCCCTGGGCACGGATCGCGAGCACTGCGCACCGGGCACGCGCATCGATTACCTGAACAAACCGGTGAAATTCGAAGACCTGCAAACGGCGCTGGAGCGTCGGGTGCTCAGCGCGTAATAGGGTGAAAGCGCCGGAAGTTCGGCGCATATGACACTTTGATCAGCGGCGGACCGGTGCTTAACTGGATTCCTTGGCTGACCAAAGGAGCCCCGCCATGAACCTGCATCAGTTCGCCGAAACCCACGAAGTCACCAACCAGCCACCGTCGCTGGATGGCGCCAACCTGTACCGCATCGACCTGCCATTGCAGGAGTGGTCGCGCCGTTTTGGTGCCGGTTGGGCCGAGTCGCGGATCGACACCTATGGCGCTCTGGCCGGTGGGCCGCTGATGGAAGCCGGGTTCCTCGCCAATCAGAACAAACCGGTATTCGTCAGCCATGACCGCTACGGTCATCGCATCGATCTGGTGGAATTCCATCCCGCTTATCACGAGCTGATGCGCACCGCGATCGAACATGGCCTGACGTCGTTGCCATGGGCTCATCCGCAGGACGGCGCGCATGTCGCCCGCGCGTCCATGAGCTATTTGCACAGCCAGGCCGAGGCGGGCAGCGGTTGCCCGTTGACCATGACCTTCGCCAGCGTCCCGGCCATGCGCTTGCAGCCGGATCTGGCCGAACAGTGGCTGCCGAAGATCCTCGCCACCGAATATGACCCGCGCAACATCGGCATGGCGCACAAGGCCGGCGTGACCATCGGCATGGCGATGACCGAAAAACAGGGCGGCACCGATGTGCGCGCCAACACCACCAAGGCCTATCCGGTGGGTGCCAGTGGTCCGGGCCAAGCCTATGAACTGCTCGGGCACAAGTGGTTCTGCTCGGCGCCGATGTGTGATGCGTTCCTGACGCTGGCGCAGACCGACAAGGGCCTGACCTGCTTCCTGCTGCCGCGCCATCGCCCGGACGACACGCGCAATCAGTTCTACATCCAGCGCCTGAAAAACAAACTCGGCAACCAGTCCAACGCCTCCAGTGAAGTCGAGTTTCGCGGCGCGCTGGCGTGGATGGTCGGCGAAGAGGGGCGCGGCGTACCGACCATCATCGAGATGGTGGCGATGACCCGTTTCGATTGCATGGTCGGCTCCAGCGCCTTGATGCGTCAGGCGCTGACCCAGGCCAGCCACCACTGCGCGCACCGCAAGGTCGGTGGCAAATTGCTCAGCGAGCAACCGTTGATGCAGAACGTGCTGGCCGATCTGGCGCTGGAAAGCGAGGCCGCACTGGCCCTGAGCCTGCGCATGGGCAAGGCGCTGGATCATCTGGATGATCGCCATGAAGCGCAATTCGCCCGGCTGGTGACGGCGGTGGGCAAATACTGGATCTGCAAACGCGCCCCCGGAATGATCAATGAAGCTGCCGAATGCATGGGTGGCGCGGGGTATGTCGAGGAGAGCATTCTGCCGCGCCTGTATCGCGAAGCGCCGGTCAACTCGACGTGGGAAGGCTCGGGCAATGTGCAGTGCCTGGACGTATTGCGTGCGCTGTCGAAAGAACCGGGTGTGCTCGATGTGTTGTTCAGCGAATTGGGCGATGGCCATGGCGATAAGCGCTTGGCCGCGCATATCCAGCTGTTGCAGGCACAGTTCAAGGACACCAGCGACATTCAGTATCGGGCGCGGCAGTTGACCGAGGACATTGCGCTGGGGCTGCAGGCCAAGCTGTTGCTGGAGGCCGGAAACTCAGCAGTGAGTGATGCGTTTATTGCCAGCCGTTTGAGCGGTGGCGGCCGGGTCTACGGTGCACTGCCGCGTGGGCTGGACGTCGAAGCCATCGTCGCCCGCTCAACCCCGCAGGGTTTCTGACCCAACACAAATCCCCTTGTGGGAGCGGGCTTGCTCGCGAATGCGTTGGGTCAGTCAATGGATAGGTCGACTGACACTGCGCATTCGCGAGCAAGCCCGCTCCCACAGGGGGATCTCCATTGATAGGGAGATTTGGGTATAGCCACAACGCCACTGTTCCCGTGACGCGATGTTGCAGGCAAGATGAAGCTCTGCAAGTCAGAACACAGGAAGCTGATCGTGACCGAAGCGTTTATTGTCGTTCAAACCGCCGAACAAGCCGTGGATCGTCTGGCCGAGCTGCATGAGCGGGCCACCACTGCGCTGAACTCGGCGCTCAAGCGGTATCTCAAGGATCGCGTCGAGCCCGACGCCGAACAGCGTGCTCTGTTTCGTTACCCCGAACTGCGTCTGACCTACCTGTGTCAGGGCGAAGTGCCGCAGACCACCCGCGCCTACGCCAAGGTGCAACTGCCGGGCACCTACAGCGTCACCGTCACCCATCCGAAGGCGTTCCGCAAATACCTGCTGGAACAGCTGGTGCCGTTGATGCACGACTTCACCGTGACCGTGGAAGTCGGCGTCAGCCAGCAGAACATTCCGTATCCGTACGTGGTCGAGCAGGGCGATGAACTGGCCGGCTCCGGCGTTACCGCTGCGGTGCTGGCGCGGGTGTTCCCGAGTACCGACCTGTCCGCCGCCACCGATGGCATCGCCGACGGTCTCTACGATTGGGAAAACACCGATCCGCTGCCACTGGCGCTGTTCGATGCCGCGCGCGTCGACTTCTCCCTGCGTCGCCTGGTGCACTACACCGGCAGCGACTGGCGTCATGTGCAGCCGTGGATCCTGCTGACCAACTACCACCGCTACGTCGACCAGTTCATCGTTCATGGCCTGGAACAACTGCGCAACGACCCGCGTTTCGTGCGCATGGTGCTGCCGGGCAACGTGATCATCGAGAAGGGCATGGATCACGGCGAAGCGTCGGCGATTGCCGCTGGCGTGGTCTGGCACCGCTACCAGATGCCGGCCTATCACCTGATCGCCAATGACGGCCACGGTGTGACCCTGGTCAACATCGGTGTCGGCCCGTCCAACGCCAAGAACATCACCGATCACCTGGCGGTGCTGCGTCCGCATTGCTGGCTGATGATCGGCCACTGTGGCGGTCTGCGGCAGTCGCAGACCATCGGCGACTACGTGCTGGCTCACGCCTACATGCGTCGCGACGGGATTCTCGACCGTGTGGTGCCGCCGAACATTCCGATCCCGGCACTCGCCGAAGTGCAGCTGGCGCTGCAACAAGCCGCGGCCAATATCACCGGCGAGAAGGGCGAAGAGCTGAAAAAACGCCTGCGCACCGGCACCGTGTTGACTTACGACGACCGCAACTGGGAGCTGCGCTGGGCGCAGGAACGTCCGCTGATCAACCTGTCCCGCGCCGTGGCGGTGGACATGGAAAGCGGCACCATCGCCGCCCAGGGTTATCGCCTGCGGGTGCCATACGGCACGCTGCTGTGCGTTTCGGACAAACCGCTGCACAGTGAAATCAAGCTGCCGGGCTCGGCCAACGCGTTCTACGAGCGTGCGGTCAGCCAGCACTTGAAGATCGGCATCGAGGCGGTGGATCTGCTGCGCACCGAACTCAACTCGCTGCACTCGCGCAAACTGCGCAGCTTCGACGAGCCGCCGTTCCGTTAACGGTTAGTCGTGGTCATTTGGCGGTCGGGGCACTAGCATTGTCAGCCCAGATCGCCAGATGTTGTTTTGCCCATGTCCCGTCCACCGCGTCCTCCTTCCCGCCGTCCCGGTGCGAAGCCATCCTCCTCAGCTCCACGTCGTGTCGCCAAGGCGCCGCCGGCCGAGCCGAAGCTGATCCTGTTCAACAAACCGTTCGATGTGCTGACGCAGTTCAGCGACGAAGGCGGGCGGGCGACGCTCAAGGATTACATTGACGTGCCCGGTATCTATCCGGCCGGACGCCTTGATCGCGACAGCGAAGGCTTGTTGTTGCTGACTAATGACGGCCAGTTGCAGGCGCGCATCGCTGATCCGAAACACAAACTGGCGAAGACTTACTGGGTGCAGGTCGAAGGCGTGCCGACAGGCGAGCAGTTGCAGCGTCTGCGCGAAGGTGTCGAGCTGAATGACGGCATGACTTTGCCTGCCGAGGCGCGACAACTGGAGGAACCTGAACTGTGGCCGCGCAATCCGCCGGTGCGCTTTCGCATGACGGTGCCGACCAGTTGGCTGGAGCTGGTGATTCGTGAAGGGCGCAACCGTCAGGTACGGCGGATGACCGCCGCGGTGGGGTTGCCGACGTTGCGGCTGGTGCGGGTGCGGATTGGCGACTGGACGCTCGAAGGGCTCGATCAGGGTCAGTGGAAAGAAGTGCCGGCGCGTCTATAGAGCGCCGGATTCGATCAGGCCGATCACCACACTCTTGATGATGAATGCGGCCACGCCCAGGCCCAGGACGAAGAACAGGATGAACGAGCCGAAACGCCCGGCCTTGGACTTCTTCGCCAGATCCCAGACGATGAAACCCATGAAAATGATCAGGATGCTGACCAGGCCAGTCATCATCCACTCTTCGAATACTGCAGGATCCATTAGAGTTCTCCGGCATGCGCGCGGCTAAAAGGGCGCGGCGATTATATGCCAAGGTTCGTTGGGTGGCATTGATCTGGGTCTGATCCGAAGCCTGGCCCTCACCCTGGCCCTCTCCCAGAGGTAGAGGGGACTGACCGTGCGATGCTCACGAGTTACACCGACCTGATCTTGCGTCTGTGAATCCATAATCGACTCGAAGGTTCAGGTCGATGGATGATGCCAGACGCCTCGGTCGGCCCCCTCTCCCTCCGGGAGAGGGCTGGGGTGAGGGGCTTTTGATTAGCTGCGCAGATGCGTCAGCGGCAATTCAGTGCTATTGAGCACCTGATTCAACACAAAACTCGAACGCACGCTGGTTACGCCTTCAATCCGGGTCAGATGCCCCAGCAGCAGCTTCTGATAATGATCCATGTCCGGCACCACCACTTTCAACTGATAGTCGGCATCCACGCCGGTCACCAGGCTGCATTCCAGCACCTGCGGCAGGGTGCGGATCGCCGCTTCGAAGTTCTCGAAACGCTCCGGTGTGTGCCGGTCCATGCCGATCAGCACGTAGGCGGTCAGGCTCAGGCCGAGCATCTTGCGATCGAGCAGGGCGACCTGGCGCGAGATGTAGCCGTCGTCTTCCAGTTGCTTGACCCGGCGCGAGCAGGGGGAGGGCGACAGACCGATGCGCTCGGCCAGTTCCTGGTTGGAGATGCGGGCGTCGCGCTGCAATTCCGCCAAAATGCTCAGGTCATAACGGTCGAGTTTGCTCATGAATCTGTCCTTGGTTGTAACTATTGCGGCGGATTATCTATCCAGGGTTAAAAATTGCGCAAGCGGTGTTTATTTGAGCAATCTTCGCAATCCTCTGTCGCGCCTCGCGGCCTATTCTTATCACCAGAATCACTGCTCGGTAACACAGTCCACTGCGGCCCGCCCAATCAGGCCCGCCGCGGCCACCACCCCCACCGGGGATGTGCCGGCCCCCGAGCTGCACACTGTCCAGAAGACGGCGTGAGGTGAGCCGACGTCAAAAGCGTCGAGCCAGGACGAAGTTCTCTAAAGGGAGGCCGACGGGTCTCCCTTTTTTCTTGCCTGCGATTTGCCCGCCACGGAGAATGCCGGCCTCAATAAATAAGTTGCGTGACTGATAACCTGTCGCAGAACCCGGACTGTGGTTTCCCGGTCTTAGCTACAGGTCCACTCAATTACAGGCCTAGCCCGCAGTGAGGAAAAGCATGAAGTCGCGCATCTGGCGTCTGGCCAGTGTTGGTTTGCTATGTGTGAGTGTCAGTGCGCAAGCGCTTGCCGATGAGCCGCAGAACCGTGGTCCCGAGAATGACGGGCGTGGTCCGGAGCATCAGGGCAACAATCAAGGCCATGGTGGCAACAATCCGCCGCACGGGCAGAACAATCCGCCGCCGCAAAACCAGCCGCGGCCGCAGAACAACGAAATCATTCGTGGCGACAACAGCCGCCAGTTCGAGCACAACGGCCAGCAGCACAACAATGGCCAGTGGCAGAACCAGAACCGTGCGCCGAACTCGCCTGCTCCGGTTCATCAGACGCCACCGCCACCGGCCAACAACCTGCCGATCCAGCCACGGCCCGACGCCGTGCGCCAGACTCAGGAGCCGCGCCAGGGTTACTACCGCGACGAGCGTCCGCAAAACGGCTACAACAACCAGCACTGGCAGGCCGGCAACAATCGGCCCAACGATAATCGCTGGCCGGGTCGCCCGGACGGGCATGGCAACGGTTGGGGCCCCGGCCCGCAATACCGCCCGGGGCATGTGATCGACCGCTTCCCGGATCGCGAATACCGCGTGCCGTATCGCGGCCAAGACTACTTCTATTCCGGTGGCTACTGGTATCGCCCGCAAGGCCCACGCTACATCGTCGTGCAGCCGCCACGGGGCATTCGTACCCACTATCTGCCGGACTACGCCCGTGAAGTGTGGATCGGCGGTGCGCTGCTGTTCCTCGCTGCCGGTTCGTACTATGCGTATGAGGAGTCGACCCAGGATTACGTGGTGGTCGAGCCGCCGGTTCAGCCGCCGTCACCTCAACCACAAAGCCAGGGGTATGACGTGCAGGCTTATCCGGCCAACGGCCAGTCGCCGGAGCAGGTGCAGCAGGACGGTTATCAGTGCTACCAATACGCCGTGCAGCAGAGCGGTTTCGATCCGCGCACCGCGACGTATCAGCCGGCGCCTGAAGTGGTGCAGGCGTACCGTCAGGCCCAGGGTAATTGCCTGAGCAGTCGCGGTTATCAGGTGTCTTACTGAATCCGGGTTTGTGCCCGTTCGGTCTTGACCACTTCCTGCGGGTCGGCGTGCACCAGCACTTCGGCCCGCGGGTAGGCGGCGTGAATCGCATCGGCCGCCTGATCGCTGATGCCGTGGGCGACTGACAAGGTCAGCTCTCCCGGCAATTCCAGATGCAATTGCACAAACCAGTGGTTACCCGAGATCCGTGTGCGCAAGTCATGCGCGCCCAACACACCGGGTACGCCGCAGGCCAGTTCGAGCATGTGCTGACTGACATCGGTTGGCAGCTCTTCATCCATCAGCACCGAAAAGCTTTCTCGGGCGATCTGGATCGCACTCCACAAAATGTACCCGGCAATCCCCAGGCCGAACCACGCATCGAGTTGATGAAAGCCCATGCCGGCGAGGATCAGCGCGATCAGAATGCTGCCGTTGAGCAGCATGTCCGACCGGTAGTGCAGCGAGTCGGCGCGCACGGCGTTGGAGCCGGTCTGCTTGATTACTCGATGTTGCAGCGTCAGCAACGCCGCGGTCAGCAGCAGTGAGAATACGATCACGCCGATGCTCAGCCACGGCGCGCCCAGTGGCTCCGGTTGCTGAATGCGCTCATACGCCTGAAACGCAATCAGCACCGCACTGCCACCGATGAACAGCGCCTGCGCCATGCCCGCCAGCGATTCGGCCTTGCCGTGGCCGTAACGGTGATCGTCATCGGCCGGGCGCAGTGCGTAATGCACCGCCAGCAGATTGAGCAGCGAGGTGACGCCATCCAGCGCCGAGTCGGTGAGGCCGGCGAGCATGCTCACCGAACCGCTCAGCCACCAGGCGATGGCTTTGGCGATGATCAGCGTGCAAGCCACCGCCACCGAAGCGCGGGTTGCCAGCCGCAGCAGGCGGGCATGTTCGGGGCTGGTGGTCATGTGATTTCCTTATGCGGCGGGTTGCAGGCCAAACATCGCCAGTTGTTGCGTGCTGCCCTTGTGCTGGATCAGGCGCGGATCGTCCAGTGGCAGGTTGCGGCCCAGTTCAGTTTCGAGAATAGCCTGCAACTTGAGGTTATCGACCTGACCGTCCGGGCCGACCGCCTGTTTGAGCTTGGCCGGATCGACCTGAGCGGTGTGGCCCGGTTCGAAATAGATCGCGCCAGTGGTGAAGTCGACCGCGAAAGCGATCAGGCCGGGAATGACGTAGAACAGCAGGCCCACTGCGTCGAGCACGGCAATCGCCGGGTCGATCTTGCCGTCGATCTGGCCACGACGATCCGGGTAGAAAATCGAACCGCAGGCCGTGAGTTGAGTGAGCAGGGTGGCGACCAGTACACCGCCGATCAGGCGAGAAGGTAAGCGCATGGAAAATCTCCTGAGTCATTTGAAAACGAAGCGTCGTCATTTGAAATTAAGACCCTGACAAACGCCCGGCAGTTCGCCGTTATACTCGCCCTCGGCAGGGCGCGCCCACAGTAAATTGCGGCCTCGTCTCACCCCACCGAAATACGTTGAGGATTGAAGTTGTTTTCTCCAGATCGACACCGCGTGAAGGTTGATGAATCCTGGCGGGGTTCGGCCCTCCGGGCTAAAGCTGTGAACGCGCCATGCTGCGTTGCGGAACTTGGCAAGGAAACGACCCTTACCTGCGTCCCGCGCCTTGCCTGGCACGCTCACAGCTTTAACGCGACTCGCAATTTACTGTGGGCATGCCCTGGGGAGCCAGCATGATTTCTTTGCCGATCGATGAAGTTTTACCCGCCCTGCGTGAAGCCTTGGCGACACGCCACGAAGCCGTGCTCGAAGCACCGCCCGGCGCCGGTAAAACCACCCGCGTGCCCCTGGCCTTGCTCGATGAAGCGTGGCTGGCCGGGCAGACCATTCTGATGCTCGAACCGCGCCGTCTCGCTGCGCGTGCAGCCGCAGAACGTCTGGCCAGCGAACTGGGCGAGAAGGTTGGCGAAACCGTCGGCTATCGCATCCGCCTCGACAGCAAGGTCGGCCCCAACACCCGTATCGAAGTGGTCACCGAAGGCATCCTCACCCGGCGTCTGCAGGATGATCCGGCGCTGGAAGGCGTCGGTCTGCTGATCTTCGACGAATTCCACGAACGCAGTCTCGACGCCGATCTGGCCTTGGCCTTGAGTTTGAACGGTCGTGAACTGTTCCGCGCTGAACAGCCGCTGAAGATTCTGCTGATGTCCGCCACGCTGGAAGGCGAGCGTCTGGCCGGGTTGCTGGATGACGCGCCGATCCTGCGCAGCGAAGGGCGCATGTACCCGGTGACGATGCGCTGGGGCCGGCCGTTCCAGCCCGGCGAGTACATCGATCAGCGCGTGACCCAGACCGTCATCGAAGCGCTGCACGATGAAAGCGGCAGCTTGCTGGTGTTCCTCCCGGGGCAGGCGGAAATCCGTCGCGTGCATCAGCAACTGAGCGATGCCATCGGCGAGCGTGAAGATGTATTGCTCTGCCCGTTGCACGGCGAACTGGATCTGAATGCCCAGCGCGCTGCCATCGACCCGGCGCCGACCGGCCAGCGCAAAGTGGTGCTGGCGACCAACATCGCCGAGACCAGCCTGACCATCAACGGCGTGCGCGTAGTGATCGACGCCGGGCTGGCGCGGGTGCCGCGTTTCGACCCGGGCAGCGGCATGACCCGCCTCGATACGCAGCGCATTTCCCGGGCCAGTGCCACCCAGCGTGCGGGCCGGGCAGGGCGTCTGGAGCCGGGCGTGTGTTACCGCTTGTGGTCGCAGGATCAGCACGAGCAACTCGCCGCTTACGGCAGTGCGGAAATACTGTCGGCGGATCTGGCGAGTCTGGCGCTGCAACTCGGACGCTGGGGCGTGACCCCGGGCGAACTGGTGTGGCTCGATGTGCCGCCGGCAGCGGCCTATGCACAGGCGCAGGATTTGTTGCAGCGCCTGGGCGCACTTGAAGGCGAGGCGTTGACTTCCCACGGTCAGGCCATGGCCGAACTGCCGGCGCATCCGCGCATCGCCCATCTGTTGCTGCGCGGTCAGGCGCTGGGGCTGGCGAACATGGCGTGCGACGTCGCCGCACTGCTCGGCGAGCGCGATATTTTGCGCGGTGCCGGTGCCGATCTGCACAGCCGCCTGGTGCTGCTCTCCGGCGAAGAACGCGCGGCGCGTGGTGCTCAGGGCGGCGTGCAGCGCGCCCGGCAACTGGCGCGGCAATATCGCGGTTACCTGCGCGGCAAGGCCAGCGCGCCGGTCAGCGATCCCGATCACCCGCGCTGGCTCGGAGCGTTGCTGGCGCTGGCCTACCCGGATCGTGTTGCCCAGCAGCGGCGTGCCGGTGGCGCCGAATATCGTCTGGCCAATGGTCGGGCGGCGTTGTTTGCCGAAGCCGACAGCCTGATGAAGGAAGCGTGGATTGTCATCGCCGACCTCGGCAGCCGTCAGGGTCAGCGTGAGGAACGGATTTACCTGGCGGCGGATTTCGATCCGGCGCTGTTCGATTCGGTGCTCGCCGAGCAAGTGCACGTCGTCGATCAACTGGACTGGGACGAGCGCGAAGGCGTGCTGCGCGCCGAGCGTCAGCGCAAGGTCGGCGAACTGATCCTCAGCCGCGAACCGTTGACCGGTCTCGACGAAGCGGCGCGCAGTCAGGCGCTGGTCAATCTGGTGCGGCGCAAGGGGCTGGAGTTGTTGCCGTGGACGCCGGAGTTGCGGCAGTGGCAGGCGCGGGTTGCCCTGTTGCGGC
The DNA here is from genome assembly GCF_057799175.1 of Pseudomonas sp. 14P5.3.2. Classification (NCBI taxonomy): domain Bacteria; kingdom Pseudomonadati; phylum Pseudomonadota; class Gammaproteobacteria; order Pseudomonadales; family Pseudomonadaceae; genus Pseudomonas; species Pseudomonas sp. 14P5.3.2. The sequence continues at coordinate 67,912 of NZ_JBYOKU010000018.1, read as the reverse complement.
AATTGGATCTGGCCACGCAGGATGACAGTCAGTGGCCGGATGTCAGCGACGCAACGTTGCTGAAAACCCTCGAGCATTGGTTAATGCCTTACCTGGGCAAGGTCTCGCGGCTCAGCCATTTCGCCAATCTTGACCTGTCGAGCATCGTCCGCAATCTGCTGCCCTGGCCGTTGCCGCAGAAGCTTGATGAGCTGGCGCCGCACCACATCAGCGTGCCGTCGGGGTCATCGATTCGTCTGGATTACAGCGAACAGCCACCGATTCTCGCGGTGCGTTTGCAAGAGCTGTTCGGCCTCGCCGAGACGCCGCGAATTGCCGGCGGCCGGCAAGTGGTCAAGCTGCACCTGTTGTCCCCGGCGCGCCGGCCGGTGCAGGTGACGCAGGATCTGGCCAACTTCTGGCGCAGCACCTATGCCGAGGTGAAGAAGGATCTGAAGGGGCGTTATCCGAAGCATTACTGGCCGGATGATCCGTTGGTGGCCGAGGCCACGGCGCGGGCCAAGCCACGCGGCACCTGAAGATCAAAAGATCGCAGCCTTGCCCGTCAGTTGTTCCCGGCAATAATCGGCGAACAACTGCGCCGGTTTGGTCAGTTGCCCGCGTTTGAGCCACGCGGCAACCAGGCCTGAACCGGTGACATCTTCGACAATGTCGACGCACACTACTTTCTTGCCGTCATAGGTGCACTCCGAGTGCGGCTTCGTCACCAGCACCGAGAAGCCAAAACCCTGGCCGACCATGCCGCGCACCATCTCGATCGAAGGCGAGCTGAACTCGATGCGCGGGGTCAGGCCAAGTTCTTCGAAAAGACTGACGAAGTAGGTTCGGCTCGGCTGCACGTCGAGCAGAATCATCGGTTCCAGGCACAGATCGCGCAGCGATACTTGCTTGTACTCGGCGAAGCGATGATCGGCCGGCAGCAGCGCATACGGCCGTTGTGCCGGCATCAGCGGTTCGGTCTGGATGGTGGCATCCAGTTCGTGTTCGTAGAGGATCACCAGATCGAACGTACCCGAGGTCAGGCCTTGCACCAGTTCCTGCTGCTCGCCGTCGCGGATGCGGATTTTCACTCCCGGATACAGCGCGGAAAATCCGGCAATCAACTGCGGCAGGTACAGCGGCGCGACGGTTTCGAAGCAGCCGATGTCGATCTGTCCGGCGACGATATCGTTGTCGGCGAGGGCGTTCTGCTCGAACTCCCGGGCCATGCGCAACAGCTCCTGCGCCTTGCGAAAAAACCGTGCACCGCTGGGCGTCAGGGAAACGCCCTGAGCGTGATGGCGGATCAGCAGTTGCACCGCAAAGCTGTCTTCCAGACCCTTGATCGCCGTAGAGATCGCCGGTTGCGCGATGTACAGCTTGCGCGAGGCTTCGGCAACGCTGCCGCATTCGACGGTGGTGATGAAGTATTTCAGCTGACGCAAATTGTAGGCGGCCACGGCAAACCTCAGGACGAGCGGACTCGACTTCCAAGCAATTTGTGCGCCGCCGCGTCCGCTGCGCGACGATGTTTTTGTCCTTGAACAGTAGTCACCCACAGCGGTTTTAGGGAAACCGATTGAGCAGTTTTTTCATTGCCTGCGAAGACATTTTTACTATTTTTCGCCCGTCCGGGCCTGCGCCACCATCGACTGCACAATAACGTCCAAGGAGCATTCGACGTGTTCGAACTTGCAGAGTGGCAGCGCCAGGCCGTTGCCTTGAAGTTTCCCGATAAAGCCGTAATCAATGGCCAGCACTGCACCGCGCAATCGGGGCAGACCTTCGCCGCGGCCAATCCCGCCACCGGCCAGTGGCTGGCCAATGTCGCCGCGTGTGGCGAGGACGATGTCGACGCGGCGGTGGCTAATGCGCGACAAGTGTTCGAGGCCGGCACCTGGGCACAACGCCCGCCCGCCGAGCGCAAGCAGGTGCTACTGCGTCTGGCCGACCTGCTGATGGAGCATCGCGAAGAGCTGGCCCTGCTCGATTCGCTGAACATGGGCAAACCGGTGATGGACGCTTACAACATTGATGTGCCGGGCGCCGCCGGGGTGTTTCGCTGGTACGCCGAAAGTATCGACAAACTCTACGACCAGATCGCCCCCGGCGCCGTCAATGTGCTGGCGACCATCACCCGTGAAGCGCTGGGCGTGGTGGCGGCGGTGGTGCCGTGGAATTTTCCGTTGGACATGGCCGCGTGGAAGCTCGCGCCGGCACTGGCGGCGGGTAACTCAGTGATCCTCAAGCCGGCCGAGCAATCACCGTTTTCCGCGTTGCGTCTGGCCGAGCTGGCGCTGGAAGCGGGCCTGCCGCCGGGCGTGCTCAACGTGTTGCCGGGGCTGGGTGAGCAGACCGGCAAAGCCTTGGGCCTGCACCCGGATGTCGATTGCCTGGTGTTCACCGGCTCAACTCAGGTCGGCAAGTATTTCATGCAGTACTCGGCGCAATCCAACCTCAAACAGGTGTGGCTGGAGTGCGGCGGCAAGAGTGCCAATCTGGTGTTTGCCGATTGCAAGGATCTGGATCTGGCGGCGGAAAAAGCTGCGTTCGGGATCTTCTTCAACCAGGGCGAAGTGTGCTCGGCGAACTCGCGGTTGCTGGTCGAGCGTTCGATTCATGATGAGTTTGTCGAGCGCCTGAAAGCCCAGGCCGAACTCTGGTTGCCGGGGGATCCGCTCGACCCGCAGAGTCGTGCCGGGGCGATCGTCGATCAGCGGCAGACGGCGAGCATCATGCGCGCCATTCGCGGTGCCGAGCAGGCGGGTGCGAGTCTTGTGTGTGGTGGTCGGCAGCGGCGCTTGAACGGCTCGGACAACTTCATCGAACCGACGATTTTTACCGGCGTGAATGCCGACATGGCGCTGTTTCGCGAAGAGGTGTTCGGCCCGGTGCTGGCGGTGGTGCCGTTCGATGGTGAAGACGAGGCGGTGCGCCTGGCCAACGACAGTGTATATGGGCTGGCGGCGTCGCTGTGGACCGATGATCTGCATCGCGCGCACCGCGTGGCGCGACGACTGCGGGCGGGTACGGTATCGGTCAACACTGTCGATGCCCTCGACGTGACAGTGCCGTTCGGCGGTGGCAAGCAATCGGGATTCGGCCGTGACCTGTCGCTGCATTCGTTCGACAAATACACCCAGTTGAAAACCACCTGGTTTCAGTTGCGCTGATTGCGGTTGATTCAAAAGCAAAGATCGTAGCCTTCGGCAGCTCCTACATGGGCCAGTGTTGCTCTGTGTAGGAGCTGCCGAAGGCTGCGATCTTTTGCTTTCAAAGCTGTGCACCATCTCCGCTCAGGTCGCGCTTTTACGGTGCGTCTTAAGCAGTTTTTTCATCATTTGCAGCCAACAATTTCCTGATTTTCCTCAGCCCGCACATGGGCCACCATCGATCTTGCCAGCCCAGTGTTTCCCGCCAGAGTCCAGCAGAGACCGCAGCGTGAATTCACCTCATCGGGGCCGGCCGTACTGCCCATGACAAAACTAAATCAACAGCGTCGGGAGTGCTCCATGATCAAGTCCTTGTGTATCCGTCTCACCCATCCTCTGGCAATCACCGCCCTGGCCGCCACGGTCGCGACTGGCGCCCAGGCCGGCACCCTGTCCATCGGCCATACCACCTGGGTCGGCTACGGCACGCTGTACCTGGCTCAGGACCTGGGCTACTTCAAGGAAAACGGTCTGACTGTCGAATTGCCGGTGGTTGAGGAAGCTTCGATGTACATGGCCGCCCAGGCCTCCGGGCAACTGTCCGGCTCGGCCTCGACCATCGACGAAGTGCTCAAGTACCGTCCGCAGTTCTGCTTCAAGGCTGTGGCGGCGCTGGATGACAGCCATGGTGGTGACGGCGTGCTGGTCGGCAAGGACGTGAAGTCGTTGCAAGAGCTCAAGGGCCAGGCGGTGGCCGTCAACGAAGGTTCGACGTCGCAGTTCTGGCTGTCGTACCTGCTGAAAAAGAATGGCATGAAAATGAGCGACATCACCGTGCAGAACATGACGGCCGACGATGCCGCCACCGCGTTCATCGCCGGTCGCGTGCCAGCCGCCGTGACCTGGGAGCCGCACCTGTCGATGGTCCGCGACAAGCAGCAGGGCAAGGTGCTGATCGACAGCAGCAGCACGCCGGGTGTGATCGTCGATGTGGTGGCGCTCAATTGCAGCGTCATCGAAAAACAGCCGCAGGACGTCAAGGCGCTGGTCGCCGGTTTGTACAAGGCGGTCAAGTACACCCAGGAACACCCGGACGAGGCCTACGCGATCATGGCCAAAGGCGTCGGCGGTTATCTTTCTGATCCGAAGGAACTGGCCGCTGCCGCCAAAGGTGTGCGTTTCTACGATCAGGCCATGAGCGAAAAACTTCTCGGCTCGCCGGGCAAACCGGGTGACAGCGCCGCGTTGATCAAACTCGCCAACGAGACCGCCAGTGAACTGCAAGGCAAGCCCTACAACGTCAGCCACGACGAGCTGGTCGACAACCGTTTCGTCAGCCCGCTCTAGGAGGTCCGCATGTTCAAGCGCAAATCATGGCTGAGCCGCTGCCTGACGCCCAAGACCGGATTGCCGGTGCCAGTGGTGTGGAGCGCCAGCGGTCTGGCCTGGGTGTTGTTGATCGGCCTGTGGGCCGGGTTGTCCTACGGCGGCATCGTCCCGGGGATGTTCCTGCCAACGCCCGGCGCGGTGCTCGAAGCGGCGGTGCGCCTGAGCCGCGACGGCACCCTCGGCACGCATGTGTGGGCCAGTGTCGAAGTGGTGATGGTCGGCTTCATTGTGTCGTCGCTGGTGGCGGTGCCGCTGGGGTTGTTAATGGGCAGCTTTCGCATCGTCCAGGCATTCCTCGAACCGCTGGTGAACTTCATTCGCTACCTGCCGGTGACCTCGTTCGTGCCGCTGTTCATTTTGTGGATCGGCATCGGTCTGGAGCAGCGCGTGTCGGTGATCATCTTCGGCGTGTTCTTCCAGCAACTGGTGATGATCGCTGACGTCTCCAAAGCGATTTCCAAGGACCTGATCAACGCCTCTTACACCCTCGGCTCCAATCGCCGCGATGCGGTGCTGCATGTGATCGCCCCGGCCTCGGTGCCCGGCGTGCTCGACACCTTGCGCGTGACCATGGGCTGGGCCTGGACCTATCTGGTGGTGGCTGAACTGGTCGCGGCGTCGAGTGGCCTCGGTTACTTGAGTCTGAAAGCCATGCGCGGTTTTCAGGTCGACGTGATTTTCCTCGCCATCGCGATCATCGGTCTGCTGGGTCTGGTCACCGATCAACTGTTCCGCTTTCTCCGCTTGAGGGTTGCCGCATGGGCTCAGTAACCGCCGCCAATCATCGTTTCATCGAACCGCGTGCTGCCGCGCCGCAAGCCGCCCCGCGCCTGCAAGTGGACAAGGTCAGCCTGCGCTACAAAAAGCCCGATGGCGGTACGTTCACTGCGCTGGAACAGGTGTCGTTCGAGGTGCCGGATCAGCAGTTCGCGGTGCTGGTCGGGCCGTCGGGTTGCGGCAAATCAAGTTTGTTGTACCTGACCGCCGGCCTCGCCGAGCCGACTTCTGGCGAGATCTACGTCGGCGGTCAGCAAGTGCAAGGCCCTGGTGCCGATCGCGGCATGGTGTTCCAGAGCTACACGCTGTTTCCGTGGCTGACCGTGCGGCAGAACGTCGAGTTCGGCCTCAAGCGGCGCGGCATGCCGGCGGCGCGGCGCAAGGAGATTGTCGATTATTACGTCAATGAGGTCGGCCTCAGTGGCTTCGCCGACAGCTACGCCAAGCAACTGTCGGGCGGGATGATGCAGCGCGTGGCGATTGCCCGGGCGCTGGCCAATGATCCGCAGATCCTGCTGATGGACGAACCGTTCGGCGCACTCGACAGCCAGACCCGTTTGCAGATGCAACAGCTGTTGCTGCGGGTCTGGGGCAACAGCAAAAAGACCGTGCTGTTCGTCACCCACGATATCGACGAGGCGATTCTGCTCGGCGATCGGGTCTATGTGATGGGCGCGAAGCCGGGGCGGATCAAGCAAATCCTCGACGTGCCGATCGAGCGCCCGCGCTCACTGGACATGGTCATGGAGCGCGCGTTTATCGACATGAAGCGGGAGATCTTCGGGCTGCTGCATGACGACCTCGAGGAAGTGCATTGATCACATGAACCCCTGTAGGAGCTGCCGAAGGCTGCGATCTTTTGATCTTGTTTTTGAAGATCAACAGATCGCAGCCTCGTTTCACTCGACAGCTCCTACAGGGGGCAATTGGTGATCAGGGGGTGGCGGGCAGCAGGAACCGCGCAATCACCGGCAAATGATCGGAGATGCGCAGCGTATCGTCCTGGCGCACCATCGCCTCGATCCGTTTGATCTTCGGGCTGTAGAACAGGTAATCGACTGTGCGATCCGGGCCATCGAGGCCGGGGTCGTTGGGGTAATGGGTCAGCCAGTGGGCGCGGTCGATGCCGCTGGCTTCGTTGTTGGTCGGGATCATCGGGTACTTGTCCCATAACAGATGCAGCGCGCTGTCCACGGAGTAGGGCTTGCGCTGTTCATCGGGCAGGCGTTGGTACTGGCCCAGCGGCAGCAGATTGAAGTCACCGCCGATCAGCCATGGCAGGCCCTGGCTTTCGTACGTGTCGAGCACTTTGGCCACCGCCGTCACTTGCGCCCGCAAGGTGTCGTCCGGTTGGCTGGCGCGATCCAGATGGGTGTTGAACACCGTCAGTTGCCCGCCGTCGCTCAGCGGCAGTTTGGTGGCGAGGAGGGCGTCCTTGGGTTCGAACTGGCGCGAGATGAAATTCGCCGGGGGTACCGGCAATTGCAGGCGTTCGGCATGTTCGATGCGATAACGGCTCAGGGTCGCCAGTTGCCGGCCGACGCTGCCGAAGATGTGCGGGTCGGGGACAAAATCGGCCTTCCAGTCGAAGGCGTGGGCGCTGCATGGGTAAAGGTCGGTGACCCGTTCTTGCAGCAGCTTGAGCTGATTCTGGTAATCGCTGGCCTTGGCGCCGTCATCCAGTTCCTGCAACAGAACCACGTCGGGCTGCTCGTCGCGGATCACCCGCGCCACTTCGTCGAGGCTGAAAGCCATGTCTTCCAGGGTTGGCGACTCGTCGTCGCCGTGGGCCAGATCGTTCCAGAACACGTAGCGCTTGCCCGCCAGGTACTGCACGTTCCAGGTCATGACTTTCAGGGCTTGTCCGGGCACCAGGGTCGGCGGCGTACCGATGCAGCTGACCGGCAGGGTTTCGCGGGCGCCGGGGCGCCATGTCAGGCTGTAGATCAGCCCGCCGATCAGGACGATGGCGAGCACAATCAGCAACAGGGTGTAGCGCAGTAGACGGGGCATGGCTCGGCTTATCGCGTTACAAAGATGGCTCCGAGCATACCTGACGGTGAACGCTTGGCCCAAGGGCCACGAGGTCAGACCGCGCCGTTACGTTTGTCAGGCAATTCGCTGATCAGCATGAACAGGCGGAACAGCACCACACTGGTGAACAGTTGCAGGAAGCTGTGTGCGCTGTCGATCATGACCGCGATCAGCGGATTCTGTGGATCGGGGTACACCGCCAGCGTCGCGCCCTTGAGCAGCCACAACGGTCCCATCACACACAGAATGCACAGCAGGATGCGCCAGAAATGCCCGCGCGTCAGGCGCAGGCTTTCCTTCATCGCCTGCAACGGCCCCATGCCGCGCAACACCAGCAGGTATTCACCGAACGCGAGCATCACCATCAGCATCAGGCCCGGCAGGAAATACAGCGACAGTCCCAGCAGGATCAGCAACGTATTGAGCGCCGTGAGCAGGGCGAAGCGCGGCCAGAGGCGGGCGGACATCGCCAGCAGGTCGAGAGTGCGCGGGGCTTCGCCACGGGTGCGGGCGTCGAGGAACAGGATCAGCGCAGCGGTGTACAGCGGATACACCAGCAGGCCGACGACCACGCTGGCGGCGGAGAAACTGTCGGGGTCGGTGGCGTGATCCACTACTTGCTGCAGCGCGGCCTCGAAGATCACCAGCGGCAGACACAACTGCACGATGCTGGCCAGATGGCGTTTGAAAAAATACAGCGAGTCGCGCAGTACATCGAAGGCATTCATCAGTCGGTATCGCAGGTCGAAAACAGTGGCTCACTTTAACCGATGATGGGCGGGCCGACACAAACGTAAACATTCGGTAAAGGTCGTTGAAACATCCTGTCACTGCCTCCATTACAGAGGTGCGCCATGTCCACAGTGGACACGGGCAACGTTATCCCCGGCAATCTACGAGGTCGCCATGAACAGCGAAGAGCAAACCCTGATCGATGGACTGTTTTCCCGGCTGCAACAGGCCGAAACGGAGGCAGCCCCGCGCGACGCCCAGGCCGAGGCGCGGATCAAGGAACACCTGACCCGCCAGCCGGCGGCAGGTTATTTCATGACCCAGGCGATTCTGGTGCAAGAGGCAGCGATCAAGAGCCTCGACGAACAGAACAAGCAGCTGACCCAGCAAGTCCAGCAATTGCAGGCTGAACTGCAAGCGGCCAAGTCCCAGAGCGCGGCCCCGGCGCCCAGCGGCGGCGGTGGTTTCCTGTCGAGCATCTTCGGCGGCGGCAGCTCGCGCCCGGCACCTGCCCCGAGCGCTCCGGCTTCCACCGGCGGCTGGCGTGAACCGGCGCCACAACAGAATTTTGGTGCGCCGCCGGCACAACAGAACTGGGGGGCGCCTGCGCCTAACTATGCCCCGCAGCAAGCAGCACCGGCTGCAGGCAGCAGCTTCCTCGGCGGCGCCCTGAAAACCGCCGCTGGCGTGGCCGGTGGCGTGATGCTGGCGCAGGGCATCAGCAGTCTGTTCCATCACAACCAGCAGCCCGAAGAAATCGTTGAAGTGATCAAGGAAGAGCCGGCGCAGGTGGCCGACCAGAGCGGTAACGACTGGGGCAATGATCAGCGTGTGGCCGATAACGGTTTCTCTGGCAATGACCAGGGCGGATTCACTGACACCGACTACAGCGATGACAACTCGTCGTTCTTTGATGACGACGATTCGTTCGTCTGACTAACGGTCAGGCACCAGGCAACACCGTTTCTGTGGCGAGGGAGCTTGCTCCCGCTGGGGCGCGCAGCGGCCCTTTCTTTTAAAAAGAAGGGCCTGCTGCGCAGTCCGGCGGGAGCAAGCTCCCTCGCCACACTGCTTTTTACTGGCATACTGAGCGCCTTTTTCGGGCCTGGTGCCTGATTCCGCTTCGTGCGCTCGCGCGCTCACAGGAATTCCGGTGAAAAAAATCGCAGTGTTCGCCGATGTGCAGAACCTCTACTACACCGTGCGTCAGGCCTATGGTTGCCATTTCAACTACGCCGCATTGTGGGCTGACATCAGCAAGGACGGGCAGATCGTCGAGGCCTATGCCTATGCGATCGACCGTGGCGACAGCAAGCAGCAGCAGTTCCAGCAGATCCTGCGCAACCTCGGTTTCACCGTGAAACTCAAACCCTACATCCAGCGCAGTGATGGCTCGGCCAAGGGCGACTGGGACGTGGGCATCACCCTCGACATCATGGACGCCGCCGACCATGTCGACGAAATCGTCCTGGCCTCCGGTGACGGCGACTTCGACATGCTGCTCGAACGCATCATCAACAAGCACGGCGTGCAGGCAGTGGCCTACGGTGTGCCGGGCCTGACCGCCAACTCGCTGATCCGCGCCGCCAGCCGTTATGTGCCGATCGAAGGCGCGTTGTTGCTCAAAAATTGATTTTTGTTCGGAGTTGAACCCGGTTTGGAACGCATTGCAGTCATCGACTTTGAAACCACCGGCCTGTCGCCGAACAGCAGCTGTCGCGCCACGGAAATCGCCGTGGTCATGCTGGAGAACGGGCGCATCGTCGAGCGTTACCAGAGCCTGATGAACGCTGGCGTGCGCGTCCCCGCGTTCATCGAACAACTGACCGGCATCAGCAACGCGATGCTGCGCAGTGCGCCGCCAGCAGAGCGGGTGATGGAAGAGGTCAACGAATTCGTCGGCTGCACACCGCTGGTGGCGCACAACGCGTCATTCGACCAGAAGTTCTGGGATTTCGAACTGGGGCGGATCAATCGCACCCGCCTGCAGAACTTCGCCTGCTCACTGCTGCTGGCCCGACGCCTGATGCCGGCGGCACCGAATCACAAGCTCGGCACTCTCACCACGTTCGCCCGCCTGCCGCATACCGGCCAGGCGCACAGGGCGATGGCGGACGCCGAGATGGCGGCCAACCTGATGGCGCATCTGGCGGAAGAACTGCGGCACAAGCATGGGGTGCGTGAGCTGAACCACGACCTGCTGTGCAAACTGCAGAAAGTCCCCGCCGCCAAAGTCAGCGAGCATCTACAGCGCTACCGCTGATCCCAAGAACGCCACAAATCCCCTGTGGGAGCGGGCTTGCTCGCGAAAGCGGTGTGTCATTCGGCAAAAATGTTGTCTGACACTCCCTCTTCGCGAGCAAGCCCGCTCCCACATTTGGATCCTCTGAGTTGCTGATTACTTGCCGGTGCCTTCGATATGGCTCAACGGCACGCGCTTCTCTATTGCGCTCGACAACACAATCGAGGTCTTGCTGAAGCCGAACTTCGCCACCCGATTGATCAGCTCTTCCAGCTCCGGCATAGAGCCCACCGCGCCCTTCATCATCACGCACGGATCGCCGGTCACTCGAAAGCATTCGGTCAGTTGCGGGATTTTCACCAGTTCGTCATACACCTTCTGGCTGCCATTCTGGTGCAGGCGCAATTCGATCATGCACTGGATCGGCAAGCCGATTTTCGACAGGTCGATGTTTGCCTGATACCCGGTGATCACCCCGGCTGCTTCAAGTTTGGCGACGCGTTCGGCCACCGCCGGGGCAGACAGGTTCACCTTGCGCGCCAGATCGGCGTAGGACGCGCGACCGTTTTCCAACAGGGCGCTGAGCAGCATGCGGTCGTATTTGTCCAAGGCCGGACTCCTGAAATTGCCAGACTTTCGAAATCGCGGTTAATCCCGTCGATCTCCGTTGTTTCAAAAGTGTACCGGCGCGATAAACAGGTTTTGTAACTTATTTTTGCCCACGGGCCTTTCTAGAATATTCGGACCCTGCCTCTGACTGTCGAGCTGCCCATGCCTGCCTTGCGCCGTTTTTCTCTGCCGCTGATCGCCGCGTTTTTCGCGCTGTACGTGATTTGGGGATCGACCTATCTGGTGATCCGTATCGGCGTCGAATACTGGCCGCCACTGATGCTCGGCGGCGTGCGCTTCGTGATTGCCGGCAGCCTGATGTATGCCTTCCTGCGCTGGCGCGGGGCGCCAGCGCCGACCTGGGCGCAGTGGAAAGCGGCGGGGATCATCGGGATTTTGCTGCTCAGTTTCGGTAACGGCGCGGTCAGTGTCGCCGAGCACAGCGGCGTGGCGTCCGGCGTGGCCGCGTTGGCGGTGGCGACGGTGCCGTTGTTCACCTTGCTCTGCGGCTATTTCTGGGGCGCGCGCAATACTCGGCTGGAGTGGGCCGGGGTGGCGCTGGGGATTATCGGCATCGCCATGCTCAACATGGGTTCCAACCTGCAATCGAGCCCGATGGGCGCGGCGCTGCTGATTTTTGCGGCGGCAACCTGGGCGTTCGGTTCGGTGTGGAGCAAACACCTGCCGTTGCCGCAAGGGGCGATGGCCAGTGCCGTAGAGATGCTGGTGGGCGGCGTGGTGCTGCTGATCGGCAGCGCGGTCAGCGGCGAACACCTGCAAGCCTTGCCGCCGGTGGAAGGCTGGCTGGCCTTGGGTTATCTGATTTTCTTCGGCTCGATCATCGCCTTCAATTCCTACATGTACCTGCTCAAGCACGTGCGTCCGGCAGCGGCCACCAGTTATGCCTACGTCAACCCGGCAGTGGCGGTGTTGCTGGGGATCGTGTTTGTTGGCGAGAGCATCGGCATGGAAGAAGCGCTGGCGATGCTGGTGATCATCAGCGCGGTGGTGCTGATCGGTCTGCCGCAGTGGCGGCGCCCGGCGCGGCCGCTCGTCGTGGAGACGCCGAAGACCGCCATTCCAGCAGAGCAACGTGTGAATTAGGGTAAACTGCGCGCCATTGCACCCTTGTTTTGCGCAACCGCGCTGATTTTTCCTACGGTACTCCCATGACTTTCGCCTCCCTTGGCCTGATCGAACCCTTGCTGCGCTCCCTCGAGAAGCTCGGCTACCAGACTCCAACGCCGGTCCAGGCGCAAGCCATTCCGGCCGTTCTGGCCGGTCGCGACCTGATGGCTGCGGCCCAGACCGGTACCGGCAAGACCGCCGGTTTCGCCTTGCCGCTGTTGCAGTTGCTGGCCATGGAAGGGCCGAAAGTGGCCGCCAATTCGGCGCGTGCGCTGATTTTGGTGCCGACCCGCGAGCTGGCGGAGCAGGTTCATGAGTCGGTGCGCCAATACGCTGAAAACCTGCCATTGCGCACGTATGCGGTGTACGGCGGCGTCAGCATCAACCCGCAGATGATGAAGCTGCGCGGCGGCGTTGATGTGCTGGTCGCCACGCCTGGTCGCCTGATCGACCTGTTCCGCCAGAACGCGTTGAAACTCGATCAGTTGCAAACCCTGGTGCTGGATGAAGCCGACCGCATGCTCGACCTGGGCTTCTCCGAAGAACTGGCGAACATTTACCGCATGCTGCCGAAGAAGCGCCAGACGCTGCTGTTCTCTGCGACCTTCTCCGATGACATCCGCCTGCTCGCCGGGCAGATGCTCAACGATCCGCTGAGTATCGAAGTCAGCCCGCGCAACGTCGCGGCCAACACCGTCAAGCAGTGGGTGGTGACGGTGGACAAGAAGCGCAAGCCGGAACTGTTCGTGCACCTGATGCGCAAGAACAAGTGGAAGCAGGTGCTGGTGTTCGCCAAGACCCGCAATGGCGTCGATGCGCTGGTGGAAAAACTCCAGGGCCTGGGCATCAACGCCGACGGCATCCATGGCGACAAACCGCAGGCGACCCGTCAGCGTGCGCTGGATCGTTTCAAACTCAGCGAAGTGCAGATTCTGGTGGCGACCGACGTCGCTGCCCGTGGTCTGGATATCGAAGATTTGCCGCTGGTGGTCAACTTCGACCTGCCGATTGTGGCCGAGGATTACATTCACCGCATCGGTCGTACTGGCCGTGCGGGCGCGACGGGCGAGGCGATCTCGCTGGTGTGCGCGGATGAAGTGAACATGCTTTCGGCAATCGAGATGCTCACGCGTCAGACCTTGAAGCGCCATAACGAGCCGGACTTCGAGCCCGAGCACCGCGTGCCGGATACCGACGCCAGCGGTCAGGTGATCAAGAAGCCGAAGAAACCGAAAAAGCCGAAGACGTCCGGTGGCGGTGGCGGCAAGCGCAATCTCGGTAAATGGGTCGACAGCGGCGAGACTCAGGCGCCCGAGCCTTCGATCAAGCCTGTACGCAAGGTGCCGGTGTTCAACACTGGGCCGCGTAAGCGCAAGCCTTGATCTGATGGGGTGTCTGTAAGGACGCCTTCGCGAGCAAGCCCGCTCCCACATGGGCCTTCATTGAAATGGAGATCTCCTGTGGGAGCGGGCTTGCTCGCGAAGGGCGCGCCGCGGTCCTCAGTCCTTGCGCAACCACTCCAGCATCCCAAAACCCGCAGATCGCCCGCTGGCAAAACACCCGGTCAACAGATAGCCGCCCGTCGGCGCTTCCCAATCCAGCATCTCGCCCGCACAGAACACCCCCGGCAACGCCTTGAGCATCAAACGCTGATCCAGCGCTTCGAACATCACGCCACCGGCACTGCTAATCGCTTCGTCCAGCGGCCGCGTTTTTACCAAAGTCAGCGGTAACGCCTTGATCGCCCGCGCCAACAGCGCCGGATCAGCAAACGTTGCTGCATCGCTCAGCTCTCGCAACAACGCCGCTTTCACCCCATCAATCCCGACCTGACTGTGCAGATGCTTGGCCATCGAACGCGAGCCGCGTGGTTTGCTCAACGCGGCCTGTAATTTATCCACAGGACGGCCGGGCAGCAGATCGATGTGCACCGTGGCTGAGCCATGCGCATTGATCGCTTCGCGAATCGATGCCGACAGCGCATAGATCAGGCTGCCTTCAAACCCGGTCGCGGTGACCACGCATTCGCCCAGGCGCGGGATATCGTCGTTCAAACCGATGGCGACATTTTTCAGCGGTGCGCCGGCGAATTTACTGACAAGAAACTCGCTCCAGGCCTCCACTTCGAATCCGCAATTGCTCGGTTGTAACGGCGCCAGTCCTACGCCTTTTTGCTCAAGGGGCAGCATCCACGCGCCATTCGAACCCAGCCGCGACCAACTGCCGCCGCCAAGGGCGAGCAGGGTGGCGTCGGGTTTGACGGTGATTTCGCCGTCGGGGCTGGCGATGCGCAGCGCACCGTGTTCATCCCAGCCGAGCCAGCGATGGCGGGTGTGGATAACCACGCCGCTGTCGCGCAGGCGCTTGAGCCAGGCGCGCAGCAGCGGCGCGGCTTTCATATCGGTGGGGAATACCCGGCCGGAGCTGCCGATAAAGGTTTCGATGCCCAGATCATGGATCCAGCGGCACAACGCGTCGGCGTCGAAACTGCGCAGTAACGGCGCGATCTGCGGCGCGCGTTCGGCGTAGCGCGCGAGGAACGCCGGGTAAGGCTCGGAGTGGGTGATGTTCATGCCGCCGACCCCGGCCAGCAGGAACTTGCGACCGACCGAGGGCATGCCGTCATACAGATCGACGCGCACGCCGGCCTGGCTCAGCACTTCGGCGGCCATCAGGCCGGCGGGGCCACCGCCGATGATGGCGACGTGAGCGGGGAGGGGGGCGGAAGTCTGGGTCATGGCGTGCGCTGCGGTATGGCGGGATAAGGCGCGCATTCTAACAGCGCAGATCGATGTGGGAGATCTCTGTGGGAGCGAGCTTGCTCGCGAAGACGTCGGTAGATTCAACATCCAGTTGACTGACACGCCGCCTTCGCGAGCAAGCTCGCTCCCACAGGGGTATTTAGTGGATTCGATACCTGGTTAAAAATTAGTCAGTGTGCTGCAGGCCATGAGGGGTATGGGCTGTAGTCCCTTTCGCTCAGGTTATCCACAGGCCGTTCCACAGCCATTGTGGGTAACGCAGCACAGCTTAGTGACAACCGTGTGACGTCCAGACCCGTTGCGCACTGTGATGGAGGATGCCGTGGCGGCGGGCGAGGGCGTGGCGATCCTTGCTGTAGCCGCCGCCGATCACGCCAACCACCGGGATGTCGCGGCCCAGACAGTGACGCATCACGCTTTCATCGCGGGCGGCGACGCCTTCGTCTGTCAGTTGCAGATAACCGAGGGCGTCGTCCTTGTGCACATCGACGCCGGCGTCGTACAGCACCAGGTCCGGTTGATACAGCGGCAGCAGGTAGTTGAGCGTGTCATCCACCACCTGCAGATAGTCGGCATCGCCCATACCTTTGGGCAGCGGAATGTCCCAGTCGCTTTCGGCCTTGCGTGCCGGAAAGTTCTTTTCGCAGTGCAGGGAAACGGTGATCGCCTCCGGTGTGTCCTGCAGGATCCGTGCGGTGCCGTCGCCCTGATGCACGTCGCAATCGAAGATCAGCACTCGGTTCACCCGACCGCTTTGCAGCAGGTAATGGCTGATGATCGCCAGGTCGTTGAAGATGCAGAACCCGGCCGGGTAGTCGTAGTGGGCGTGATGGGTGCCGCCGGCCAGGTGACAGGCCAGACCATGCTCCAGGGCTTTTTCCGCCGCCAGAATCGAGCCACCGACCGCACGCACCGTGCGCCGCGCCAAGGCTTCGTTCCATGGCAGGCCGAGGCGCCGCTGGTCTTCACGGGACAACTCGCCGCTCATGTAACGTTCGATATAGCGACGGTCATGGGCCAGGGCGAGGATGTCGTTGGGACAGATCTCGGGACGCAGCAGGTCGGCGTCGCGGGTCAGGCCGCTGTCGACCAGGTGATCGCGCAGCAAGCGGAACTTGTCCATGGGAAAGCGGTGATCCGCCGGAAACTCGGGGCTGTAGTCTTCGTGGTAGATCAGCGGCAGTGGCATGGTGATTTCGTATGGCTGTTGAAGATTGGGAACGCAGGAAAGAGTGAACGATCCTACCAGCGATGTAGACTTGCGGCATGGAAATGGAGGGGCATGATGGAGCCGATTCAGCAACTCGAAAGCGCACGCCTGTTGATGCGTCAGTGGCGCGACGAGGATTTGCCGGCATTTGCGGCGATGTGCGCCGATCCGCAGGTGATGCGCTACTTTCCGGCCCCGCTCAGCCGCCTGGAAAGTGCGTCAATGATCGGCCGGGTGCGCGGGCATTTTGCCGAGCACGGTTTCGGTCTGTGGGCGCTGGAGCGCAAGGACAGCGGTGAGTTCATCGGTTTTACCGGTCTGGGTGTGGTCGGTTTCGACGCGCCGTTCACTCCGGCGGTGGAAATCGGCTGGCGTCTGGCCCGCGAGCATTGGGGCCTTGGTTATGCCAGTGAGGCGGCGTGGACGGCATTGCGCGCAGGCTTTGATCGGCTGGGGCTGAAGGAGATCGTTTCTTTCACCGCGCAGAGCAATCTGCCTTCGGAGAAAGTCATGCAGGCGATTGGCATGCAGCACGATCCGGCCGATGATTTCGATCACCCCAAAGTTGCCGTCGATCACCCGTTGCGCCGGCATCTGTTGTACCGAATCACCAGGGAGCAATGGCTGCAAACCCTGCATGGCTAAGCCGACACGGACGTTTACAATGGCGCGACAGTGGCTCGCGCCAGAACCTGAATGGGCCGCCGCAGCCAAGACTGCGCGGCATAGCGTTGTGTGAGGAGAGTCTGAATGAGCCAAGTGTTGGAAGATCTGGTCGACCTGCTGACCCTGGAGCCGATCGAGGAAAACCTGTTCCGTGGCCGCAGCCAGGACTTGGGTTTCCGTCAGTTGTTCGGCGGGCAGGTGCTCGGTCAGTCGCTGTCAGCGGCCAGTCAGACGGTTGAAGAGGCGCGCCATGTGCATTCGATGCACGGCTATTTCCTGCGCCCGGGCGATGCCAAGTTGCCGGTGGTGTATTCGGTGGATCGCGTGCGTGATGGCGGCAGCTTCAGCACCCGTCGGGTCACGGCCATCCAGAAAGGCCACCCGATCTTCACCTGCAGCGCTTCGTTTCAGTATGACGAGGCAGGCTTTGAGCACCAGAGCCAGATGCCGGTGGTGGTCGGCCCGGAAAACCTGCCGTCGGAGCTGGAACTGACCCAGCAACGGGCGCACCTGATCCCCGAGCATATGCGCGAAAAACTGCTGTGCCCGAAACCGATCGAAGTGCGCCCGGTCACTGAAAAAGACCCGTACAACCCACAACCGGCCGATCCGGTGAAATACGTGTGGTTCCGTGCCGACGGCGCGTTGGCGGATATTCCGGCGCTGCACAAATACCTGCTGGCCTATGCCTCGGACTTCGGTTTGCTGACCACTTCGATGCTGCCGCACGGCAAGTCGGTCTGGCAGAAAGACATGCAGGTCGCCAGCCTCGATCACGCGCTGTGGTTCCACAATGATCTGCGCGCCGATGACTGGCTGCTCTATGCGATGGACAGTCCGTGGGCCGGCAATTCCCGGGGTTTCTCCCGTGGCAGCGTGTACAACCGCGCCGGGCAACTGGTGGCGTCGGTGACCCAGGAAGGCCTGATTCGTCACCGCAAGGACTGGGCATGAGCCTGAGCGATGTGAAGCACTGGGTGTTCGACATGGACGGCACCCTGACCGTCGCCGTGCATGACTTTGCGGCGATTCGCGTGGCGCTGGCGATTCCGCCCGAGGACGACATTCTCACCCACCTCGCTTCGCTGCCGGCCGAGGAGGCCGCGGCGAAACACGCGTGGTTGCTGGAGCATGAGCGCGATCTGGCGCTGGGTTCGAAACCGGCTGCCGGTGCGGTGGAACTGGTGCGCGACCTGCACGGGCGTGGCTATCGCCTGGGCATTCTGACCCGCAATGCGCGGGAACTCGCGCATGTGACGCTCGAAGCCATCGGCCTGGCCGACTGCTTCGCCGTGGAAGATGTACTGGGCCGCGATGAAGCGCCACCGAAGCCGCATCCCGGCGGATTGCTGAAACTGGCCGAAGCCTGGAACGTTCCGGCCAACGAGATGGTGATGGTCGGGGACTACCGCTTCGACCTCGATTGCGGACGGGCGGCAGGGGCGCGGACGGTGCTGGTGAATCTGCCGGACAACCCGTGGCCGGAGCTGACGGATTGGCATGCGCAGGATTGTGTCGAGTTGCGGCGGATGCTTTTGGCCTGAGATCTTCGGTGCCTGTCAGATTGCCTTCGCGAGCAAGCTCGCTCCCACAGGGGAATGCATTCCAACTGTGGGAGCGAGCTTGCTCGCGAAGAGGCCAGATCATCCACCGCACAACTTACTGCTCAAACAGCGCTTTCTGCCCCTCCGGCGACGTCAACATCCCATCGCCGTTATGCCCGACACCGGGCACTTCCACCAGCCGCTGATTCACCCCTTCCGGATGGCGGCGCAGCAGGTAACTGAAAAACGCCTTGCCCCGCTCCAGTCGATACGCGCCCTGCGCCTCGGCGGCGCAACTCTTGTCCAGCGCCGGATGTTGCGGGTCGGTGTCCTGCTGCCCCAGCAGATAAATCACCTCGCGTTTGATGTAACTGCTTTCAAGCTGCATCGGCGTTTGCCCACCGGCGTACACCGGCATATCGCTCAGACCGTACTTCCAGCGATTGAAGCCCGGGCACTGTGTGTGATCGAACGCCACTGGCCGCTGTTCGTTGAAATAAGCGTACGACGACGGATTGGCCACCACATACCGCAGGCGAATACCGTTGGTTTTCAGCGCTGGCTGATCCTTGGCCAGCAGGGCGTAGCGCTGCACCACTTGTCCGCCACCGGAATGGCCGAAAATCACGATCTGCTGCACATCCGGAAACTGTTTGCGATCACTGACCCGGGCGACGATGGCGTCGAGTGCGGCGTAGGAGCTCAGCGGCTTCGGCCCTGTGGATAAACCGCCGCCCATCCACTCGTTGCCTTTCCAGCGCAGCAAAGTGTTGGGCAGGGAGTACAGGGCGACGTCGCTTTCGTTGAGAAACTGCGGCGCGATCACCAGCGTGTGCGCCGTTTGCCCGGCCAGTTCAGTGGCGCGCTCGGCACTCTTGCGGTAGGTCTCGGCGTTGCGCAGACGACCGTGAATGACGATCAGCACCCGCTCGATTTTTTCCGGTGCCGGGCTGATGCCGACGGCCATTTCGCCGGCCTCGAATTGCAGGCGTCCGGGGCTGATGGCATCGACGCCCGCCGCGTGGGCGTGGCCGCCGATGATCAGTAAAGCCAAAAGCCATTTGCGCATTTACAGGTTTTTCGCCGCGAAGGTATCGCACTGGCCGACCTGGCCTTGGGCGAAACCGGTTTTGAACCAGCGCACCCTTTGCGCCGACGTGCCATGGGTAAACGAGTCCGGCACCACACGGCCCTGACCCTGTTGTTGCAGGCGATCATCACCGATGGCGTTGGCCGCATTCAAGGCCTCTTCGACGTCACCCGGTTCCAGCCAGTTCAGGCGCTTCTGCGCATGGTAGGCCCAGACGCCGGCGAGGCAGTCGGCCTGCAGTTCCTGGCGCACCAGCAAACCGCCGTCGCCCTGCATCTGCCGGCCTTGCTGACGGGCCGCCTGAATTTTTGCCGAGACGCCGAGCAGCGTCTGCACATGGTGGCCGACTTCGTGCGCGATCACGTAGGCCTGGGCGAAATCGCCGGCAGCCTTGAAGCGCTGGGCCATTTCCTGGAAGAAGGCCATGTCCAGATAGACTTTCTGATCGGCCGGGCAATAGAACGGGCCGGTCGCCGAAGTCGCCAGACCGCAGGCGGAATTCACCCGATTGCTGAACAGCACCAGGGTCGGGTCCTTATATTGGCGGCCGGCCTGCTGGAAAATCGCGCCCCAGGTGTCTTCGGTATCGCCAAGGATCGACCGCACGAATTCGGCCTGCTGGTCGTTGGCCGGTGGCGCCTGTCGGGTTTGCGTCGAGGCCGGTGCCGATTGCTCGGTCATTTGCCCGGTGAGCTGGCCGAGGATCTGCAACGGATCCTGGCCGGTGATCCAGCCGATGCCGACGATCAACAGGATCGCCCCCAGGCTCAGACCCTTGCCGCCACCGAAACGCATGCCGCCGCCACCGCGGGTATCATCGCCACGGGCATCGACGACGTTGTCACTGCGTCGGCCTTTTTTCCATAGCATGTGGGAAATCCTCTTTCTGTACGTGGTGATGAGTGTTGCTGGTGTGAGAGTGTGGCGCCAGTCCGGTCGTCCGTCTATTCGAGCACACGCCAACAGGCCCGGCCTCGGGTGACGAGGGCGGGCCTGTTATTGACGAGCGTGTACGCGACTAATTCAATCCGTTGGCGGATTTCTCTCGGCGCGCTGTGCGTCAGCGATCGAAGGCATCCCACACCGGGGCGAAATCCGGGCTGACCTGACGCTGGTTCTTCGGCAGTGCGGCGATCAGTGCGCGGTCTTCAGCGTCCAGTTCAACCTGCAGCGAAGCCAGGTTCGCCAGTTGATTGGCCCGGCTGCTGGCCTTGGGAATCGCCGCGACGTTGGGCTGATCCAGCAGCCATTTCAATGCGACCTGAGTCGGCAGCACGCCGTGTTTTTCGGCAATCTGCTGAATCTGTGGAATCTCCGAGACCTTGTTACGCGCCAATGGCGTGTAGGCCGTCAGTGCCAGATCGTGTTGGCGGGCGTAGTCGAGCAGGGCGTTCTGGCCGAGGAGGACGTGGTACTCGACCTGGATCGCCGAGAGGGGAATACCGTATTCCTCGACGACTGTGCGCAGCAGCGGCAGAGGAAAATTCGCCACACCGATATTGCGTGCCAGGCCCTGTTCCTTGAACGAGGCCAACGTGTCGAGGGTGCGCGGCAGATCCCAGTCGGTGCTCGGCCAGTGGATCATGAACAGGTCGACGTACTCGCTGCGCAAGGCCTTGAGGCTGCGCTGCATCGAGTGGCGCATCGCGTCGGGTTGCAACTGATCCCACCAGACCTTGGTGGTGACATGAATCTGCTCGCGGGGTGTCGGTGTGTTCGCCAATGCTTGTCCGACGGCGTCTTCGTTGTTGTAGGCCGCTGCCGTGTCGATGTGCCGATAGCCAAGTTCCAGCGCTTGCTCCACGGCGCGGGTGCATTCGTCGCCGAGCATCGGCCAGGTGCCAAGGCCGAGTTTCGGCATGTTCAAACCCTGGGCGTTAACGATGTGCTGCATGGTCGATCTCCTGTTCGAAAGCAGTGATGCCGGCGATATGCCGGGCGGCGATGTAGCCGAAAGTCAGCGCCGGGCCGAGGTTGATCCCGCCCGCCGGATAGTGCCCGCCCATGATGCTGGCCATGTCGCCACCGGCGGCGTAGAGCCCGGCGATGGGGCGGGCATGGGCGTCGAGCACTTGCGCATGCGGGTTGACCTTGAGCCCGGCAAAGGTGCCGAAGCAGCCCGGTTGGACTTTCACGGCATAGAAGGGGCCTGTCTCTATTGGGGCAACGCAAGGGTTGGGAAGGTTCGCCGGATCGCCCTGTTTGCGGTTATAGGGCGTTGCGCCGCGACCGAACAACAGGTCCTCGCCGTAGCGTGCATGGCGGTTGTAGTCCTCTACCGTGTGGCGCAACCCGCTGGGATCGATACCGCAGGCGCTGGCCAATTCTTCAAGGGTGTTGCCGGTTTTCAGATAGCCGCTGCGGATAAATCCTGACACCGGCACGGGAAACGGCCGCGACATGCCCAAGCCATAACGCCGTTGAAAGGCGCGGGTGCAGATCAGCCAGGAGGCGACTTCTTCGCCTTCAGGCGTAGCGGCAACCATGGCGCTGACGTAGTCGTAGTAACCGTTGGCTTCGTTGACGAAGCGTTGGCCGTTGCGCAGTACGCCAATAATTCCCGGCTTGCCGCGTTCGATGATGTGTGGGAAATGGCCGATGCTGCCGTCGGCATGGGGCACTTGCGAGACCGGCGCCCAGGCCACGGGCGAAGCCACGTCGGTGTTGACCGTGGCGCCGACACTTTCGCCCAGGCGCAGGCCGTCGCCATTCACCGCCAGCGGCGGCAGTGCCCAGTGTTCATGACCCGTGGGCGTGCGCGGAAACAAGGCCTTGCGTCGCTCGATGTCGTTGGCAAATCCACCGGCGGCCAGCACCACGGCTTTGCGTGCATGAATGCGGATCGGGCCTTTGGCGCTGCTGACCACCGCGCCGCAAACCCCTGCTTCATCGCGCAGCAGTTCGGTCACCGGTGCCGACGCCCAGAGCAGGACGCCAAGGTCCTCGGCGGACTTCGCCAGTCGTGCGACCAGCGCCACACCGTTGACCAGTTGCATGGCCCGGCCGTGTACCGCGAGGTCAAGCAAGTGCCGGGTAAAACGCCGGGTTACGTGCCACGCGGCTTTCAGTGATCGGCTGAGATTGAGGAACGCCGCAAGGTCGGCGCCGGCCATGATTGGCATGCCCATGAAGGACGTTTCGCGCATGGTTGTGCGCAAACGCTTGAGCAGGCGTCCGACCTTTCGCCCGTCGTAAGGCGCCGCGATGACTGAGCGACCGCCCGTGCCCGCGCCGGGTGTATCGCCATGAATGTCGGCGATGGCGTTGCCGTCGGCAAATTGCAGAGCGGTGTGCTGTTCGAAAAACGCGACCATGCGCGGCCCGGCGGTGAGGAAGGCATCGACCATTGCCGGGTCGTAATGCTCGCCGAGTTCGTGGCGCAGGTAAGTGCGCGGTTGCTCAACGTCCTCGACGATGCCGGCGCGCCGGGCCAGCGGATTGCACGGCACCCATGCCCAGCCGCCGGACCACGCAGTGGCACCACCGAATACCGGATCTTTTTCAACCACGATGACTTTCAGACCATGCCACGCCGCAGTGACCGCTGTGGATAAACCGGCGGCTCCGGAGCCGACGACCAGAACGTCGCAGTCGATTTCGGGAAGTTCGGCAGGCATCAGGCAAAGCTCCGCAGCTGGATTTATTGGAATTTGATTCCAGAAATTAATCAATGAAGCGTGGCTGCAACAAGGCTTGTTTCAGTAAAGTGGGCGGTTATCGCCCGGCCAGTTCCGGATTTCGCTTTGCGTGAGATGTCTTTTAGAATCGGTAAAATTTCACTTGGATTTCCCCATGGCCGGCAGTCAGATCGAACGGGTTTTCAGCGTGCTGGAAAGCCTCACCAGTGAGCCGCGCGGGCTGCCGATGCAGACCCTCGCCGAGCAACTGGACATCCCGAAAAGTGCCACTCACCGCATGCTCGCCGAGCTGATTCGCCTGGGTTACGTGCGGCAGAATGCCGACACTTTGCGCTATCACTTGTCGACCAAACTGGTGGCGATGGGGTTTCAGTATCTGTCGAGCAGCGGTGCCGACATCGTGCAACCGGTGTTGGATCGACTGGCTCAGGAAACCGGTGAACTGGTGCGTCTGGGGGTGATCGATGGCGAGCGCCAGACCTGGATCGCCAAGGCACAGGGCGCACGGACGGGCTTGCGTTATGACCCGGACATGGGCCGCGATGCGCCGCTGTTCTACACCGCCTCCGGGCATGCGTGGCTGGCGTGCATGAGCGATGCCGAGGCGTTGTCGCTGGTCGAGCGCCAGGGCGCGGAAGTACCGGTGGGCGTCGGGCCGAATGCGCCGCGCTCCAATATCGAACTGCTGGAGCGCCTGCGCCTGGCGCGGGAACAGGGTTATGCCTGTGTCGAGGAAAGTTCGGCGGTGGGCACCTCGGCGATTGCCGCGGTGGTCAAGCATCCGGTGGACGGGCGAGTGATCGGCGTAATGAGCATTGCCGGGCCAAGCGCACGGATGCCCGGCGCGCGACTGCACGAATTGGCGCCGTTGCTGGTGAAGTTCACCGAGGAATTGTCGGCGGCGAGTCTGGCGTCTGAATTGTTCGTCTGACTCGCACCGATCCCTGTAGGAGCTGCCGCAGGCTGCGATCTTTTGATCTTGAAAATCAAAGTCAAAAGATCGCAGCCTGCGGCAGCTCCTACAGGTTGAGCGTCAAGTACAAAATTGTGCGGTGTTCGCACGGTTTTCCCATCACTGGGTGTTTGATTGTGGAACGCGGTTCTAAATTGTTGCTGGAGTGACTTTTCCAACAACAATCACAAAAGGATCGCGTTTTGACTCCGCCCCTTCGTATCGCCCTGATCGGCGCTGGCAACATGGGCCAGCAGCATTACCAGCACCTGCAAACCCTCAACGAAGCCCGCTTATGCGCAGTGGCCGATCCCGGCCCGCAGGCTGCCGCGCTCGCGGGGCAGTGGGGCGTGGCGTATTTCGCCGATCATCGGCAGATGCTGGAGCAGGCGCGGCCAGACGCGGTGATCGTGGCCAATCCGAATAATCAGCACGTCAGCACCGCCCTGGATTGCCTCGCCGCCGGGGTTCCGGTGTTGCTCGAGAAACCGGTCGGCGTGCACCTGGATGAGGTGCGTGAACTGGTGGCGGCGGTCAAACGCTGTGGCGTGCCGGTGCTGGTCGGCCATCATCGGCGGCACAATCCGCTGATCGTGCGCGCCCATGAGTTGTTGCGCAGCGGCGCGCTCGGGCGGCTGACCACGGTTACCGCGCTGTTCCAGTTACGCAAACCCGACCGTTATTTCGAGATCCCGTGGCGCCGTGAGCCGGGGGCGGGCCTGTTGCTGACCAATCTGATTCACGACCTTGATCTGCTGCGTCACCTGTGCGGTGAGGTGCAATCGGTGCAGGCCGTCACCGACAACGCGGTGCGTGGTTTTGCCAACGAAGACAGTGTGGCGCTGTTGCTGCAATTTGCCGACGGTGCACTCGGTACGCTGAGCGGTTCTGATGCCGTCGCCGCGCCGTGGAGCTGGGAGCTGAATTCCGGGGAGAACCCGGTCTACCCGCGTCAGGTCGATCAGCCGTGTTATCTGCTGGCGGGTACCGCCGGGGCGCTGAGCATTCCGCAACTCAAGCGCTGGCATTACGCTGCCGATCAAGTCGATGCCGGTTGGCACGAGCCTTTGCTCGCGGTGCAGGAACATTGCGCGGCCGGTGACGCCTTGCGTTTGCAGCTGCAGCATTTTGTGCAGGTCGCGCGGCGTGAAGTCGAACCGCTGGTCAGTGCCGCCGATGCCGCACGAACATTGGCGCTGGTCGAGGCGATTCGCGAGGCGGCGGCCAGCGGTCGTGCCTGTTCCCCTGCAGTGGTCGAGGCTTGAACATGAACGAACGAATCCTGTCCCTGGCCAGTCTCACCGTACTCGAATTGTCGCCACCGCAAATGGTCGAGGTGGCGGCGCGTGCCGGTTACAGTCATGTCGGCCTGCGTCTCGAGCCGGCGACGCCCGAGGAATATCACTTTCCGTTGGTGGCCGATGCTGATTTGCGGCGTCAGACGCTGGCGCGTTTGCGCGACACTGGCATCGCTGTGCTCGATGTGGAAATCCTGCGCTTGAAACCGCAAACCGTGGTCGCCGATCTTGAGCAATTGCTGGCCGTCGGTGCGGAGTTCGGCGCCAGTGAGTTACTGGTCGCCGGCAACGATCCTGACGAGCAACGGCTCACCGACAATTTTGCTGCGCTGTGTGATCTGGCGGCGCCTTACGGTTTGCATCCGCATCTGGAGTTCATGCCCTGGACCGATGCGCGCAACCTCGAGCAGGCGTTGCGCATCGTTGCCAACGCCGAGCGGGAAAATGCCGCGGTGCTGGTCGATGCCTTTCATTTCGATCGCTCCGGCTCACGGCTGGAGGATCTGGCCCACGTCGCGCCTGCGCGCCTGCGTTATGCGCAATTGTGTGATGTGGCGGGCCCGAGACCGGCGGACATGGCCGAGATCTTGCGTCAGGCGCGCAATGAGCGGCGGTTTCCCGGCGAGGGCGATTGTGACTTGCTCGGGTTGCTGAAAGCGCTGCCGACTAATCTTGCGTTGAGCCTGGAAATTCCTGCGGTGAAATTGCTCGAGCAGGGCGTGAGTGGATTGCAGCGGGCGCAGATGGCGATGGATAGCACCCGAGCGTTGTTGGCGCGGCTTTAAGCGCTGCTGCGCACCTGTCGCGGGCAACCCCGTTGCCACAGGGACAGTGTTGTTCCAGTGGCGACGAGACTTGCCTGCGAAGATTTTTGATCTTTTTTGCAACACAAGGAAATCCGATGACCGTCAGCACCCCGCTCTCTGGTGTCAACCAACCCTTCAAGGGGATCTTGCTGATTGTCGTGGCGACCTTCCTGTTCTCCAGCCACGACGCCCTGTCGAAATACCTTTCGGGTTTCTACCCGATCATCATGGTGGTGTGGGCGCGGTATCTGGTGCACACCTTGCTGATGGCGGGGATTTTCCTGCCGCAGTCGGGGTTGCGCGTGCTGCGCACCAAACGGCCGTTGTGGCAGTTGGCGCGGGCGTTGTGCCTGCTCGGCACCAGTCTGTTTTTCACCACTGCGCTGCTGTACATCCCGCTGGCCGAGGCCACGGCGGTCAACTTTCTTGCGCCGGTGCTGGTGACGGCCCTGTCGGTGCCGCTGCTCAAGGAACGGGTGACGCGCGGACAGTGGATCGCGGTGATCTGCGGTTTTATCGGGGTGCTGATCATCGTCCATCCGGGCGGCGAATTGTTCACCCCGGCGGTGTTGCTGCCATTCTGCTCGGCGTTGTTTTTCTGCTTCTATCAACTGCTGACGCGCAAGCTCGCGGAAATCGACAGCCCGACCACCAGCAACTTCTTCGCCGGGTTGTGCAACACCTTGGTGATGAGTGCGCTGGTGCCGTTCTTCTGGCAAGTGCCAACGTTGTCTCACGCTGTGTTGATGCTGGCGCTGGGCAGTTGCGGGATGACCGCGCATCTGTTTCTGACCCAGGCGTTCCGCCATGCCGCGCCGGCATTGCTGGCGCCGTTCGGTTATTGCCAGATCGTGTTTGCCGGGTTGTTGGGGTGGGTGGTGTTCAATCACACGCCGAGTCTGTTGACGGTGATCGGGATCGCGGTGATCTGTTGCAGCGGCCTGGCGGCGGCGTGGCAGCAGAGCCGTAAGTGAGATAAAGACACAACCCTGTGGGAGCGGGCTTGCTCGCGAAGGCGGTGGATCAGTCAACATCAATGTTGAGTGTCAGTCCGCTTTCGCGAGCAAGCCCGCTCCCACAGGGGGAGGGTGGTGCAGGCCGGGGTTACTCGGTAACGTCTGGAATCTTGCGCGGCGCCATGAAGTACATCCAGGTCAGCGCCAGGAAGTACATCGCCGGGATCAGCGTGAACAACACGGTGTAGTTGTTATGGGTGACGGTCAGGATGTGGCCGACGATCTGGGTCATGAACATCCCGCCGATCGCTGCGCACATGCCGCCGAAACCGAACACCGTGCTCATCATGTGCTTGGGCGTGTAGTCCATCACCAGGCTCCAGATGTTCGCAGTCCAGGCCTGATGCGCGCCGATGGCCAGAGAGATTGCCGCGACGGCGACCCACAGATTGCTCGAACCGGCGGCCATGATCACGCCAATGATGCAGCAGGCGAACAGGAACATCGACAGTAGCCGCGCCTTGATCGAGTTCATCCCGCGACCGATCAGGAACGACGACAGAATGCCGCCGCCGACGCTGCCGAAGTCGGCCGTCACGTAGATGATGATCAGCGGAATACCCATCTGGGTGACGTTGATGCCCAGGTTGTATTGCTGATTGAGAAACGGCGGCAGCCAATACAGGTAGAACCAGAACACCGGCGCGGTCAGCGAATAGGCGAGGGCGAACGCCCAGGTGCCACGCATGCGCAGGATGCGTGAAAACGGTACGCGGGCCTGTTCCGGTTCGACTTCCTGCTGGATGTAGTCGAGTTCGGATTTCTTCACCCGGGGATGGTCTTCCGGGTTGAAGTATTTCAAGCCCCAGAACAGCAGCCAGATCCCGCCGAGTGCCGACATGCACAGGAACGCCGCCTGCCAGCCCCACACGTGGAGAATCAGCGGCAACAGCATCGGCGTGAACATGGCGCCGACGTTGGTCCCGGCGTTGAAGATGCCGGTGGCCACGGCGCGTTCACCGGCCGGGAACCACAGGCGCGTGGTTTTCACGCAGGCCGGGTAGTTGGCCGCTTCGGTGAGACCGAGGATGAACCGGCAGACCATGAAGCCCACGGCCGAAGTCGCCAGACCGTGAGCGCCGGTGGCCAGGCTCCAGAGCAGCACTGCGCAGAAGAACACACGTTTCACGCCGACCCGGTCGATCAATCGTCCCTGCAGGACGAAACCAATCGCGTAGCCGACCTGAAACCAGAAGTTGATGTTGGCGTAATCCATCGCCGTCCAGCTCATTTCCTTGGCGAGGATGGGCTGCATGACGCCGAGGGCGGCGCGGTCGATGTAGTTCAGGGTCGTGGCGAAAAACACCAGCGCCAGCATGCCCCAACGGGTCTTGCCGACAGCCATGGCGCCGCGGATCTTGTCGCCGATGCCACCCGTGGCAGTGCTCATGGCCGGGGCCATGCGGGAAGTCTGTGAAGGAATCATTGTTCCACCCGTTTTTGAATTTGTTATGTGGTGTTGTTTGCACGCACTGCGACCGAAGGTTCATTTCCGGACTCAATGTGAAGTCGATGGTGGGCAGTGGACGAAAAATCGTCAATTCGTCGAAACGCCATAGTGTTCGATAATCGCACGCAAAACTAACCGGCTGGTACACTTTAAATTGCTGCTGAAGACGATGCAGCCAATAATTTCCTCACGATAAAAAACGATCCCCTGTAAAAAACTGCAGCGCAGTCCGGGAGTAGAAACATGCAGCGTTCCATTGCCACCGTTTCCCTGAGCGGCACCCTGCCGGAAAAGCTCGAAGCCATTGCCGCCGCCGGGTTCGACGGCGTCGAGATTTTCGAGAACGATCTTCTGTATTACGACGGCAGCCCGCGGGAAATCAGGCAGATGTGCGCTGACCTGGGGATCGCCATCACGCTGTTCCAGCCGTTCCGCGATTTTGAAGGCTGCCGGCGTGATCGACTGGCGCGCAATCTGGAGCGGGCCGAGCGCAAATTCGACCTGATGCAGGAACTGGGCACCGATCTGGTGTTGGTCTGCAGCAACGCCTCGGCGGACAGCATCGGCGATCAACGGATTCTCGTCGATGACCTGCGCCTGCTGGCTGAACGGGCCGGCGCTCGCGGGTTGCGCATCGGCTATGAAGCGCTGGCCTGGGGCCGGCACGTCAATACTTATCAACAGGTCTGGGACATCGTCCGCCAGGCCGATCACCCGGCCCTCGGCGTGCTGCTCGACAGTTTTCACACCCTGTCGCTGAAAGGTGATCCAAGCGCGATTGCCGACATTCCCGGCGACAAGATCTTCTTTGTGCAAATGGCCGACGCGCCGATCCTCGCCATGGATGTTCTGGAATGGAGCCGGCATTTCCGTTGCTTCCCGGGGCAGGGCGAATTCGATCTGCCGGGGTTCCTCGCGCCGATCATCCAGAGCGGCTACACCGGGCCGTTGTCGCTGGAGATCTTCAACGATGGTTTCCGCGCCGCACCGCCACGGGCGAATGCCGCCGATGGTCTGCGTTCGCTGCTGTATCTGGAAGAGAAAACCCGTCAGCGCCTGGAACAGCAAGCAACGCCGGTAGCCAACCGCGAAATCCTCTTCGAAACGCCGCCGGCCAGCGAATACAACGGCATCGAGTTTCTTGAGTTCGCCGTCGACGAAAGCCTCGGCGCCAAACTGAGCAACTGGCTGGAGCGCCTGGGCTTCGTCAAGGCCGGACAGCACCGCTCCAAGAGCGTGAGCCTGCTGCGTCAGGGTGATATCAACCTGATCCTCAACGCCGAACCGTATTCGTTTGGCCACAGTTTTTTCGAGGCCCATGGCCCGTCGCTGTGCGCCACTGCCGTGCGGGTCAAGGACAGCGCCAGCGCACTCGCTCGTGCGGTCGCCTACAAGGGCCAGCCCTATCGCGGCCTGGTCGGCCCCAACGAGCTGGAACTGGCCGCAGTGCGTGCACCGGATGGCAGCCTGATTTATCTGGTGGATGAAGCGGCGGATGTCTATGGCACCGACTTCAATCTGCTGCCGAACGCTCAGGCTCGTGGCGGCCTCAAGCGCATCGATCACATGGCCATGGCGTTGCCGGCCGACAGCCTCGACAGTTGGGTGCTGTTCTACAAGAGCCTGCTGGATTTCGAGGCTGACGATGAAGTGGTGCTGCCCGATCCGTATGGTCTGGTGAAAAGCCGGGCGTTGCGCAGCCGCGACAGCTCGATCCGTCTACCGCTGAACATCTCCGAGAATCGCAACACCGCGATCTCCCATGCGCTGTCGAGTTATCGCGGCTCCGGTGTGCATCACATCGCCTTCGATTGTGATGACATCTTCGCCGAAGTCAGCCGCGCCAAAGAAGCTGGTGTGCCGTTGCTGGATATCCCGCTCAACTATTACGACGACCTCGCCGCGCGCTTCGATTTCGACGACGAATTCCTCAGTGAGTTGGCGTATTACAACGTGCTCTACGACCGTGACGCGCAGGGTGGCGAGTTGTTTCACGTGTACACCGAGCCGTTCGAGGGGCGCTTCTTTTTCGAGATCATCCAGCGTAAAAACGGTTATGCCGGTTATGGTGCGGCGAACGTCGCGGTGCGTCTGGCGGCGATGGCCAAATCACGCAGCGGCGCGGTGCGCCAGGCGAAGTTGTAGGAAATTCGTAAACGCGGGATTAAACACGGGTCGCGCAGCTTCCTTAGCGCAGTTGTGCGGCCCATAATCGCCAGCCTGTGCAGTGATGGCCGTGAGCCCGCAATGACAATGACTTCAGAACTCCCCGCAGCCCCCGTCGTATCTGGCATCGAGCCGCGCAAGAGTCGCAAGAACAACCCGGAAAAGACCCGCGAGAACATCCTGCAGGAGGCGATCGTCGAGTTCGTCCAGCAGGGTTTGTCCGGCGCCCGCGTCGACGCGATCGCCGAGCGTATCCACACCTCCAAACGCATGATCTATTACTACTTCGGCAGTAAGGAGCAGTTGTATGTCGAGGTGCTGGAGAAGCTTTACGGCGACATCCGCAGCACCGAAAACCGCCTGCACCTGGCCGAGCTGCCCCCGGTGGTGGCGATCCGCCGACTGGTGGAGTTCACCTTCGATCACCACGACCGCAATGTCGATTTCGTGCGCATCGTCTGTATCGAAAACATCCACAACGCCGAGTTCGTGAAGCGTTCGGACACGATCAAGGCGATGAACAATACGATCCTCGATTCACTGGGCGAGATTTTGCGTCGCGGTGCCGAGGAGGGTGTGTTCCGCGCCGGGCTGGACGCGCTGGACGTGCACTTGCTGATCAGTTCGTTCTGCTTCTATCGCGTCTCGAACCGCCATACGTTCGGTGAGATTTTTCAGATCGACCTGCCGGACGAAAGCATCAAGCAGCGTCATCGCGAGATGATCTGCGAGTCGGTGTTGCGCTACTTGCAAGCCTGACACCCTCCAATGTGGGAGCGGGCTTGCTCGCGATGGCGGTGTGTCAGCCTATACATCTGGCGCCTGACACACAGCTTTCGCGAGCAAGCCCGCTCCCACAGGATCGATGTTGATCTTCAGCTATTCATGCTTTGGAAATGCGCAAGCATTCGCTGCGCATCCGGCACCACGCCGCTGAACAATTCAAAAGCCTTCACCGCTTGAAACACCGCCATGTTGCCGCCGTCCAGCGTGCGGCAACCGAGGGCACGGGCGTTGCGCAGCAGTTCGGTTTCCAGCGGGAAGTACACGATCTCCGCAACCCATAATTCCCTGCGCAGCAGCTCCACCGGCACCGGCATGCCCGGCAGTTTGGCCATGCCCATCGGCGTGGTATTCACCAGACCATCGGCCTGATTCAGCGTGCCCGGCAGATCTCGCCCGGCCACCGCGCGGCCTGAGCCGAAATGCTGGTTCAGGTTGTTCGCCAGACTCTCGGCGCGCTCGCGGTCGACGTCGAAAATGCTCAGTTGCTGTACGCCTTCGCTCAGCAGCGCGTGGGCCACCGCCGCCCCGGCACCACCGGCGCCCATCTGGACGACACGCTCACGCGCAGCGTCTGTCAGGCCTCGGCGAAAACCTTCGGCAAAACCCAGGCAATCGGTGTTGTGGCCGATGCGCTTGCCATCCTTGAGCACCACCGTGTTGACCGCGCCGATGCCCCGGGCTTCCGGCGACAGTTCATCGAGCAACGGGATGATCGCCTGCTTGCACGGGAAGGTGATGTTCAGGCCGGTGTAGTGCATGCGCTCGGCGGCCAGCAGCAAGTCGGGCAGCGCGTTGCTGTCGAGTTGCAACTGATCGAGGTCGATCAGTCGATACAGGTAGCGCAGGCCTTGGGCATCGCCCTCGTGTTCATGCAGTGCTGGCGTGCGCGAGGCCTGAATGCCCGCGCCAATCAGCCCGGCGAGTATTACGTTCTTACGGATCATGCTGCGCGTCCTTTCAGCCGTTGACTGAAATGCTCCAGGGCCAGGCGATAGCCATGGCTGCCGAAGCCGCACATCACCGCCGTGGCGATGGCCGAGACGAACGAGTGGTGGCGGAACGGCTCACGCGCATGCACGTTGGACAGGTGCACTTCGATCACCGGCAATTCACTGGCCACCAGCGCGTCGCGGATCGCCACCGAGGTGTGTGTCCAGGCCGCCGGGTTGATCACAATCCCGGCGCAGCGTCCGCGTGCCGCGTGAATCCAGTCGAGCAATTCGCCTTCGTGATTGGTCTGGCGAAATTCCACGGTCAGGCCGAATTCTTCAGCGGCGCGCCCGCACAGTGCAGAAATATCGGCCAGGGTTTCGTGACCGTAGGTCTGAGGTTCACGGGTGCCGAGCAGGTTCAGGTTCGGGCCGTTGAGCACCAGAACGATAGGGGGCATGGGGGCAAACTCCACTTATTGTTTTTGGCTTGGGCCGAGGGTCTCAGCCTGTGGAGGTAAAATGTACCAGATGGTTACCATGGTCAATTGAACTGCCTGGACCTTTGGCTTTTTTGTTCGGTGATCGCACACAAGCCGTTTTCATTTCAGATTTGCTCGAGTTGTATCGACAGCTTTGCTTACGTTTTTTCTTAAAGATTCAGCACCTCCTCACCCATGCCGCCGCTAGTCTCAAAGGGGGGAAAGCCATTGGGTGCTGTGCAGCACCGACCGTAGGATTTGCAAGGAAAATCGAATCTTGAAACTTATTAACCTAACGGATGGGTTAGCATGAAGGTATGCAGTTACAAGGGATTGTCGATAAGCATCATGTTGCGAGATGAGCATTGCCCACCACATGTCCACGTTAATGCAGGCGCCTGGAATGCCCGATTTCAGTTCAGTTTCTGGCACAACGACATTGATCTGTGGGATGTCGTGCCGCTTTCTCGTCGACCTACAGGATCAGTTCGGCGCGTTATGAGCCAGAAGCCGACAAGACTCTTCTGACATTGCTCGGCAAACTGGAAGGAGTGGAAATCGATTTATGAATGTCATCAAGGCAAAGCCGTCCGTGCATCGTCCACTGACGGAAGAAATGCTCGATGCCGCGATAAAACGTGGCGAAGCGCGACAAACAGGTAGCTTGCAGGCTGTTTCCGTGACCTTTGAAAC
Organism: Pseudomonas sp. 14P5.3.2; assembly: GCF_057799175.1. NCBI lineage: Bacteria > Pseudomonadati > Pseudomonadota > Gammaproteobacteria > Pseudomonadales > Pseudomonadaceae > Pseudomonas > Pseudomonas sp. 14P5.3.2. The sequence goes on along the minus strand of NZ_JBYOKU010000018.1, from coordinate 34,382 downwards.
CCCCTCTCTGGTCATTCGTTTTGAAGACGGCAGCGGTGTGTTGCTACCGGTAAGCCAGTATCCGGAGTTCGAAGGGTTTGAGGCAGACGATTATGCAAGCCTGACAGTCGGTTTTGCAGGCACTGCGCTTTGTCACGAGGGCAAAGACCTCGACGTTTCCATCTCCGGAATGATCTCGGCGAGCCCGTCACTCATGAGAATGGCGGCTTCGGTGGTAGCTTCGCGCAACGGTCGTCAAAGCAGTGCGGCAAAATCCGAAGCCGCACGAGCGAATGGCAAGAAGGGCGGGCGTCCACGTAAAACCGACACGGCACCGTAAGCAGGCACAAAAAAGCCGTCAATCACGACGGCTTTCTCGTATCTGGCATTCGCCATCAACGACGGGTCAGCAGCACCCCGGACTCCATGTGGTGCGTCCACGGGAACTGGTCGAACATTGCACAACGGGTGATGCGGTGGGTGTCGTGCAGTTGGGCGATGTTGGCCGCCAGGGTTTCCGGGTTGCAGGAGATGTACAGGATGTTGTCGAAGCGCCGGGTCAGCTCGCAGGTGTCCGGGTCCATGCCGGCGCGCGGCGGGTCGACGAACACGCTGCCGAACTCGTAGCTTTTCAGGTCGATGCCGTGCAGGCGACGGAACGGACGCACTTCGTTCAGCGCTTCGGTCAGCTCTTCGGCGGACAGACGCACCAGCGTGACGTTATCCACAGCGTTTTCGCTGAGGTTGCTCAGTGCGGCGTTGACCGAGGTCTTGCTGATCTCGGTGGCCAGCACGTTGCGCACGCGGGTGGCGAGCGGCAGGGTGAAGTTGCCGTTGCCGCAGTACAGCTCCAGCAGATCGTCGGGACGATCGCCCAATGCTTCGTACGCCCAGTTGAGCATCTTCTGGTTCACCGTGCCGTTGGGCTGGGTGAACGCGCCTTCCGGCTGACGGTAACTGAAGGTGCGACCGCCGACTTCAAGCTTCTCGACCACGTAATCGTGGCCGATCACTTCGCGCTTGCCCTTGGAGCGGCCGATGACGCTGACGTTGAGATCAGCCGCCAACTTCGACGCGGCCGCATGCCAGTGCTCGTCCAGCGGACGGTGATAGCACAGGGTGATCATCGCATCGCCGGCCAACGTGGTCAGGAACTCCACCTGGAACAGCTTGTGGCTCAGCGCCGAACTGGCCTGCCACGCCGCCTTGAGCTGCGGCATCAACTGGTTGATGCGCAGGCTGGCAATCGGGAATTCTTCGATCAGGATCGGCGTGCGTTTGTCGTCCTGGGAAAACATCGCGTAGTGCCGCTCACCGCCCTCGCGCCACAGGCGAAATTCCGCGCGCAGGCGGAAGTTCTGCAGCGGCGAGTCGAACACGGTCGGCTCTGGCGCATCGAACGGGGCCAGCAGGTCACGCAAACGCGTGACCTTGTCTTCGAGCTGAGTGGCGTAGGCCTGGGAATCGAAAGTCATGCGTTGAACCAACCCAACTTGATCACAAACAGAATCGACAGGATCACCAGCGCCGGGTTCAGCTCACGGGCGCGGCCCGACAGCAGCTTGATCACGGTCCAGGAGATGAAGCCGAAGGCGATGCCGTTGGCGATCGAGTAAGTGAATGGCATCGCCAGCGCGGTAACCACAACCGGTGCGGCCACGGTGATGTCTTCCCAGTCTATTTCCGCCAGACCGGAAGTCATCAGCACGGCGACGAACAGCAGCGCCGGTGCGGTGGCGAAGGCTGGAACGCTGGCCGCCAGTGGCGAGAAGAACAGCGCCAGCAGGAACAGGATCGCCACGACGACCGCCGTCAGGCCGGTACGCCCGCCAGCGCTCACGCCGGCAGCGGATTCGATGTAGCTGGTGGTGGTCGAAGTACCCAGCAGCGAGCCGGCCATCGCCGCGGTGCTGTCGGCGATCAGTGCACGACCCATTTTCGGCATGTGGCCGTCCTTGCCCATCAGGCCGGCGCGCTTGGCGACGCCGATCAGGGTGCCGGAGTTGTCGAACAGGTCGACGAACAGGAAGGCGAAGATCACGCTGACCAGACCGATGTCCAGCGCGCCCTTGATGTCCAGTTGCATGAAGGTCGGGGCCAGCGAAGGTGGCATCGAGGTCACGCCGCCAAACGGAGTGAAGCCCATGGCGATGGAAATGATGGTCACCGCCAGAATGCCGATCAGTACTGCGCCGCGCACTTTCAGCGCTTCGAGGGCGACGATCAGCGCGAAGCCGAGGGTGGCGAGGATCGGCGCCGGGGCTTTCAGGTCACCGAGGCCGACCATGGTCGCCGGGTTGCTGACTACGATGCCGGCGTTGTGCAGGGCGATCAGCGCCAGGAACAGGCCGATACCGGCGGCAATCGCCGAGCGCAGCGGTAGCGGGATGCTGTTGATGATCCATTCGCGGATGCGGAAGATCGACAGCAGGAAGAAGCACACTGCCGAGATGAACACCGCGCCCAGCGCCACTTGCCAGGTGTGGCCCATGTGCAGGACCACGGTGTAAGTGAAGAAGGCGTTCAGGCCCATGCCAGGCGCGAGGGCGATCGGGTAGTTGGCGATCAGGCCCATGATGGTCGAGCCGATGGCGGCTGCCAGACAGGTGGCGACGAACACCGCGCCCTTGTCCATGCCGGTCTCGCCGAGAATGCTCGGGTTGACGAACAGAATGTAGGCCATGGCCAGGAAGGTCGTGACGCCCGCCAGAATCTCGGTACGCACGTTGGTGTTGTGTGCCTTGAGTTGAAACAGCCTTTCCAGCATGTCTGCTCCCCGTGGCGCGCGCGGCGCCGTGAATGTATCGACCTCAACAGCAAAGCACAGACCGTCGCAAGCGCCTGGGAATTTGTGGTGGGCCGGAAAAAGCCGCGCATCATACCAGCAGCGTGAGGAATATGGCGGTTGTTGGTGCCGAACGTCGTCGAAGTTTTGCCGGAGGGTTATCTGCGCCATACTGCGCGCTGAATTTTTCGGGGAAACGCGATCATATGGGCAAGCGCTGGATGCAGGCTTTCTGGGTAATGGCAGGGCTGATGGCCGGGTCGACGGCGGCGCTGGCAGCCTCGGCGCCACCGTTGACTGAAGTGAAGGTGATCAAGGTTCAGTCGCCGGCTTGCGGCCTCGAAGACATCGGCGATAACCAGCCGCAAACCCAGTGCAATCACAGCGGCCCGAGCATCAAGGTGTATGTGCTGGAAGTCGGCTATGGCCAGAACCAGCCGCACGCCACGCTGGACGGTTTTGAAGTCACCGGCACACGGGCCCCGGTGTGTGCCTACGATAACGGCAATCTGACCGAGTGCACCCCCGGCAGCAAAACTGTCGGCTCGCTGTATACCTTCGATCTGGCGGGCAAGCAGGAAGGCACCTTCAGCTTCAGCAACACCTCGCTCAACGCGCCGCGCAACACCCTGTCGACCCAGCTTTACATCAAGTAACGGCTATCACCGGACGGGGCAGGACAAAGCTGACTACGCTTGGAAGATCACCCAGCGGATGGCGCCCATGACCTTTAGAGCCCTGATTACCCTCGCCGAGGGCATCGATGATCTGCAAAGCGTGACCCTGATCGACGTGCTGCGCCGCGCCGGTATCGAAGTGGTAGCGGCCAGCATCGAAGGCCGGCGCATGCTGACCTGCGCGCGCGGTACGCGCCTGATGGCGGATGGCATGCTGGTCGATGTGCTGGCGCAGACTTTTGACCTGATTGCCCTGCCCGGTGGTGTTGTCGGTTCACAACACCTGGCGGCACATCAGCCGCTGCAGCAATTGCTCAAGGATCAGGCCAGCGCCGGACGCCTGTTCGCCGCCATAGGCGAAGCCCCGGCCATCGCCCTGCAAGCCTTCGGCGTCCTGCGTCAGCGGCGCATGACCTGCCTGCCGGCTACCAGTCATCAACTGTCGGGTTGTACGTTTGTTGATCAACCGGTGGTGGTCGACGGCAATTGCATCACCGCTCAAGGCTCTGGTGGCGCACTGGCGTTTGCCCTGACGCTGGTTGAGCAGCTTGGCGGCAAGGCGTTGCGGGCGAAGGTGGCGGGGGAGATGTTGGTGTGATGGCTTCAGGCGTGGGCAGCGATAGGCGTAATGGCTGGTTGCTCCCGATGCTCTGCTTGCCACAGATCGTAATCGGTTTGAACGCCTAGCCACACACGCGCCTTGCCAATGCCTGCTCGCTCCAGCCGTACTGCCAGATCCGGGCTGATCGGTGCATGGCCGTGCAATACGCGGGAAAGGTGAGGGCGGGCGAAGCCCAGATGTCTGGCCAATTCACTCACACTGATGCCTAACTCTGGCAAGACATCCACGAGCAGTGTTTCACCGGGGTGTGGCGGGTTGTGCATGGGCATGAGCCTGCCTCCTGTCAGTGGTAGTCCAGATAATCGACCAATTCGATGTCCGAACCGACAAAACGAAAGATAACCCGCCAGTTGCCTGAAACACTGAGCGACCAATATTCGGACAGTTCACCTTTCAGTGGATGCAGGCGCCAACCCGGCAGATCAAGATCTGCGGGAAGTGCTGCGCGATCCATGAACTGCAGCATACGTGCCAGACGTTTTGCGTGATCGGCGCGAATTCCGCGGGTCGAACCTGTTTCATAGAAGCCACGAAGGCCTTTGTGCTGAAAGGATTTGATCATGGCGGCGAGTGTAAGGCGATACATTACACTCTGTGCGGTAACTATGTACCGCACCTTTTCAATCAATTTGTGCTTGGCGTGTTGATTTCGCTGATGTGCCTCAGACCTTCGCCTCTTCCACCGGCACATGCATCCGGTCGCGTTTGGCCAGGGTCGGGAACAGTTTGATCCAGGTCCCGGTGACCACCAGCGTGCCGATCCCGCCCATCACCACGGCCGGTACGGTGCCGAACCAGTGCGCGGTGAGGCCGGATTCGAATTCGCCCAACTGGTTCGAGGCGCCGATGAACAGGCCGTTCACCGCGCTGACCCGGCCGCGCATTTCGTCCGGGGTTTCCAGTTGCACAAAGGAGGCGCGGATCACCATGCTGATCATGTCCGCCGCGCCGAGCACCACCAGCACCGCCAGCGAGAACCAGAATGAGGTCGACAGGCCGAAGGCGATGGTCGCGACGCCGAATACGCCGACCGCGGTGAACATCACCCGGCCAACGTTGCGTTCGACGGAAAACCGGGCGAGGAACAGCGACATCCCCAGCGCGCCAACCGCCGGCGCCGAACGCAGCAGGCCCAAGCCCCATGGGCCGGTGAGCAGGATGTCTTTGGCGAACACCGGCAGCAACGCGGTGGCGCCACCGAGCAGCACGGCGAACAGATCCAGCGAGATCGCCCCGAGAATGTCCGGGCGGCTGCGGATGAAGCGAATCCCGGCCAGCAGCGAGTCCAGCGTGGCTTTGCCTTTGTTCAGCGGCGTCTGCCGCGCGGGCAGATTGAGCATCAAGGTGCAGGCGATAACGTAGAGCAACACCGTCGGGCCGTAGACCCAGACACTGCCAAACGCGTAGAGCAGGCCACCCATCGCCGGGGCGACGATGGTGGCCGACTGCTGTGCCGACTGTGCTGCGGCGACCGCCCGTGGAAACAGGGCACTGGGCACGATGCTCGGCAGCAGTGCCTGGGTGGTCGGCAGCTCGAAGGAGCGTGCGCCGCCGAGCAGGAAGGCGAGGATGAAGATCATTTCCCGGGTGATGTGATCGGTGGCGCTGCCGATGGCCAGCGCCAGGGCGATCATCGCCTGCAACGACTGACAGATCGCCGCGACCCGGCGTCGGTCATAGCGGTCGGCGACGTGACCGGTGTGCAGCATGAACAACACCCGTGGCGCGAATTCGACCAGACCGACCAGACCCAGGTCGAGCACGTTGCCGGTCAGTTGATACAGATTCCAGCCGATCGCCACCGTGAGCATCTGAAAACCGCTGGCGGTGAAGATCCGGGCGAACCAGAACGCGAGAAATGGACGATGGTGACGTAACAGCAGGGGCTCTTGGCTGGGCATCTGAAGGCAGGTCTGGCTCGGGGGGGAACCGCGAGGTTATCACCAGTCTGTAACAGGAAGTTGCTATGACAAAAAATTTAGTTAGCCAGACATCTATCGTCCAAAACCCTCAGTTTCTTGTGGCGAGGGAGCTTGCTCCCGCTGGAGGGCGAAGCACTCCCGTGCATTTCTCTGGATAGGTCAAGGTGGCAGGTTTTACGACTGCTGCGCAGCCGAGCGGGAGCAAGCTCCCTCGCCACAAGGGATTTCGCCGCTCCGGGAATGTCTTTCAGAACGTTGCTCAGGCAATGAGGCAACTTGTCACGCGGCAAACGACCACGCCGTTCTTCGTCGGAAATGGGACTACTCTTTCAACATTGCTTGATCCAGATCAAGACCCTCCCGGGCCATGGTCTGGTGGCCCAATGGCCAGACTCCCTGCGTTGCGATGGTTATTAAAAAAGAACGAATCAGAATTCGCCGCACTCGATATTCGTGGGGGCAGTAGGTGCAGGGGCCGCAAGCCCCATCGCCGGTATTACCTGACAGAGGAAGACGTATGTTCGGTTTAGAGGCGCTCGATCTCGCCCGAATTCAGTTCGCATTCACCATCTCGTTCCACATCCTGTTCCCGGCCATCACCATTGGTCTGGCGAGCTACCTGGCGGTGCTCGAAGGCTTGTGGTTGAAAACCCATAACGACACCTACCGGGATCTCTACCACTTCTGGTCGAAAATCTTTGCCGTCAACTTCGGCATGGGTGTGGTCTCCGGTCTGGTCATGGCCTACCAGTTTGGTACCAACTGGAGCCGTTTCTCGGACTTCGCCGGTTCCGTCACCGGACCGTTGCTGACCTACGAGGTGCTCACGGCATTTTTCCTCGAGGCCGGTTTCCTCGGGGTGATGCTGTTCGGCTGGAACAAGGTCGGGCGAAAACTGCACTTCTTCGCCACCGTGATGGTGGCCATCGGTACGCTGATCTCGACGTTCTGGATCCTCGCTTCCAACAGCTGGATGCAGACGCCGCAAGGCTTCGAGATCGTCAACGGTCAGGTGATCCCGACCGACTGGCTGGCGATCATCTTCAACCCGTCGTTCCCGTATCGCCTGATGCACATGGCGACCGCTGCATTCGTGGCCACGGCGTTCTTCGTCGGCTCGTCGGCGGCCTGGCACCTGCTGCGCGGCAAGGACAACCCGGCGATCCGCACCATGCTGTCGATGGCGATGTGGATGGCGCTGATCGTCGCGCCGATCCAGGCGGTCATCGGTGACTTCCACGGCCTCAACACCCTTGAGCATCAGCCGGCAAAAATCGCCGCGATCGAAGGCCACTGGGAAAACAAAGGCAACGAAGCGACGCCGTTGATCCTGTTCGGCTGGCCGGACATGAAGGAAGAGAAAACCAAATTCGCCGTGGAGATTCCGTATCTCGGCAGCCTGATCCTGACCCACTCGCTGGACAAGCAGGTGCCGGCGCTCAAGGAGTTCCCGCCTGAAGACCGGCCGAACTCGACCATCGTGTTCTGGTCGTTCCGGGTCATGGTCGGTCTCGGCTTCCTGATGATCTTCACCGGTCTGTGGAGCCTGTGGCTGCGCAAGCGCGACACCCTCTACACCTCGCGGCCGTTCCTGTATCTGGCGTTGTGGATGGGACCGTCCGGCCTGATTGCGATCCTCGCCGGCTGGTTCACCACCGAGATCGGGCGTCAGCCGTGGGTGGTCTACGGGCTGATGCGCACGGCGGATGCGTCTTCCAACCACAGCTTCATGCAGATGAGCATCACCCTGATCATGTTCGTCGTGGTGTATTTCGCGCTGTTCGGTGCCGGGCTCGGCTACATGATGCGTCTGGTGCGCAAAGGGCCGAAAACCGATGAGGGCAAGGAAACCAACGACGGTGGTCCTGGCCAGAAACGCACACCGGCGCGGCCGTTGTCCGCCGCCGATGACGAAGGCACCGACGCTGACTCGCAGCGCAGCCTGGAAAAGGAGATTTGACTCATGGGTATTGATCTTCCGCTGATCTGGGCCGTGATCATCATCTTCGGCATCATGATGTACGTGGTCATGGACGGTTTCGACCTGGGAATCGGGATTCTCTTTCCGTTCATCCCGGGCAAGACCGACCGTGACGTGATGATGAACACCGTGGCCCCGGTGTGGGACGGCAACGAAACCTGGCTGGTACTGGGCGGCGCGGCGTTGTTTGGCGCGTTCCCGCTGGCCTATTCGGTGGTGCTGTCGGCGCTGTACCTGCCGCTGATCTTCATGCTGATCGGCCTGATTTTTCGCGGTGTGGCGTTCGAGTTCCGCTTCAAGGCCAAGGACGACAAGCGCCACCTGTGGGACAAGGCGTTCATCGGCGGTTCGGTGGCGGCGACGTTCTTTCAGGGCGTGGCACTCGGGGCATTCATCGACGGCTTGCCAGTGGTCAATCGGCAATACGCCGGCGGTTCACTGGACTGGCTGACGCCATTCACCCTGTTCTGCGGCGCTGCGCTGGTGGTGGCCTATGCCTTGCTCGGTTGCACCTGGCTGATCATGAAGACCGAAGGCAAGTTGCAGGAACAGATGCACAACCTCGCGCGGCCGCTGGCGTTCGTGCTGCTGGCGGTGATCGGCATCGTCAGTCTGTGGACGCCGCTGGCTCACCCGGAAATCGCGACACGCTGGTTCAGCATGCCGAACCTGTTCTGGTTCATGCCGGTGCCGATTCTGGTGCTGATCACCCTTTACGGTTTGATCCGCGCGGTGGCGCGCAACGCCAACTACATGCCGTTCCTGCTGACCCTGGTGCTGATTTTCCTCGGCTACAGCGGTCTGGGCATCAGCCTGTGGCCGAACATCGTGCCGCCGTCGATCTCGATCTGGGACGCCGCTGCACCGCCGCAGAGCCAAGGCTTCATGCTGGTCGGTACGCTGTTCATCATCCCGTTTATCCTGGGTTACACCTTCTGGAGCTACTACGTGTTCCGCGGCAAGGTCACCCATGAAGACGGTTATCACTAGCCTGCGCTCCGCTCACCCAGTGGGAGCGAGCCTGCTCGCGATGGTGTCGTCAGTGACGCCATCGCCTGACGGAGGAACGATGCAATGAACGGCAAACATTCCCTGCACGAGATTGAAGAGGCCGAAAAAAAGCCGCTGTGGCAGCGGCTCGGCTGGTTGGCCCTGATCTGGATCGGGAGCGTCGGCGCGCTGTTCGTTGCCGCCAGCCTGATGCGCCTGTTCATGAGCGCGGCGGGCCTGACCACTCACTGAAACATCCCGTTCCGTTGCCTCTGGGCACGGTTTACAACCCTCCGTACCACGGAGGGTTTTTTTTGCCTGAGGTTTTACTTGCGGGCTTTGAGAATCACGAATTTCGGCGTGGCCGCTACTTGTTCGACGCCACGGAACAGCCGCGCCAGTTTGCTGTGATAACCCAGATGACGGTTGCCGACGATGTATAACGCACCGCCCACCACCAGCGCCTCGCGGGCTTGCTGGAACATGCGCCAGGCGAGGAAGTCACCCACCACCTGTTGTTGATGGAACGGCGGATTGCACAGCACTACGTCCAGCGATTGCGGCTCTTGTCCGGCCAGACCATCGCCGGCCCGCACGATCACTTCTCGTTCGCCCAGTGCCGCCCGCCAGTTCTCGCCAGCCGATTGCACCGCCATGAACGATTCGTCGACCAGCGTGTAATGCGCGTCAGGGTTGCGCAGGGCGCTGGCGATCGCCAATACGCCGTTGCCGCAGCCCAGGTCGGCGACCCGGGCCGAACCAAGGTTTTTCGGCAAGTGCGGGAGGAACGCACGGGTGCCGATGTCCAGCCCTTCGCGGCAGAACACGTTGGCGTGGTTGAGCAACTCGATGGCCGGTTCGTCGAGCAGGTAACGCGACGGGTAGGGCGAGACCGTCGGGGCTTTCGCTTCAGGTGTGGCGATCAGCAAGCGGGCCTTCTTCACCGCCAGCGACGCCTGTACCGGACCGATGTAGCGCTCCAGCAGGTCGCCAGCCGCCCGTGGCAAATGCTTGACCATGGCCGCAGCCACCACTTGCGCGCCCGGAGCCAGTTGACCTTGCAGGCGAATCAATTGCTCTTCAAGCAACGCCAGGGTTTTCGGCACACGGATCAGCACCCGGTCGTAGGGGCCGACCAACGGCTCGCTGGCCGGTGTGCCGCGCACGGCATCAAACGCCAGGCCATTGCGCACCAGGTTTTTCTCAAGGCCCTGAAAAGCCAGGAACGAGTCACCACTGCTGCTGACCTGAACCTTGCCCGCCAGGCTGGCCGCGAGGGCGCCGAAGCTGTCGTTGAGCACCAGTACCCGGGTATCCGCTGCCGGTTGCTCGGCGGCCAGATGATTGAGCAGGTATTCGTCGGCCGCATCGAAGGCTTGCAGCGGTTCATTCTGCTGTTCAGGCTGGCGGATCAGATCGAGTTGGGCAAAGGGCGTATCGAGCAAGGGCATGGGACGGGGACTCTGGGTAATCAACGGGTGGCCCGCGGCCCAGGTGAGCGTGCTGCGGAACCGTCCGAGTGGACCACGACGCCAAAGTTGCCGTCATCACTCAGGAAGGTCGCAAATGGTACTTTTTTTTGCGCTCGAATACTCGCAGGTTTTAGCGTTTACGGCGTGTCCAGCAGGCCGATGCGCGTGGCCGCAATGACTGCGGAAATCTTGTTGCACACATTCAACTTCGAAATCACGTTCTGCACGTGATAGTTCACAGTCCGTTCGCTGAGGCAAAGGATCCGCGAAATTTCATAAGCGGTCTTGCCGACGGCCGAAAGCTTCAGCACTTCCAGTTCCCGGGGTGAAAGCTTCGGTCGGGTGAGAGGGTCGGTGTGCCTGGGCAAGGTTCTGGCGAACAACTCGCTCAGATGGCCGGTTACGTAGAACATGTAACCGAAATGCTCGTACAGCTCGAGCGGGCTCAAAGGACCCTTTTTTCTGGCGAGACTCAGCGTGGTGCAGAGCCCGGATGCTTCATGATGGAACGACTGTGACCAGCCGTGGCGCAAGCCATGTTCTTGCAACGCCTGCCAGAGTTCTGGTGTTTGCGAGTACAGGTCTTCGCTCCACATCACCGGCAACATACAGTGATTGCAGTGTGATATTACCGGATCAATCTTGCCGTAGCGTTCAAGTTCATAGAGTTCGTTCCACTCTTGAGGGTAGTTGTTGATTTGCAAGGGGTTTAAGTTGTCGTTCCGATTATTCGAAGTCAACGAGATCGCGCAGAAATTAAAACCGATATTCTCAGCGAATCTCAAAAGGATCGGATAGGCAGTCTCTATCTCCTTTGCGAAAGTCAGTTGCTTCAGTTGCGACTCCTTCCACATTTCCATTACAAACTCCGTGAGGCTTTTCCTGGGAGTGCGGTTTGGATCCAAAGGATCCGGCACGAACCCGAGTGTAGGATGTTTCTTACGTGGTGTTCTGATCTTTTCGCTCTTGGCTGCTTTGAAAATTAAATAAAGGGTTATTAGTGGGGTTATTTATAAAATGTCATCCTTAATTCAAAAGCTGAGCGGTTCCAGTTAGTTAATATTCACAAGTGAAAATAAATTTAATTGTGAAATGCCGAGCGTACAACAGCACAAACTGTCGGTGTTTAAGCTGTTGATTTTGCGCGACACTGGGGGCATTCGTTGAATGGAGTGCCCCATGACCGCCAGCGCAGATAAGTTCACGGCCCAGACGTTGCTCGACGTGCAGCGCTTGACCCCCAGCCTGTTCACCCTGCGTACCACACGCGACGCCGGGTTTCGATTCAGCGCCGGACAATTCGCCCGCCTCGGCGTGACCAAGGCCGACGGCAGTACCGTGTGGCGCGCCTACTCGATGGTCTCGTCGCCATTCGACGAGTTTCTCGAGTTCTTTTCCATCGTGGTGCCGGGGGGCGAGTTCACCAGCGAGCTGAGCCGCTTGCAGGTGGGGGATACCTTGCTGGTGGAGCGCCAGGCCTTTGGCTACCTGACACTGGACCGGTTTGTCGATGGTCGGGATCTGTGGCTGTTATCCACAGGCACCGGGGTCGCGCCGTTTCTGTCGATCCTGCAGGACTTCGAGGTCTGGGAGCGGTTCGAGCGGATCATCCTGGTGTACAGCGTGCGTGAGACACGGGAGCTGGCCTATCAGCCTTTGATTGCGGGGTTGGCCGAGCGTGATTACCTGGCAGAACATGCCCATAAACTGCGATTCATTCCCACGGTTACCCGCGAACAAATGCGTGGCGCCTTGCACGGTCGGATTACCAGCCTGATTGAAAACGGCGAGCTGGAACGGGCAGCCGGTGTTGAACTGACCCCTGAGCACTCGCGCGTCATGCTCTGCGGCAATCCACAGATGATCGATGACACTCGGGCACTGATGAAAAAACGCCACATGAGCCTGAGCCTGTCGCGGCGGCCGGGGCAGGTAGCGGTGGAAAACTACTGGTAGAAAAACGGCGCCATCAGGCGCCGTTTTCATTCATGAAGCGGTCAAGGCCGGTTGTTCTGGGCCTTGAGCAGATCGCGAATCTCGCCGAGCAACTCTTCTTCCTTGGTCGGAACCGGTGGCAGGGAAGGGGCCACGGCTTCTTCGCGTTTCAGGCGGTTGATGGCTTTGACACCCATGAAAATCGCGAAGGCGACGATCACGAAGTCCAGAATGCTCTGGATGAATTTACCGTAGGCCAATACCACGGCCGGGGCGCTGCCCTCGGCGGCTTTTAGCGTAACGGCCAGATCACTGAAGTCCACCCCACCAATCAGCAGGCCGATTGGCGGCATGATCACGTCGCCGACAAACGACGAAACGATTTTGCCGAAGGCGGCACCGATGATGATACCGACGGCCATGTCGACCACATTGCCTTTGACCGCGAAGGCCTTGAACTCACTTAGCACGCCCATAGGTTATTTCCTTGTTACAGATGAGGTTGGTGTACGCAGTGTAAATCAGCAAAACGCGTCCTGCGCGAAACACCTTCTTACAATGCCCGTTTTTATCGACACATGAATCCACGATTAGTTTGCAAAGTGCCACTAATCGCGCGCGAAATACGCCGTAAACCGCTGATCAGGAAGCCATTTTTTTCAATCGTCGAGTTGCGAACTTTCTATTTATGTTCACCGGCATAGCCCTCTAGCCTCTGGTTGGCGCACCTGGATGCGCCCAAAAAAACCAGAGGAACCTGATATGAATTCCACTCTTGGACTGGGGGCTTTTCCCCATCGCCGTACGCTCGGCGTACTGACCGCCAGCCTGCTGACTTTTTCCGTGAACGCCGCACCCCTGACCCGAGATAACGGCGCAGCGGTTGGCGACAATCAGAACTCGCAGACCGCCGGCGCCAACGGCCCGGTGTTGCTGCAGGATGTGCAACTGATCCAGAAGCTCCAGCGTTTCGACCGCGAGCGCATTCCCGAGCGCGTGGTGCATGCCCGCGGAACCGGTGCCCATGGCACCTTCACGGTGACCAATGATCTCAGCGACCTGAGCAAGGCCAAGGTGTTCGCTGCCGGCCAGGTCACTCCGGTATTTGTGCGTTTCTCTGCGGTGGTGCATGGCAACCATTCCCCGGAAACCCTGCGCGATCCACGGGGTTTTGCCACCAAGTTCTACACCGCCGATGGCAACTGGGATCTGGTGGGCAACAACTTTCCGACCTTCTTCATCCGCGACGCAATCAAGTTTCCGGACATGGTTCACGCGTTCAAACCCGATCCGCGTACCAACCTGGACGATGACTCGCGTCGTTTCGACTTCTTCTCCCACGTACCGGAAGCCACTCGCACGCTGACCGAGTTGTATTCCAACTCGGGAACTCCAGCCAGTTATCGGGAAATGGACGGTAATGGTGTGCATGCCTACAAGTTGGTCAATGCCAAGGGCGAAGTGCACTACGTGAAGTTTCACTGGAAAAGTTTGCAAGGCATCAAAAATCTGACGCCCGAGCAAGTTACAAAAGTTCAGGGGAAAGATTACAGTCATATGACTAATGATCTGGTCAGTCATATCAACAAGGGTGATTTCCCGAAGTGGGACTTGTACATCCAAGTGCTAAATCCGCAAGATTTGTCCAAGTTTGATTTCGATCCATTGGACGCTACCAAGATCTGGCCGAATGTTCCTGAGCGAAAAGTTGGACAAATGGTGTTGAACCGTAACCCAGCCAATGTGTTCCAGGAAACCGAACAAGTTGCGATGGCCCCGGCCAATGTTGTTCCGGGTATCGAACCTTCCGAAGATCGTCTGCTGCAAGGCCGAGTGTTCTCTTATGCCGATACGCAGATGTATCGTCTGGGTGCCAATGCCCTGCAGTTGCCGATCAACGCGCCCAAAGTTGCCGTCAACAACGGCAATCAGGACGGTGCGATGAACTTCGCTGCCACGCAGTCCGGGGTGAATTATCAGCCGAGCCGTCTGCAACCGCGTGATGAGCCACAAAATGCGCGCTACAGCCAAATGGCGCTGTCGGGCAGCACCCAGCAGGCGAAGATCCAGCGTGAGCAGAACTTCAAGCAGGCCGGTGATCTGTATCGCTCGTTCAGCCAGCAGGAGCGTCAGGACCTGATCGCCAGCTTCGGCGGCTCGCTGGCCACCACCGATGACGAGAGCAAGCACATCATCCTGTCCTTCCTTTATAAGGCCGATCCGGAATACGGCACCGGTGTGGCCAAAGTCGCCAACGGTGACCTGAGCCGGGTCAAGGCGCTGGCGGCGAAACTGGTCGACTGATCTCGACGCCATATCACGCGGGGCCTGACTCAGGCCCCGTTTTGCCCAAGGAGACGGCTGATGCGATTTTGTCTGTTATTGCTGCTCGGTTGCCTGTCATTTACAGCGCTGGCCGAACAGAACCCCGAGGCGATCAAGGCCCAGTTGCAGGATTACTATTTCGATGCCGCCCGGCGCGGTGATGTGCCGATGCTCGAAACCTTTATCGAGTCCGGCTATGCCCTCGATACCCGCGACAGCAAGGGGTACACCGCTTTGATTCTGGCGTCGTATCACGGCCAGGGCGCGGCAGTTGATCGGTTACTGGCGGCGGGCGCAGATGCCTGCGCGCAGGATCAACGTGGCAACACGGCGCTGATGGGCGCGATTTTCAAAGGCGAGATGCAGATTGCCAGACGGTTGATGGCCACTGATTGCAGCCCCGATCAGCGCAATGGCGCCGGACAAACCGCTGCGATGTACGCCGGGTTGTTCAAGCGTGTCGAACTGCTCGACGCACTCAAGGCCAAGGGTGCCGACCTCAATGCCGAAGACCCGCTGGGCAACAGTGCCGCGCGTCTGGCCAACGGCGAAATCCGCACCGCCGCGCCGCGTTGAGCGGTGGCTGCGTTATCATCGCGGTTTTTGCCGGGGGATCCAGATGGCCAAGGCCAAGCGCATGTACGGCTGCACCGAGTGCGGCGCAACCTTTCCCAAGTGGGCGGGCCAGTGCGGCGAGTGCGGCGCCTGGAACACCCTGACCGAAACCATGATCGAAAGCGGCGGGGCCACGGCGCCCACCGGGCGTACCGGTTGGGCCGGGCAGCAGGCGCAGATCAAGACCCTGGCCGAAGTCAGCATCGAGGAGATTCCGCGCTTCTCCACCGCGTCCGGTGAGCTGGATCGGGTTTTGGGTGGCGGTCTGGTCGACGGTTCGGTGGTGCTGATCGGTGGTGATCCGGGCATCGGCAAGTCGACGATTCTGTTGCAGACCCTGTGCAACCTCGCCAAGAGCATGCCGGCGCTGTACGTCACCGGCGAAGAGTCCCAGCAGCAGGTCGCCATGCGCGCCCGACGTTTAGGGCTGCCTCAGGATCAATTGCGGGTGATGACCGAAACCTGCATCGAAACCATCATCGCCACGGCCCGCCAGGAAAAACCCAAGGTGATGGTGATCGACTCGATCCAGACCATTTTCACCGAACAGCTGCAATCGGCGCCGGGTGGTGTATCACAAGTGCGCGAGAGTGCGGCGTTGCTGGTGCGGTATGCCAAACAAAGCGGTACGGCGATTTTCCTCGTCGGTCACGTCACCAAGGAAGGCGCATTGGCAGGCCCAAGGGTTCTCGAACACATGGTCGACACCGTGCTGTATTTCGAAGGCGAGTCCGATGGGCGTTTGCGTCTGTTGCGGGCGGTGAAGAACCGTTTCGGTGCGGTCAACGAACTCGGTGTGTTCGGCATGACCGACAAGGGCCTGAAAGAAGTCTCCAACCCTTCGGCGATTTTTCTGACCCGTGCCCAGGAAGAAGTCCCGGGCAGTGTGGTGATGGCCACCTGGGAAGGTACCCGGCCGATGCTGGTGGAAGTGCAGGCGCTGGTGGATGACAGCCATCTGGCCAATCCACGGCGCGTGACGTTGGGCCTTGATCAGAACCGATTGGCGATGTTGTTGGCGGTATTGCACCGTCACGGTGGTATTCCGACTCACGACCAGGACGTGTTCCTCAACGTGGTCGGCGGGGTGAAGGTGTTGGAGACCGCATCGGATCTGGCGTTGATGGCGGCGGTGATGTCGAGCCTGCGCAACCGGCCGTTGCCGCATGATCTGCTGGTGTTTGGCGAAGTCGGTTTGTCCGGTGAAGTGCGTCCGGTGCCGAGTGGTCAGGAGCGTTTGAAGGAAGCGGCCAAGCATGGCTTCAAACGGGCGATCGTGCCCAAGGGCAACGCGCCAAAAGAAGCGCCGGCGGGGTTGCAGATCATCGCCGTGACCCGCCTGGAGCAGGCGCTCGACGCATTGTTCGAGTAACCGCTTACGCTCTCTCCAGCCGCAATTTCTGCCCATTCCGCGAAAATAAACTGTGGCGAGGGAGCTTGCTCCCGCTGGACTGCGCAGCAGTCCCTTGCTTTTTTAGTGAAGAGCAGGGGCCGCTTCGAGACCCAGCGGGAGCAAGCTCCCTCGCCACGGTGGCAGCGTCCCCCTTACCTGAGCAGCATTATTTTAGATTTCGATCAAGGCACCCAATTCGCGCTCAAGCTCGGTTTCATCCGCCAGATTCAGCTCGATCAACCGCCGCAAGCGCTGGATCGATTCCAGGCTGATATGCCGGCATTCAAACCCCAGTTGCCCGTGATCCTCGTGGGCCAGATGCACATCCATCTGAATATTCACGTCATCGCTCAGATGAATGTCGACGAAGAAATCCTGCTCCTTGTCCCCCAGCCACGGCTGCGGCTTCTCGATCAGCAAGCCCTTGAGCGACAGGTCGATCAACTTCACCGGCCAGATGAAGTGGCCCTGACTCAGCTCGGTTCTGGCATCGAACGCAATACGTTTGAAGCGACGGCGATTGGCTGGGTGTTCGCTCATGGCGCAATCCTCGGAAGAGTTCGCTGACTATAGACCCGACCGGCGGGTGGCGGCCAATCGACAAGGCGTCTAGACCAACGTCGGGGTATGGCCTTTGGCGCC
Source organism: Pseudomonas sp. 14P5.3.2 (assembly GCF_057799175.1). Taxonomy (NCBI): domain Bacteria; kingdom Pseudomonadati; phylum Pseudomonadota; class Gammaproteobacteria; order Pseudomonadales; family Pseudomonadaceae; genus Pseudomonas; species Pseudomonas sp. 14P5.3.2. The sequence goes on along the minus strand of NZ_JBYOKU010000018.1, from coordinate 17,044 downwards.
GTAAGCGCTAAACTCGGGGTGGCTGTCTTTCTTGTCCACCCTGGCTGGAATAATAAAATGAAAAATAATAATAGCCTGCTACGCCACTTACCCTGGCTAGTGCTGGCAATCGTAGGAGCGTGCGCCCTGGGCGTAGTGGCATTGCGCCGAGGAGAGGCGATCAACGCCTTGTGGATCGTGGTCGCGGCAGTGGCCATCTATCTGGTTGCGTACCGTTACTACAGCCTGTTCATCGCAAACAATGTGATGCAACTCGATCCGCGTCGGGCCACCCCCGCCGTGCTCAACAACGACGGTCTGGACTACGTGCCGACCAACAAACACATTCTGTTCGGTCACCACTTCGCGGCCATTGCCGGCGCAGGCCCGCTGGTCGGCCCGGTATTGGCGGCGCAGATGGGCTACCTGCCCGGCACGCTGTGGCTGATTGCCGGGGTGGTGCTGGCGGGCGCAGTGCAGGACTTCATGGTCCTGTTCATGTCGACCCGGCGCAACGGCCGTTCCCTGGGCGACATGGTGCGCGAAGAAATGGGCCGCATTCCCGGCACCATCGCCCTGTTCGGCTGCTTCCTGATCATGATCATCATCCTCGCGGTGCTGGCGCTGATCGTGGTCAAGGCACTGGCGGAGAGCCCATGGGGCATCTTCACCGTGATGGCGACCATCCCGATCGCGATGTTCATGGGCATTTACATGCGCTACATCCGTCCGGGCCGCATTGGCGAGATCTCGGTCATCGGTGTGTTGCTGCTGCTCGGTTCGATCTGGCTCGGTGGGCAGATTGCCGCTGATCCGGTGTGGGCCAAGGCCTTCAGCTTCACCGGTGTGCAAATCACCTGGATGCTGATCGGCTACGGCTTCGTTGCCGCCGTGCTGCCGGTGTGGCTGATTCTGGCACCGCGCGACTACCTGTCGACGTTCCTCAAGATCGGTACCATCATCGCCCTGGCGATCGGCATTCTGGTAACCATGCCCGAGCTGAAAATGCCGGCGCTGACCCAGTTCGTCGATGGCACCGGGCCGGTGTGGAAGGGCGGTCTGTTCCCGTTCCTGTTCATCACCATCGCCTGCGGTGCGGTGTCCGGTTTCCACGCGTTGATCGCGTCGGGTACCACGCCGAAGCTGCTGGATAACGAAACCAACGCGCGTTACATCGGTTACGGCGGCATGCTCATGGAATCGTTCGTCGCGATCATGGCGATGGTTGCCGCTTCGGTGATCGAGCCAGGCGTGTACTTCGCCATGAACAGCCCGGCCGCTGTGGTCGGTGGTGACGTGGCTTCGGTGGCGCAGATGGTCAGCAGCTGGGGCTTCGCGATCACGCCGGAGGCGCTGCAAGCAGTGGCGCATGACATCGGTGAAACCACCATCCTCGCCCGTGCCGGCGGTGCGCCGACCCTGGCGGTCGGTATCGCGCAGATCCTGCACAGTGTCCTGCCGGGTGAAAACACCATGGCGTTCTGGTACCACTTTGCGATCCTGTTCGAAGCGCTGTTCATCCTGACCGCTGTGGACGCCGGTACCCGTGCCGGGCGTTTCATGCTGCAGGACCTGCTCGGCTCCTTCGTGCCGGCGCTGAAACGTACCGAATCGTGGACCGCCAACCTGATCGCCACCGCCGGTTGTGTGGCGATGTGGGGCTGGTTGCTGTATCAGGGCGTGATCGATCCACTGGGCGGCATCAACACCCTGTGGCCACTGTTCGGTATCTCCAACCAGATGCTGGCCGGTATCGCGCTGATGCTCGGCACCGTGGTCCTGATCAAGATGAAGCGTCAGCGCTACATCTGGGTGACCCTGCTGCCAGCCGCCTGGCTGCTGATCTGCACCACCACTGCAGGCTTCATCAAGCTGTTCGACGCCAACCCGGCGATCGGCTTCCTGTCGCTGGCCAAGAAGTACAGCGATGCCCTGGCCGCCGGACAAATCATCGCGCCGGCCAAGAGCATCGATCAGATGCAGCACGTGATCTTCAACGCCTACACCAACGCAACGCTTACCGCGCTGTTCCTGTTCGTGGTGTTCAGCATCCTGTTCTATGCGCTCAAGGTCGGCATCGCCGCCTGGGGCAAAAAAGAGCGTACGGATAAAGAATCGCCATTCCAGGCCCTGCCGGACGCGTAACCAGAGGATTGCACCATGTTCAATGACCTGAGTCGCCTCGGTAAATACCTCGGTCAGGCCGCACGCCTGATGGTCGGCATGCCCGACTACGACACCTACGTCGAGCATATGCAAACCAAACACCCGGACAAACCGGTGATGAGCTACGAGATGTTCTTCCGCGAACGTCAGGAAGCGCGTTACGGTGGCAAGGGTGGGCCGAAGTGCTGTTGAGCTGACAGCCTGCGGTTGATGCAATCCCCCCTGTGGGAGCGAGCCTGCTCGCGAATACGGAGTGTCAGTTGATGAATGATTTGACTGACACACCGCTTTCGCGAGCAAGCCCGCTCCCACATTTGTTTTGTGTTTCTTTCAGGAGATCGTGTTTTGTCTTCTCCCATACCCGTAACGGTACTCAGCGGTTTCCTCGGTGCCGGCAAGACCACCTTGCTGCGCCATCTGCTTAAAGCCGAGCATGGCCTGAAAATCGCCGTGATCGAAAACGAATTCAGCGACGCCGGCATCGACACCCAGTTGCTCGGCGACGAACCGGTGCAAGTCATGACGTTGGCCAACGGCTGCGTCTGCTGCACTATCCACACCGATTTGACCAAGGCCCTGTACCTGCTGCTCGAACGCCTGGACAGCGGTGAAATCGCCTTCGACCGCCTGGTGATCGAATGCACCGGTCTGGCCGACCCGGCCCCGGTGGCGCAGACCTTTTTTATCGACGAAGAACTGCGCGAACGCTATCTGCTCGATGGCATTATCACCCTGGTGGATGCGGCTCACGCCGACCAGCACCTGATGCAGACCATCGCCCAGGCGCAGATCGGTTTCGCCGACCGCCTGCTGGTGAGCAAGACCGATCTGGTGGATGAGGCCACGTTCACCGCGTTGAGCGAGCGCCTGACGCGGATCAATCGTCGCGCGCCGATCCGCGTGGTCGAGCATGGCAACATCGATCTGGCGGAACTGCTCGACGTGCGTGGCTTCAATCTCAATGCCGACCTCGGTGGCGGGGTGAGCCTGCGTCCGGTGAGCAAGGCGCCTTCCATCGACCGCATCTCCAGTCTGGTGCTGCGCACTGACCAGCCGCTGGATATCGATCGGCTCAGCGAATTCATGAATGAGCTGCTGGAAGAACACGGCAAGCAGTTGTTGCGCTACAAGGGCGTGTTGAACATCGCTGGCGAGGATCGGCGGCTGGTGTTTCAGGGCGTACTGAAACTCTACGGCTTTGATTGGGACACCGAGTGGGCCGAGGGTGAAGCGCGGGAAAGTGTGATTGTGTTTATTGCCGATGATTTGCCGGAAGAGAAGATCCGGGCGGGGTTTGCCAAAGTGACTTCTGCCTGATGGGTCTTCGGCGCCAGGGCTGACGCCTTCGCGGGCAAGCCCGCTCCCACAGTAGGCCGCATTCTGTCAGGAGGAATGCAATTCACTGTGGGAGCGGGCTTGCTCGCGAAGGCGATCTAACCGGCGACACGATGCTCAAGGGCTGTACCCAGCAAAGTCTGCTCAAGATGATCCAGGTGTTGATTCATCAGTCGCTCAGCCATGGACACATCCCCAGACGCGACCGCCTCGACAATCGCCAGATGCTCCTGCCACGCGCAGCAACCCGGCGTCGATCCATCACACCGCGCAATCGCCAGCGACGTCAACGGCACCAGGCTGCCAAGGAAATGCGCCAACGGTGCATTGCCCGCCATTTGCGCCAACTGCAGATGAAACTCGCCGGACAACCGAATCGCCGCCGCACGCCGCTCCTGAACCACGGCCAGGCGTTCGCGTTCGACCAGTGCACGCAAGCGTTTCAAACCCTCGGGTGATGCATTCTGACAAGCCAGGCGCACCAGTGTCGCTTCGGTCAGGCGCCGCGCATGCAGGGTTTGTCGGGTCTGCTCGGCATCCGGTGCGGCCACCCGTGGCCGATGATTGGCGCGCAGCACAATCACCTGCTCATGCGATAACTGCGTCAGTACCCGGCGCACATCGGCGCGGCTGACCCCGAACATCTGCTTGAGACTGTCTTCGGTGAAGCGGCTGGCCGGATCGATTCGCTGGTCCAGAATCGCGTCGAACAGCCGCGGGTACAGATCATCTGCCGGCGTCCGCAGGCGGGAGAAGGGCAGGGGCGCCGACATCTGACGAGTGTGCGGCGACGTGGCAAGGCTGTTCATGGCCGGTCTCCAGTGTGAAGAAAGTCAGTTGCTGAGGTGGTCATCCGGAATGTTCAACTCAAAGCCCATGCGCTGACCTTCGCGCAGAATGTGCCGGCGCATTTCGGCGCTGGCCTGGGCGCTGTTCTTGCTGCGGATCGCGCGCACCACCGCTTCGTTTTCTTCCAGGCGTTCGGCCAGATGCTCAGGTGAATTGCGCAGCACTTCGGCGCTTTGCTTGAGCGCGTTGCTGGTCTGCTGCACCACGCTCTGAAAGATCGGGTTCGAGGTCAGGGTGAACAGCTCTTCGTGGAAGGCGATGTAGGCGCTCACCCCGGCTTCGCTGTCGCCCGCTTCAAGGGCTTCGCGCATGTCCATCAAAGTCAGGCGCAATTGCCCGACTTCCTTGCTGCTGATCGACTGCGCGACCAGCCCGACGATGAACGGCTCAAGGGTGTAACGCAGTTGCAGCACGTCTTCGAGGCTGGCGCCGGCCACCGCGCTGTCGTGGCTCTGGCTGTCGCTGAGTTGGGCGTCGAGCACTACCACGCCTTTGCCCGGCATCGAGCGCACCAGACCAAGGGTTTCCAGAACGATCACCGCTTCGCGCAGGCTCGGACGGCTGATGCCCAGTTGTTCGGCCAGTTCACGCTGACCCGGCAGCATGTCGCCGGAGCGCCACTGACCGCGGGCGAGGGCGGCGCGCAGTTTTTCTACGACTGAGTTGACGACGGTTGATGTGGTTATCACTTGTCTAGCTCCGTAAGCCCATAGGGGATGCCGCAAACAAGATCAAAAGATCGCAGCCTGCGGCAGCTCCTGCGGGGTTGAAAATCAGAACTCTTGCTGGTGCGCCGGAGTTCCGGTTTTACGCGGTTGAAAGGTGTAGCCCTGCTGACCGCTGAGTACTTTGTTTGCGCGTTGCACATCGATGTCCTTTTCCCAACGGGCGATGGCCACGGTGGCGACGCAGTTGCCGATCAGGTTGGTCAGCGCCCGGCCAATGCCCATGAACCAGTCCACCGCCAGTACCAGCACCAGCCCGACCACCGGAATCGCCGGGATCGCCGTCAGCGTCGCCGCGAGAATCACCAGCGCCGAGCCGGGAATGCCGTGGGCGCCTTTCGAAGTGATCAGCGATACCAGCAGAATCGTCAACAGGTCGGTCATTGCCAGTGGCGTACCGGTGGCGTTGGCGATGAACACGATGGCCAGGGTCAGGTAGATCGAAAAGCCGTCGAGGTTGAACGAGTAACCGGTGGGAATCACCAGCCCGACGGTCGAGCTGCCGATGCCTAGGTGTTCCAGTTTGCGCATGATCTGTGGCAGCACGGCGTCGGAAGAAGCGGTGCCCATGACGATCAGCAATTCTTCACGCAGGTACTTGAGCAGTGGCCACAGGCGCAGGCCGGACGCACGCATCACCAGCCCTAGAATCACGCTGACGAATGCCATGCAGGTCAGGTAGAACAAGCCCACCAGACTGCCCAGATGTTGCAGTGAATCGAGGCCGTATTTGCTGGTGGTGAAGGCGATGGCGCCGAAAACGCCGATCGGTGCCAGACGCACGATCATGCCCATGATCCGGAAAATCACATGGCTCAGTTCGTTGATCAGCCGCGAGATCCCGGAGGCCGCTTCACCGACTAGATTCAACGCACTGCCGAACAGCACCGAGAACAGCAGCACTTGCAGAATGTTGTTGTCGGCGAAGGCGCCGATCACCGAGGTCGGGATCAGGTCCATCAGGAACTGCGTGGTGGTGTGCATGTGCTGGCCGCGTTCGGCGATATCGCCCATGTCGGCGGCGGACAACTGCTCCAGATGGATATTCGCGCCGCTGCCGATTCCGGTGCTGAAAGCGAACACCAGACCGATCACCAGGGCGATGGTGGTCAGCACTTCAAAGTAGATCACCGACTTGAGGCCGATGCGCCCGACCTTCTTCAGATCGCCCGCGCCACTGATGCCGCTGACCACCACGCAGAACACGATCAGGCCGATGAGCATCTTGATCAGTTTGATGAAGCCGTCGCCCAACGGTTTGAGCTGAGCGGAATATTCGGGAAGGGTCAGCCCGCAGATGATGCCGAGCACCAGTCCGAGAACCACTTGGAGGAAGATTGAACGCGAGCACCATCTGAGCATGGGAGGAATCCTGGTCGGTGTCCTGGCTGCCGTGTGCGGGGCACATCAGATTCAGGACTTAATTATTGTGGTCTTACCGGTATGTCCAGTGCAGGCGCAGTCTACGCTCGGTTTTTTCGGGATGACAAGTGAAAATCGCTAAATTGGCATGACCGGTCTGACCAGTTGCCAGAGATCAAAAGATCGCAGCCTTCGGCAGCTCCTACAGGTGAGCGCATTCCAAATGTAGGAGCTGCCGAAGGCTGCGATCTTTTGATCTTTCCGACAGGCGAAAAAAAACCGGCCATCGCTGGCCGGTTTTTCATGCTGCGGATTTAACGTCGCGATTAAGCGCCGTACACCGGCAGTTTCTTGCAGATGGCTTTGACTTTCTCGCGAACGGCGTCGATCACCGCTTCGTTGTTCAGGTCAGCGAGGATGTCGCAGATCCAGCCGGCCAGCTCTTTGCACTCGGCTTCCTTGAAGCCGCGAGTGGTCACAGCCGGGGTGCCGAAGCGCAGGCCGGAAGTAACGAACGGCGAGCGTGGGTCGTTAGGCACGGAGTTCTTGTTCACGGTGATGAACGCTTTGCCCAGTGCAGCGTCGGCGTCTTTACCGGAGATGTCCTGCTTGATCAGCGACAGCAGGAACAGGTGGTTCTTGGTGCCACCGGAAACTACGTCGAAACCGCGCTCGATGAACACTTCGGCCATGGCCTGGGCGTTCTTCACCACTTGTTCCTGGTAAGCCTTGAACTCAGGCTGCAGCGCTTCCTTGAAGCAGATCGCTTTAGCGGCGATCACGTGCTCCAGCGGGCCACCCTGGGCGCCCGGGAATACTGCGGAGTTCAGCTTCTTCTCGATCTCGGCGTTGGCGCGCGCCAGGATCAGACCGCCACGAGGACCGCGCAGGGTCTTGTGTGTGGTGGTGGTGACCACGTCAGCGAATGGCACCGGGTTCGGGTAGACGCCAGCGGCGACCAGACCGGCCACGTGCGCCATGTCGACGAACAGGTAGGCACCGACCTTGTCAGCGATGGCGCGGAAGCGTGGGAAGTCGAGGATCTGCGAGTAGGCAGAGAAACCGGCCACGATCATTTTCGGCTTGTGCTCAACCGCCAGACGCTCGACTTCGTCGTAGTCGATCAGGCCGTTGGCGTCGATGCCATACTGCACGGCGTTGTACAGCTTGCCGGAGGAGGAAACGCTGGCACCGTGAGTCAGGTGACCACCGTGGGCCAGGCTCATGCCCAGAATGGTGTCGCCACCTTGCAGCAGGGCCAGGTAGACAGCGGCGTTGGCTTGCGAACCGGCGTGCGGCTGAACGTTGGCGTAATCGGCGCCGAACAGCTCTTTGGCGCGGTCGATGGCCAGTTGTTCAACAACGTCGACGTACTCGCAACCACCGTAGTAGCGCTTGCCCGGGTAGCCTTCGGCGTACTTGTTGGTCAGTACCGAGCCTTGAGCTTCCATCACCGCAGGGCTGGTGTAGTTTTCCGAAGCGATCAGCTCAATGTGCTCTTCCTGGCGCTGAGCTTCTTGCTCCATGGCGGCAAAGAGATCGGCGTCGTACTTGGCAATAGTCAAATCACGGCTGAACATGGCGGTCCTCAAGGATCGGGGGCAGAAAAGGGGGGCATTCTAACCCAATGGGTTTTGGATGGCATATGAAACGACATCATGTCGCAGACAAGTGGCGTTCATGACAGATGTGCGGTGCTTTTGAAGGCCTCCACAATGGCCGCGTTTCAACCGAAGAATACTGATTTACGGCAAGTCCTTGGGCGAGCCAGCCTGCTGGGGATGACTGCACCGCAGATTTTTCATGCGTCTGTACCGGCCCTTTCGCGAGCAAGCCCGCTCCCACCTTTGAGCCGGTTCCTTCAGGAAAAATGCGGTTCACTGTGGGAGCGGGCTTGCTCGCGAAGGCGTCATGAGCGGCACCGCAAAAATTCAGTCGAACATGAAGAGGGCATCATTACTGAACTGCGCTTCAAACCGGCTCGCCGGCATCGGTCGTCCGAACAGATAGCCCTGCACTTCATCGCAACCGTGCTCGCGCAGGAAGTCCAGTTGCTCATGGGTTTCCACGCCTTCGGCGATCACCGCCAGATTGAGGCTGTGGGCCATGGCGATGATCGCGCGGGCGATCTGCGCGTCCTGTTCGCCGGACGGCAGGCCGTCGACGAAGGTGCGGTCGATCTTCAGCACGTCGATCGGGAATTGCTTGAGGTAGTTCAGCGACGAATAACCGGTGCCGAAGTCATCGACCGCGATGCTCAGGCCGAGGTTCTTCAGCCCGGCGAGGATCTGCATCGCCTCGCTGACTTCGCGCATCAGGATACTTTCGGTCAGCTCCAGTTCCAGACAGGCCGGCGGCAGTCCGGTTTCGCGCAGGATGGTGGCGATGCGCGTACCGAGCTGGCCGTCGGAGAACTGCCGCGCCGAGATGTTCACCGAGACCTTCGGCACGCGCACGCGGTTCTGGTGCCAGGTCTTGAGCTGACGGCAGGCTTCGCTGATCACCCAGTCGCCGACGTCGACCACCAGACCCAGCTCTTCCAGCACCGGAATGAAATCCCCCGGCGGCACCAGTCCACGACGCGGATGACGCCAGCGCAGCAGCGCTTCGGCGCCGGTCAGGCGTTTGCCGTCGCCGCTGAACTGCGGCTGGTAATACAGGACGAATTCGTTCTGCTCCAGCGCATGGCGCAGGTCGCTTTCCAGCTCCAGGCGTTCCAGCGCACTGGCGTTCATGTCGGCCTGATAGAACTGGAAGTTGTTCTTGCCGCGCTCCTTGGCGTGATACATCGCGGTGTCGGCGTTCTTCATCAACTGGCTGAGCTCGTTACCGTCCTGCGGGCTCAGGGCGATACCGATACTGGCGGTGACGAAGAACTCGCGGCCTTCCAGCACAAACGGTCGCACCAGACTGGCGAGGATCTGCTCGGCCACATGAATCGCCCGGTTCAGCGCCATTTCGCGGCTGGAGCGGTGTTGCAGGAGCAAGGTGAACTCGTCGCCGCCCATGCGTGCCACGGTGTCGTCATCGTCGACGCAAGCCAGCAGCCGCGTGGCCATGTCTTTCAACATGCGGTCGCCAGCAGCATGGCCGAGCGAGTCGTTGATCGGCTTGAAGCGGTCGAGGTCGAGGAACATCAGCACCACCCACGACTTCTGCCGTTCGGCCGATTGCAGCGCAGTGTGCAGGCGATCCTGGAACAGTGTGCGGTTCGGCAGGTGGGTCAGGGCGTCGTAGTAGGCGAGGCGGTGGATGCGTTGCTCGCTGGCCTTGCGCTCGCTGATGTCGCTGAAGAAACACACGTAACTGGCGAGGTCGCCTTCATCGTCGAGTACCGCCGTGATGCCGACCCACGCCGGGTAATGCTCGCCGTTGCGGCGCTTGAGCCAGACTTCGCCTTCCCAGGTGCTGTGCTGGTGCAGTTGCTTGAGCACATAGCGCAGGTGCGCGTCCTGTTGCTCGTCGACGGTGAGCATGTTCGGCAACTGATCGAGCACTTCCGATACCGCGTAACCGCTGACCCGGCTGAACGCTTCGTTGGCCTGCACGATGTAACCGGCGGGGTCGGTGATCAGGATCGCCGAAGTCGAGTGCTCGAATACCGTGGCCGCCATGCGCAGGTCTTTCTCGGCGCGGCGTTGCTGGCTGATGTCGCGGCCGACACCGAGCACGCCTTCGAACGCGCCGTGTTCGTCCCACACCAGCACCAGACGCAGCTCGATCGGGATCTTGCGGCCGTCGGCGCGCAGGCAGTCGAACAGGAACATCTGGGTCTGCACCTGGTTGCGCAACACTGCCAGTTGTTCAGGTTTGTCGAGCGCTTTGCTGACCCGATCCATCAGGGAGTAGATGCCGCTCAGTTGCTGCGGGTTGGCGATGGTCGATTGCCAGCCGTTCTGGAAAATCCACTCGGCGTCGTAGCCGAGTACCGCTTGCACTGATGGGCTGACGTAGTTCAGCGACAGCTTGCTGTCGGTGGAGAAGATCACGTCGCTGATGCTTTCGGCGAGCATGCGGTAGCGTTGTTCGCTGTCGCGCAGGGATTCACTGGCCTCGATCTGCTCGGTGATGTCCTTGGCCACGCCGATGATCCGCGTGACCTGATCGTGCTTGTCGCGGGCCAGCGCCTGTTCGCGGATGTCGAAGCGCCGCCACTCGCCATCGCGATGTCGGAAACGCAGTTGGCATTGCAACAACTGGCTGTAACCGGCGTGACGCTGCATCTGCCGCGAGCGATGGTAGTAGTCGGCGTCCTCCGGGTGCAGGAGGATTTCCCAGAAATACTCGCCCATCTGGTGCAGTTCGGTGCGGTTGTACCCGAGGGTCTGGCCGAGGTGGTGGTTGCTGAAAATCATCCGCTGGCTGATCACGTCCTGCACATACAGATGATCCGGCACGGTGCGCACCACGTCCGACCAGAAGCCTTCGCGTTCCAGCAGCGACAGTTCGATCAGCTTGCGGCTGGTGATGTCGTTGATGCTCAGGATCACCGCTTTATAGTCGTGCTGTTCTTCAGGCAGGCGCAGGACCATCCACAGGTGCTGATCGCGCCCGTTGATGTCCGGCAATTTGATTTCCAGTTCCAGCTGTTTTTGTTGCTGCAGAACGGCGTCGAGCACCTGGTTGCCGATGGCGCACTGGCTGTGCGGATGACCGTCGATCAGCAACTGCCAGGCGTGCTCGCAGGAATTGACATTGAGCAGTTGCAGCGCCACCTGATTGACCTCGGTGACGCGCAGCTCTTGCAGCAGTTGCTGGCGCTGGGCCGGCTGGTCGAGCCAGGCCTTGAGCTGGTCGCTGGTCTGGATCTGCGCCTTGTCGAACACCTGCTTGAGGCCGGACAGGTCGAGCACGCACAACGCAACGCCAGTGCCTTCGAAAATGTCCTGATAACGTCGGCGACCTTCATGCAACTGGCGCTGACGGCGACGCATGTTCAGCAGGGCGATCACCGGCAGCATCGAGAACGCCAGACCCAGCAGGCATTTGCCGATGAACGCCGGCAGCAGTTCTTCGAGCACGCGCTGGCGGTCGAACAGCCCGCGCAACTGCCAGTCGCTGCTGCTCAGCGGCACGGTGAGCACAGTGTTGGCCATGTCGTCCGGACTCAGCACGCCTGGCCTGGCCGAAGACAGCGCTTCGTCGCGGCTGATGATCTGATGGTTGAGACGGTTTTCCACCAGCCACAACGGGCGGATGCCGGTTTCGCCCTGCTTGGTCAGCGAGTCGAAGAAGGTCGGGGTCAGGCGCAAAACCCAGTAGCCGCGCGTGCTGCCGCTGGCCTGATGCAATAACAGATGCACTACCGAGCCGTCGTCGGCGTTGCTGAAGTAATGCGCCTGGGCGCGGCTGCGGCGCACCAGTTCACCGAGGTAATCGGCGTCGTGGCTGTCGCTGGCGCTGTCGTTGATGATTTTCCCGGACGGGCTGAGCAGGGCCAGGCTGCGCAGGTCGGGCAGCGATTGCTGGAGCTTGCGCAGCAGTGCCTGCTGTTCGTCGGACGACTGCGGCTGTTCGACGATCGGTAACAGGTTGAGGGCGATCTGCGCATTCAGCGACATGTTCAAGCTGACCTGCGAGGCGAGGTCGGCGGTGTAGTCGATGGTGTACTGGCGCTGGTTTTTCTGGGTCTCGCGCAGTTGATCGAGCAACTGCCAGAACAGCAATGCCAGCAGCAAAAGTACCAGCGTCGCCAACGCACCCTTCAGTGTTCCGCGCAGGGGCGAGCCGGTCCCCGGATTGGACGCGCTCACAGAAGCTGGCGGGGTAACGTTGGACAAGCTGTAATCCTGCGGTTTGGCTGGACTGGCGCGACGTGCACTATAAGCCGGACGCCCGAAGGGCGGCTAGCATGCCTTGAGTTGTGGCGAAGTGCCAGCCCCACTCGGCTGGACTGCCTTCCGTCATTAAGGTAGCTTTGCCGGTTACGCGGGAGCCCAGACACTGTTAAAACTACTGCGCTCGGAAATACTGCGTTGAAAACAGGCTCGGACTGCTCATTTACAACCCGTAAACTCCGCGTCCTCGCCTGTTTCCGCCTTGTCTTTCCTTCGCTCGTTACGTTTTAACAGCGTCTGGCCCAGCTCCTAGACTCAGACTTTTTCCGCGCGCACGCATTGATGACCATCAAGTGAACGACGCGCATCGGTCTGGCCGGGCATCGCCTGCGCTCCAATCATTCATCTGTCACTGACCCAAGGTTCTCCATGGCTCAATACGTCTTCACCATGCATCGGCTGGGCAAAGTTGTTCCGCCGAAGCGGGAAATCCTGAAAAACATTTCGCTGTCGTTCTTCCCCGGCGCCAAGATCGGCGTACTCGGCCTCAACGGTTCGGGTAAGTCCACGCTGCTGAAAATCATGGCCGGCGTCGACACCGAATTCGAGGGCGAAGCCCGTCCGATGCCGGACCTGAACATCGGTTATCTGCCGCAAGAGCCACAACTTGATCCGACCAAGACTGTGCGTGAAGTGGTCGAGGAAGCGGTCAGCGTGATCAAGGACGCGCAAGCGCGTCTGGACGAGGTCTACGCCGCTTACGCTGATCCGGATGCCGACTTCGACAAGCTGGCTGCCGAACAGGCCAAGCTCGAAGCGATCCTGCAGGCCAGCGATGGTCACAACCTGGAGCGTCAACTGGAAGTCGCGGCCGACGCCCTGCGTCTGCCAGCCTGGGACGCCAAGGTCGAACACCTGTCCGGTGGTGAAAAACGTCGTGTGGCCCTGTGCCGTCTGCTGCTGTCCGCCCCGGACATGCTGCTGCTCGACGAACCGACCAACCACTTGGACGCTGATTCGGTGGCGTGGCTGGAGCACTTCCTGCACGACTTCCCGGGCACCGTGGTCGCGATCACGCACGACCGGTACTTCCTCGACAACGTCGCTGGCTGGATTCTGGAACTCGACCGCGGCGCGGGCATTCCGTACGAAGGCAACTACTCGGGTTGGCTCGAAGCCAAGTCCGATCGTCTGGCGGCCGAATCCAAGCAGCAGTCGGCTCACGAAAAAGCCATGAAGGAAGAACTGGAGTGGGTGCGCAAAGGCGCGAAAGCCCGTCAGTCGAAATCCAAGGCTCGTCTGCAACGCTTCGAAGAAATGCAGTCGCAGGAATTCCAGAAGCGTTCGGAAACCAACGAGATCTACATCCCGGCCGGTCCGCGTCTGGGCGACAAGGTCATCGAGTTCAAGAACGTCACCAAGGGTTACGGCGATCGCGTGCTGATCGACAACCTGTCGTTCTCTATGCCGAAGGGCGCCATTGTCGGCGTGATCGGTGGTAACGGTGCCGGTAAGTCGACCCTGTTCCGCATGCTGATGGGCAAGGAAACTCCGGATTCCGGCACCATCGAAGTCGGCGAAACCGTGCAACTGGCCTGCGTGGATCAGAGCCGCGAAGACCTCGACGGCAGCAAGACCGTGTTCCAGCAGATCTCCGACGGTTCCGATCAGATCCGCATCGGCAACTACGAGATCCCGTCGCGCACTTACGTCGGTCGCTTCAACTTCAAGGGCGGCGACCAGCAGAAGTTCGTCAAGGACCTGTCCGGTGGTGAGCGCGGTCGTCTGCACCTGGCGCTGACCCTGAAGGAGGGCGGCAACGTCCTGCTGCTCGACGAACCGTCCAACGACCTCGACGTTGAAACCCTGCGTTCCCTGGAAGAAGCCCTGCTGGACTTCCCGGGCGCCGCCATTGTGATCTCTCACGATCGCTGGTTCCTGGACCGCGTCGCAACGCACATCCTGGCGTACGAAGACGACTCGCAAGCAGTGTTCTTCGAAGGTAACTACACCGAGTACGAAGCCGACCGCAAAAAGCGCCTCGGCGAAGCAGCTGCCCAGCCACATCGGGTACGCCACAAGAAACTGGCCTGATATCAGGCTGGTTGGATGAAAAAGAGCGGAGCCTTCGGGCTCCGTTTTTTTTTGCCTGGGTTTTTCAGATGCAACCGAGTCGAACCCTTCGCGAGCAAGCTCGCTCCCACAGGGGAGCGCATTTCAAGTGTGGGAGCGAGCTTGCTCGCGAAGGCGGTATAACTGTTGGTGCATCACTTCAATCTGATCTCCCCAATCAGGTGCAAAACCAGCCCAAAAAACCACCTGATTTATATCCTGTGCACCATTTAATTTCATAACTGCGACATTTTGCGCTGTTGCTGTGCGCAAATCGTTTGCTACAGTCCGGCTCAATCGCTTCCAACGACAATAAATTTGCCGAGACTTTTCCCATGATCGAATCCGTCGAATCCTTCCTTGCCCGACTGAAAAAACGCGACCCGGATCAACCCGAATTCCACCAGGCTGTCGAAGAAGTCCTGCGCAGTCTGTGGCCGTTTCTCGAAGCCAATCCGCGTTACCTGACCTCAGGCATTCTGGAGCGCATCTGCGAGCCGGAGCGGGCGGTGGTGTTCCGCGTGTCGTGGGTCGACGATCAGGGCAAGGTTCAGGTCAATCGCGGTTTCCGCATCCAGATGAACAGCGCCATCGGCCCGTACAAGGGTGGTTTGCGCTTCCATCCTTCGGTGAACCTGGGCGTGCTGAAATTCCTGGCCTTCGAACAGACCTTCAAGAACTCCCTGACCTCGTTGCCCATGGGCGGCGGCAAGGGCGGTTCGGACTTCGATCCGAAGGGCAAGAGCGACGCCGAAGTCATGCGTTTCTGCCAGGCGTTCATGAGTGAGCTGTACCGCCACATCGGCGCCGACGTGGACGTGCCGGCTGGTGACATCGGTGTCGGGGCGCGGGAGATCGGTTTCCTGTTCGGCCAGTACAAACGCTTGAGCAACCAGTTCACCAGCGTGTTGACCGGCAAAGGCATGACCTACGGCGGCAGCCTGATTCGCCCGGAAGCCACCGGTTTCGGTTGCGTGTACTTCGCCGAGGAAATGCTCAAGCGCCGCGGGCAGACTGTCGAAGGCAAGCGTGTGGCGATCTCCGGCTCCGGCAACGTCGCCCAATACGCGGCGCGCAAGGTCATGGACCTCGGCGGCAAGGTGATTTCGCTGTCCGACTCCGAAGGCACGCTGTACTGCGAATCGGGACTGAGCGAAGAACAGTGGCAGGCACTGCTGGAACTGAAAAACGTCAAACGCGGACGCATCAGCGAACTGGCCACGGCGTTCGGTCTGGAGTTCCGCGCCGGGCAGTTGCCGTGGTCGCTGCCGTGCGACATCGCGCTGCCCTGTGCCACGCAGAACGAGCTCGATGCCGAGGCTGCGCGTACGCTGCTGCGCAACGGCTGCGTGTGTGTGGCCGAGGGCGCGAACATGCCGACCACGCTGGAGGCTGTGGATATCTTCATCGAAGCCGGCATTCTGTTCGCCCCGGGCAAGGCGTCGAACGCTGGCGGCGTAGCGGTCAGCGGGCTGGAGATGTCGCAGAACGCCATGCGCCTGCTGTGGACGGCGGGTGAGGTGGACAGCAAGCTGCACGCGATCATGCAGTCGATCCACTACGCCTGCGTGCATTACGGCGAAGAGAACGGACGGATCAATTACGTCAAAGGCGCGAACATCGCCGGCTTCGTCAAAGTCGCGGATGCGATGCTCGCGCAGGGTGTGGTTTAAGCCGGTTCGATGCGAATCACTTCAATCACCTGATCGCCGGCGGGGCGCTGCCACAGCACTTCGTCATTGAGCCGGGCACCGAGCAATGCCCGGCCCAGCGGCGAAGCCCAGTTGATCAGGCCCTGACTGGCGTCGGCCTGATCTTCGCCGACCAATTGCACCCGACTTTCGGTGTTGTGTTCGTCGGCGTAGGTCACCCAGCTGCCAATCTGCACCTTGTCGGTGGAAGTCGCGGGGGCAGCGACCTGTGCGCTGGCGAGGCGTTGATTGAAGTAGCGCAGATCCCGTTCCAGATCGGCCAGCCGTTGCTTGTCGGCCTGTTCGCCTTGGGCCGATTGCTCGGCGTGCAGGCTTTGCAGCTCGGCGACTTTGGCCTGTAACTGTGCCAATCCCTGCGGTGTGACGTAATTGGGCTGCGCACTGACCTGCCGTTCGACGGGTTGATCGGCTTGCGCGGCGGCGTTGTCTTCGTTGACGAAAGCGCGGCTCATGGTGTCCTCCTGTTATAGGAATTGGGCCATGGTCGCCGGCATTTGGTTTCACTGGATGTCTGGAAACGACCTATTGCGAGCGATAAGCCCGCCCGGCGTCCTGATCTTTCTGCTGCTGCCAGGCGCGCTCGCGTTCGTCCCAGTGCTCATTGCGATACTCTTCGCGATCCTTGTTTTCCAGCATCGCCTGACATTGGCGAAAGCCGTCGGTCCAGCCTTCGGCGTATTGCTTGTCCTTGAGATAGCGCGGCACGTTCTTGCGAAACTCGCCACTGATCGAGCCGGCGGCTTGCCGGCCACTGACGCAGCCATCGTCAAAACCGTCGGCGAAGGCCGGTGGATAACCTTTGGCGATCAAATCTTCGTGGGTGGTCTGGCAACCCCCGAGCAACAGCAAAACACCCAACAGCCCCGCACACCGCCACATCGCACTCTCCCGCGCCGATTTTCGGCTTATGGGGAAAGTCTAGAAGCGGATTCGTCGGACGTAGGTGAAAGGCATGTGAGTAATTCGTTAAACACCGGAGGGCCCTGTGGGGGGGGGGGGGGGGGTGGGGGGGGGGGACCATCCCCCC
>NZ_JBYOKU010000017.1:0-127961 GCF_057799175.1 Pseudomonas sp. 14P5.3.2 | reverse complement strand
TGAAGCACAAAAAAGCCCCCGCCAGCTACAAGGCTGACGGGGGCTTTTGAGTTGGGGCGTGGCCTACATTTCCACCTGCGTCCCCAACTCAATCACCCGGTTGAGCGGCAGATTGAAGAAGCGCAAATTGCCGTTGGCATTCTTCAACATGAATGCGAACAGCGCCTCGCGCCAGCGGGCCATGCCTTCGAGTTTCGAGGCGATCACCGTTTCGCGGCTGAGGAAGTAGGTGGTGCGCATCGGGCTGAAGTCCAGATCATCCAGATGGCACAGTTTCAGCGCCTGCGGCACGTCCGGCTCGTCGGTGAAGCCGAAGTGCAGGATCACCCGGAAGAAGCCTTCGCCGTAGGAGTCCACCTCAAAGCGGCGTGCCGGCGGCACGCGCGGGATGTCTTCGTAAACCACGGTCAGCAGCACCACTTGCTCGTGCAACACCTGGTTGTGCAGCAGGTTGTGCAACAACGCGTGCGGCACGGCGTCGGAGCGCGCGGTGAGGAACACCGCGGTGCCCTGCACACGGTGCGGTGGTTGTACACGGATGCTGCTGATGAAGATCGGCAGCGGCAGCGCGCCTTCGTCCAGGCGATCGACCAGCAGCTCCTTGCCGCGTTTCCAGGTGGTCATCAGGATGAACAACACGATCCCCGCCAGCACCGGGAAGGCACCGCCCTGAATGATCTTCGGCACGTTGGCCGCGAAGAACATGCCATCGACCAGCAGGAAACCAAGCAGAATCGGCACCGCCAGCAGCGGTGGCCATTTCCACAGCAGCAGGATCACCGCTGCCACCAGAATACTGGTGATCAGCATGGTGCCCGTCACTGCCACGCCGTAGGCAGACGCCAATGCGCCGGAAGACTCGAAACCGATCACCAGCAGGATCACGCCGACCATCAGCGCCCAGTTCACTGCACCGATGTAAATCTGCCCCTGTTCAGCACTGGACGTGTGCTGAATGTGCATGCGCGGGATGTAACCGAGCTGGATGGCCTGCCGGGTCAACGAGAACGCGCCGGAAATCACCGCTTGCGAAGCAATCACCGTGGCCAGGGTCGCCAGCACCACCAGCGGTACCAGTGCCCAGTTCGGCGCCAGCAGGTAGAACGGGTTACGCGCCGCTTCCGGGTTTTCCAGGAGCAATGCGCCCTGACCGAAGTAGTTCAGCACCAACGCCGGCAGCACCAGCACCAGCCAGGCACGGGCAATCGGCTTGCGCCCGAAGTGGCCCATGTCGGCATACAGGGCTTCAGCACCGGTCAGCGCGAGCACCACCGCACCGAGAATCGCCACACCCATGCCCGGGTGAACCATGAAGAAACGCACGCCCCAGATCGGGTTCAGTGCATTCAAGACTTCAGGGTGCCTGACGATCCCGCTGACACCCAGCCCACCCAGCACCAGGAACCACACGACCATCACCGGGCCAAACAGCTTGCCGATGCGATCGGTGCCGTGCTTCTGGATCAGGAACAGTGCGACCAGGACCACCAGTGCCATCGGCACCACCCAGCGCTCCAGGCCATCGAACGCCAACTCCAGACCTTCAACCGCGGACAACACGGAGATGGCCGGGGTGATCATGCTGTCGCCGTAAAACAGCGCGGCGCCGATCAACCCCAGAATCACCAGCACGGCCTGCAACCTGGGATAGCGGCTGGATGCACGTCGCGCCAGGGCGGTCAGCGCCATGATCCCCCCCTCACCCTGGTTGTCGGCCCGCAGGACGAACAACACGTACTTGATCGTCACGACCCAGATCAGCGACCAGAAAATCAACGCCAGAATCCCGAAGACTCCGTCGTGGTTGACCGGCACCCCATAGTGACCGGCAAAAACTTCTTTGAGGGTGTACAACGGGCTCGTGCCGATGTCGCCGTAAACCACCCCGACTGCCGCGACCAGCATGCTCAGCGGTTTTGCAGCCGAATGCTCGGCGCCCGCCGCCTGACTACTTGCCTGACCCATCCAACACTCCTACTTCTCAGAACCGGCTTCTTTGAATGAAGCACTATGCTTTGTGGTGCAGCATGCGCTGTTTTACCTGTTGTTACAGACGTTTTGTTGACTGTAAAAAATTGGTAAAGCTCAACGGCGCGAAGCATAGCGCAGCACTCGTCGTATTTCCCTGCATAAAGCTGGTCAAGTGCGTTGCTCATCGCTAGAATTGCGCACTTTTTGATCAGAGGCGCACTTCAAGCGCCCGTCCGTCAGCTTCCACACCAGGCAAGCGACGTCACAAAACACCGAGGTTAGACATGTCCACCACTCCTGCGCCGGCCAATCCAAAGGTTGGCTTCGTATCTCTGGGTTGCCCGAAAGCACTGGTCGACTCCGAGCGCATCCTGACCCAGCTGCGCATGGAAGGCTATGACGTGGTGTCCACCTATCAGGATGCCGACGTGGTGGTGGTCAACACCTGCGGCTTCATCGACTCGGCCAAGGCTGAGTCGCTGGAAGTGATCGGTGAAGCGATCAAGGAAAACGGCAAGGTGATCGTCACCGGTTGCATGGGCGTGGAAGAAGGCAATATCCGCGACGTACACCCGAGCGTGCTGGCCGTGACCGGTCCGCAGCAATACGAGCAAGTGGTCAACGCCGTGCACGAAGTCGTGCCACCGCGTCAGGATCACAACCCGCTGATCGACCTGGTGCCGCCGCAAGGCATCAAGCTGACCCCGCGTCACTACGCCTACCTGAAGATTTCCGAAGGCTGCAACCACAGCTGCAGCTTCTGCATCATCCCGTCGATGCGCGGCAAACTGGTCAGCCGTCCGGTGGGTGATGTGCTCGACGAAGCCCAGCGCTTGGTCAAATCCGGCGTCAAAGAGCTGCTGGTGATCTCGCAAGACACCAGCGCCTACGGCGTCGACGTGAAATACCGCACCGGTTTCTGGAACGGCGCGCCGGTGAAAACCCGCATGACCGAACTCTGCGAAGCGCTGAGCACCTTGGGCGTGTGGGTCCGTCTGCACTACGTTTACCCGTACCCGCACGTCGACGAGTTGATCCCGCTGATGGCCGCCGGCAAGATCCTGCCGTACCTGGACATCCCGTTCCAGCACGCCAGCCCGAAAGTGCTGAAGGCGATGAAACGCCCGGCGTTCGAAGACAAGACCCTGGCGCGGATCAAGAACTGGCGCGAGATCTGTCCGGATCTGATCATCCGTTCGACCTTCATCGTCGGCTTCCCGGGCGAAACCGAAGAAGACTTCCAGTACCTGCTGAACTGGCTGACCGAAGCCCAGCTCGACCGCGTCGGCTGCTTCCAGTATTCGCCGGTCGATGGCGCGCCCGCCAATGACCTGGACCTGGAAGTGGTGCCGGACGACGTCAAACAAGACCGTTGGGAGCGCTTCATGGCGCACCAGCAGGCGATCAGCTCGGCGCGCCTGCAAATGCGCATCGGCCGCGAGATCGAAGTGCTGGTGGACGAAGTCGACGAGCAAGGCGCCGTCGGCCGCTGCTTCTTCGATGCCCCGGAAATCGACGGCAACGTATTCATCGACAACGGCAGCAATCTCAAGCCGGGCGACAAGGTCTGGTGCAAGGTGACTGACGCTGACGAATACGACCTGTGGGCTGAGCAGATCTAAGCACCACAAAATACCTGTGGGAGCGGGCTTGCTCGCGAAGGCGGTGTATCAGTCCCTGAATATGCCGACGGATACACTGCTTTCGCGAGCACGCCCGCTCCCACAGGGGATAGTCGTGTCATCAAAAGCCTCGCTCTTTTTTACGAGATGCGGGGCTTTTTTACGGCTATCGTTTACCGGGGGAAGGACTCCCTTGAAACGAACAAGAGGCCATCAGGCATGCGTCAGCATTCGGTCATTCACACGCCGAAACTCAGCGATTATCAGGAACTGACCCGGGTCTGGGAGGCCTCGGTCCGCGCGACCCATGATTTTCTGCCGGACAGCTACATCGAGTTGCTGCGCAATCTGGTGCTCACCCGTTATCTGGACGCGGTGATGCTGATCTGCACCAAAGACCATCAGCAGCGCATCACCGGATTCGCCGGGGTGGCGGCGGGCAAGATCGAAATGCTGTTTATCGATCCCGCGCACCGTGGCCAGGGGCTGGGCAAGCAATTGCTGAACTACGCCATGCAACATCTGAATGCCGATGAACTGGACGTCAACGAACAGAACCCGCAAGCGCTGGGGTTTTACTTCAAGCAGGGCTTTGAAGTGATCGGCCGGTCGGAAGTGGATGGCATGGGTCAGCCGTATCCGCTGCTGCATATGCGCTTGCGGCAGAATCAGCAGCGCTCGAAACATGCCTGACACACCGTAGAACCCTTGTAGGAGTGAGCCTGCTCGCGATAGCGCCGGACCAGCCGACATCAATGCTGAATGTTAGACGGCAATCGCGAGCAGGCTCACTCCTACAAAAAACCACCTACCGAAATGGAACCGGGCTTAACCGGCGCCAGGCAGGTACAATGCTCACCCCTTTTTTGTTACGGCCCTGTCATGACTGACCCGATTCGCCTCTCCAAACGCCTCATCGAACTGGTCGGTTGCTCCCGCCGGGAGGCCGAGCTGTTCATCGAGGGCGGCTGGGTCACCGTGGACGGCGAAGTGATCGACGAACCGCAATTCAAGGTCGGCGACCAGAAGGTCGAGCTCGACAAGGACGCCCAGGCCACCGCGCCGGAGCCGGTGACCATTCTGCTCAACGTACCGGCCGGCATGGACGTCGACACCGCCATGCAATCGCTCAGCGCCGACACCCTCAGCGACGAGCACCGCTACGGTAAACGCCCGCTGCGCGGCCACTTCCTGCGCCTGACGGCCAGCGCCGATCTGCAGCCGAAGTCCAGCGGTCTGCTGGTGTTTACCCAAGACTGGAAAGTACTGCGCAAACTGACTGCCGACGCGGCCAAGATCGAGCAGGAATACGTGGTTGAAGTCGAAGGCGACATGGTTGCCCACGGCCTCAATCGCCTGCAGCACGGTCTCACCCACAAGGGCAAGGAGCTGCCGCCGGTCAAGGCCAGCTGGCAGAACGAAAACCGCCTGCGCTTCGCCATGAAGAACCCGCAGCCGGGGATCATCGCCCAGTTCTGTGAAGCGGTTGGCCTGAAGGTCGTCGGCATTCGTCGCATCCGCATCGGCGGCGTCTCGATCGGCAAGGTTCCGCTCGGCCAATGGCGCTACCTGTCCGGCAAAGAGAAGTTCTAAAGCCTCTGTTGCCGCCACACATTCCGGCAGCGTGCCTGCGCGTTGCCCACAACGATTATCAGGATTACCCACATGATTCATAACGACGTATTGCGCAGCGTGCGCTACATGCTCGACATCAGCGACAAGAAAGTCATCGAGATCATCAAGCTCGGCGGCCTGGACGTGGAGCTGAAAGACGTCGTCGCGTACCTCGACAAGAAAGAAGAAGACGAAGAAGGCTTTGTACGCTGCCCGGACGAAGTCATGGCGCACTTCCTCGACGGTCTGGTGGTGTTCAAGCGTGGCAAGGACGAAAGCCGTCCGCCGCAGCCGATCGAAGTGCCGGTGACCAACAACATCATCCTGAAGAAGCTGCGCGTGGCCTTCGAACTCAAAGAGGACGACATGCACGCGATCCTCAAGGCTGCCGAGTTTCCGGTCTCCAAGCCTGAGCTGAGCGCACTGTTCCGCAAGGTCGGCCACACCAACTACCGCCCGTGCGGCGACCAGTTGCTGCGCAACTTCCTCAAGGGCCTGACCCTGCGCGTTCGCGGCTGATCACCGCCACAAGCTCTGAATCGGCGGCGCGGCCTTCGCGAGCAAGCCCGCTCCCACAGGTTTTGTGGCTGACACAAAACCGGACTCCACTCGAGATCCCTGTGGGAGCGGGCTTGCTCGCGAAGGCGTCGGCCCGGCCACCTCGGGTTATCATCCCCACCCCGCTCCCACCTCGACTCCAGACCATGACTTACAACGTCTCCCCCATCGGCTTCGTGCGTTCCTGTTTCAAGGAAAAGTTCGCCATCCCGCGCCAGCCGCAATTGGCCCCCGCTGCCCGTGGCGTGCTGGAGCTGGTGGCGCCGTTCGATCAGGGGGACGCCGTGCAAGGGCTGGAGCAGGTCAGCCATGTCTGGCTGTTGTTCCTGTTTCATCAGGCGCTGGAAGAAAAGCCGCGCCTGAAGGTGCGGCCACCGCGTCTGGGCGGTAACAAGTCCATGGGCGTGTTCGCCACCCGTGCGACCCACCGGCCCAATGGCATCGGGCAATCGGTGGTGAAGCTGGACAAAGTCGAGGCCCATCGGCTGTTCATCTCGGGGATCGATTTGCTCGACGGCACACCGATTCTCGATATCAAACCCTACGTGCCTTACGCCGATATCATCGCTGACGCCTCCAACAGCATCGCCAGCGCTGCGCCACAGCTGATTGACGTGCAGTGGACGGACGCTGCACTGCAACAGGCGCACGGCCATGCTCAGCGCCTTGGCGAGCCTCTGGTCGAGTTGATCGAGCAGTGCCTGGCGCAGGATCCGCGTCCGGCGTACCAGACGCCGACACCGGAGCGCGAATACGGTGCGCAGTTCTGGGATCTGGACGTGCGCTGGCATTACCCGACGCCGGAGCAGATTTGCGTGCTGGAAGTGATCCCGGCCTCGGCGTAAACCCCGGAAACGAAAAAGCCCGCGCTGCCTTCTCAGGCAACGCGGGCTTTTCTGTGTAGCACAAAACCATTGTGGGAGCGGGCTTGCTCGCGAAAGCGGTGCGCCATTCAACATTGACGTCGACTGACAGCCCCCCTTCGCGAGCAAGCCCGCTCCCACAGGTATTGCGTGTTACTTCTCGACGAATGCACGCTCGATCAGGTAGTCACCCGGCTCCCGCATACGCGCCGAGATCTTCAGGCCGAAGCTGTCGAGCACTTCGCTGGTCTCGTCGAGCATGCTCGGGCTGCCGCAGATCATTGCGCGGTCGTCCTGCGGGTTGATCGGTGGCAGACCGATGTCGCTGAACAGCTTGCCGCTGCGCATCAGGTCGGTCAGACGGCCCTGGTTCTCGAACGGCTCGCGGGTCACGGTCGGGTAGTAGATCAGCTTGTCACGCAGCGCTTCACCGAAGAACTCGTTCTGCGGCAGGTGCTCGGTGATGAATTCGCGGTAGGCGACTTCGTTGACGTAGCGTACGCCGTGCACCAGGATCACTTTCTCAAAGCGCTCGTAGGTTTCCGGGTCCTGGATCACGCTCATGAATGGCGCCAGACCCGTGCCGGTGCTCAGCAGATACAGATGCTTGCCCGGGTTCAGGTCGTCGAGCACCAGGGTGCCGGTAGGCTTCTTCGAGATGATGATCTCGTCGCCTTCCTTCAAGTGCTGCAGCTGCGAGGTCAGCGGACCATCAGGCACTTTGATGCTAAAGAACTCGAGATGCTCTTCCCAGTTCGGGCTGGCGATCGAGTAAGCGCGCATAAGCGGGCGGCCGTTTGGCTGTTGCAGGCCGATCATCACGAACTGACCGTTCTCGAAGCGCAGGCCCGGATCGCGGGTGCACTTGAAGCTGAACAGAGTGTCGTTCCAGTGATGAACACTGAGGACACGCTCGTGGTTCATGTTGCTCATGTACGTGGGACTCCTGGATATTGGGTCTGCGCTCGCCTTTGCGGCCGACAGTGCGCAATTGCAACGCATTCTAATAGCGACGACAATATCTGTTAACTGGATTATTAAGATAAGGGTTATCGGTTATATCGATATGCGATTTACTCTTCGTCAACTGCAAGTCTTCGTCGCCGTCGCCCAGCAGGAAAGCGTATCCCGTGCTGCGGGTCTGCTCAACCTCTCGCAATCGGCGGCGAGCACCTCGATCACCGAACTGGAGCGCCAGTCCAGCTGCCAGCTGTTCGACCGCGCCGGCAAACGGCTGAGCCTCAACGCCCTCGGCAAACAGTTGCTGCCGCAAGCGGTGGCACTGCTCGACCAGTCCAAGGAAATCGAAGACCTGCTCAACGGCAAATCCGGTTTCGGCTCACTGTCGGTGGGCGCCACCCTGACCATCGGCAATTACCTGGCGACGCTGTTGATCGGCGGTTTCATGCAGCGCCATCCGGAAAGCCAGGTGAAGCTGCATGTACAGAACACTGCCAATATCGTGCATCAAGTCGCCCACTACGAAATTGATCTGGGTCTAATCGAGGGCGACTGCAGCCATCCGGACATCGAAGTGCAGAGCTGGGTCGAAGATGAACTGGTGGTGTTTTGCGCTCCGCAGCATCCGCTGGCCAAACGCGGCAGCGCGACCATGGAAGAGTTGACGCACGAGGCGTGGATTCTGCGCGAACAGGGTTCCGGCACGCGCCTGACCTTCGACCAGGCCATGCGTCATCATCGCAGTGCGCTGAATATCCGTCTGGAGCTGGAACACACCGAAGCGATCAAACGCGCGGTGGAATCGGGGCTGGGGATTGGCTGTATTTCGCGGCTGGCGCTGCGTGATGCCTTTCGGCGCGGCAGTCTGGTGGCGGTGGAAACGCCGGATCTGGACCTGGCGCGGCAGTTTTACTTCATCTGGCACAAGCAAAAGTACCAGACCTCGGCCATGCGCGAGTTTCTCGAACTGTGCCGCGCCTTCACCGCCGGGGTGCAGCGCAGCGACGAGATCGTCTTGCCGAGTATCGCTTAGAGCAGAATCACCGCCCATACCAGGGCAATCATGCTCAGGGCCACGAATTGCGCGGCGCTGCCCATGTCCTTGGCGTTCTTCGACAGTGGGTGCAGTTCCAGCGAAATGCGGTCAATGGCCGCTTCCACCGCCGAATTCAGCAACTCGACGATCAGCGCCAGCAGGCAAACGGCGATCAACAGCGCCTGTTCGACGCGACTGACATTCAGGAAGAACGTCAGCGGAATCAGCACCACATTGAGCAGGACCAGTTGGCGAAATGCCGCTTCACCGGTGAAGGCGGCGCGCAGACCGTCCAGCGAGTAGCCGGATGCGTTGAGGATGCGTTTCAGGCCGGTCTGGCCCTTGAAAGGTGACATAACGTAAAAACCAACCAGAAGGGAGTGGGAAAGCTAGAGCAACAAAAGTCAAAAAAGCGTGAAGACGCCAGCCATTATTGGCTCGGAATTGACTCAAGTTGTTGCAGAAGTAAGGCCGCCTGTGTCCGGGTGCGCACGTTCAACTTGCGAAAGATCGCCGTGACGTGAGCCTTGATGGTCGCTTCGGAGACGTTCAGCTCGTAGGCAATCTGCTTGTTCAGCAGGCCCTCACAGACCATGGTCAATACGCGGAACTGCTGCGGCGTAAGGCTGGCGAGGCCGTCGCTGGCGGCTTTGGCTTCGGCGGAGACGCTGACCGCCTCGAAGGCCTGTGGTGGCCAGAACACGTCGCCATCGAGCACTTTGCGCACGGCTTGCTGAATCACGCTCAGATCGCTGGACTTGGGGATGAAGCCACTGGCGCCGAACTCGCGGGATTTGACCATCACCGAGGCTTCTTCTTGCGCCGAGACCATTACCACCGGGATCTGCGGGTACTGTCCCCGCAGCAGCACCAGTCCGGAAAATCCATAGGCACCGGGCATGTTCAAGTCCAGCAGGACCAGATCCCAGTCAGCCTTTTCGGTCAGGCGGGTTTCCAGTTCGGCGATGCTCGCCACTTCCACCAGCCTCACATCCGGGCCGAGTCCCAGGGTTACTGCTTGATGCAGCGCGCTACGAAACAGCGGGTGATCATCGGCAATCAGGATTTCGTATGTGGCCATTTTTCAAAATGATCCTGTTTTTGATGGCAGGCCCGGTGTATTCGGGCCTGGCCAAGGCAACTCAAGATGCCGCTACCAAAGCGGTATCCACAAGGGCACGTTCAACGCCAATCACAAGCAAACACGGCGTTTCAAACCTTGGCCGCACCCTAATCGGCGCCAAGCATGCCCAGCGCAGCCGGGGTGGTCAAGCAGCACGGCCGGCGCTCTCTGCAGTATGGGCCACTATCGGGCCAACACCGCTTGCGGCTTTCGTATATAAGGCAACAACTCGGCGTGGGCCGGGGTCGCCTCGTTGACGTCCAACTGCTGTTTGGCCCCCAGATAATGTTGGCTGAACACATCGAAATAAGCGTCAAGGGCAGAAGCGGCATCGCTGTCACCTGCCAGCTCAAGGCACAACGCCGCGACCTCGGCGGTGCACAGGTGCTCACTGCGGGTCGAGCGACGCAGGCGATAACGCGAAAGTTTGTCGGGCAGCAGGCTCAGGATCGGCAAGCGGTCGAAATACGGACTCTTGCGAAAGATCTTGCGCGCCTCGGTCCAGGTCGCATCCAGCAGAATGAACAACGGACGCTTGCTGCTATCGGGCGCGACGGTGTTGGTCACCCGTGACGGCTCGACGTATTCGCCGGGAAACACCAGGTACGGCTGCCATTGCGGGTCATCGAGCAGCGCCAGCATCTGCGGGTCAGGTTCGGTGCGCGACCAGATGAATGCATGGTTGTCGCGCACCACATCGGCGATCAGCCAGCCGGTGTTGCTCGGCTTGAACACTTCCTTGCCGGTCATGATCAGGCATACGCCGGATCGAGTTTCCACCGTCGGACGCCAGGCGCACAGGCAGTGGCTGATGATCACACGACAATCGCGGCAACGCTCGGAACGGAAACCACGGGCCTGGATCGGCTTGATACCTTCATCTTCGCGCTGGTCGCGCAGGCGGGCGACGGCGTTAGGGGCGTGATTCATTGCAGGCAGCGCCCGGAGGCAGGAAAACTCGACACGAACAACACTCGGCAAGGCAATAAAGGCTGGCAGTTTATCAGAGCGACGGGGACAAGCCTGTACCGTCCTGACCGGCTCCCCTATAATTCGCCGCCACTGAACGCACAGCCACGGGGCTGGTCGAACCACCAGTCACTGAATCAGGAGAGTTTCATGCTGCGCCTTATCGTTCCTACCGCGGCCATCGCCATGGCGTTGTCCTTCAGCGCACACGCTGCGTCCCTGAGTGAGCAGAATCTGAACCAAGAGCTACGTCGTGTCGCCCAGGAAAGCAGCGTGGGCACTCCACGGGCGATCAACGAAGACATTCTCGATCAAGGCTACACCGTCGAAGGCACTACGCTGATCAACCACCTGAGTGTGCAGGCCAGCCACGCCGAGAAGATGCGCGCTGACCCAAAAGCCGTGTATTTCCAGCTGGGTGCTTCGGTGTGCAATAACCCGTCGTACCGCAAGCTGATGGCCAAGGGCGCCGTGATGCGCTACGACTTCAGCGAAGTGAAGACCAACCGCGCAATCGGTTCGGCCAGCTATCAAGAGTCGGATTGTCCGAAAGCTGTCCCGGCGAAGAAGTAATCATCGAGAATTGGCGCGCCGTTGTTCATCTTCGGCGCGCAATTCGGCCACCAGAGCCTGTAGATAACGCGAACGGCGTTCCCCGCCTGCCAACCGTCGGCAGCACTCCTCTTCGAGACTCACTTGGTTGGTCTCGGCTGATGCTTTCAACATCCGATACAGCTGCGTATCGATTTCCAGAATCACTCTGGCCATCTATCCCGCCTCCTTGCCACCACGAATCCTTGAAAAGCGCGCACCTTGCATACGCCCGTTGACGCGAAGCTGTCGTGCGGTGCCTGTAGGTTAGTAAATCAGAGCGATTGCTCTACGGTGTACGTTCGGACGAGCGGTGACTGATTACGTGAAGAGGCAATCAGCAGTTGCCAGAAAGGATTCTGCGGGGCAATGATCAAGTCAGCGCAAACCCGTGTGAAGGTCTAGATTCAAAGTGTTCCCGATCACTTGTTCACGGCAGCAAAGGAGCTGCCGATCGTGTGTGTTTTTTGCAGCGCGGCACTGACGCCGCACGTCAGGGCCACCAGCTCTGTGCAGAAGGAGACGTTGAATGCCTTACCAACCGAATGACCTGCTCAGTCGGCATTTTCAGGAACAACTCCCCGACCTCATCAGCAAGGTCGAAGAACAACTCAACCAGATTTCCCCCAACAGTCCGAACCTGCCGATTTACCGCGACATGATCCTGACCGTGCTGCGCATGGCCGAGGAAGATCACAACCGCTGGAACGCCAAGATCACCCTGCAGGCCCTGCGCGAACTGGAGCAGGCGTTCCGGGTTCTCGAGAAGTTCAAGGGACGACGCAAAGTCACGGTGTTCGGTTCGGCACGCACGCCGGTCGAGCATCCGCTGTATGCCATGGCCCGAGAACTCGGCGCGGCTCTGACACGCTCGGACATGATGGTCATCACCGGTGCCGGTGGCGGGATCATGGCCGCCGCGCACGAAGGTGCCGGGCGCGACCACAGTCTCGGGTTCAACATCACTCTGCCCTTCGAGCAACATGCGAACCCGACAGTGGACGGCACAGGCAACTTGCTGCCGTTCCATTTCTTCTTCACCCGCAAACTGTTCTTCGTCAAGGAAGCCGATGCACTGGTGCTGTGCCCTGGCGGGTTCGGCACACTGGACGAGGCACTGGAAGTACTGACACTGATCCAGACCGGCAAAAGTCCATTGGTGCCTGTGGTGCTGCTCGATGTGCCGGGCGGAACGTTCTGGCAAGGCGCACTGGATTTCATTCGCCAGCAGCTCGAAGAGAACCACTACATCCTGCCCACCGACCTGAAACTGATGCGCCTGGTCTACAGCGTCGATGAGGCGGTGCAGCAGATCAACCAGTTCTACAGCAACTTCCACTCCAGCCGCTGGCTCAAGCGTCAGTTCATGATTCGTATGAACCACAAGCTTAGCGATCAGGCCCTGGAACATATGCAAGAAGCTTTCGCTGATCTGTGCCTGAGTGACCAGTTCCATCAACACGCCTACAGCGGCGAGGAACACGACGAAGCGCAGTACAGCCATCTGGTGCGACTGGCCTTCGCGTTCAATGCCCGGAACCATGGCCGACTAAGGGAACTGGTGGACTACATCAACCTCCCGGAAAACTGGGCCCACAGCAAACCGCAGACCACCCAACGTGCACGTGAGCCATCGAAGGTAATCTGAAGGCAAAAAAAAACGGCCCGCTATTTTCATAGCGGGCCGTTTTTGTTCAACCGTTTTAAGCGTCCATCCCTCTACCGCTGAACAAGCGGTTGATCATCTCCATCGAGAAGCCCCGATAGGCGAGGAAGCGGCCCTGTTTGGCGCGCTCCTTGGCATCGATCGGCAAGTGTCCGGAGAACTTGCGTTGCCATGTCTCGCGAAGCTGCTCCTGCCAGTCGATACCGCTTTCACGTAGGGCGAGTTCGATATCGGCGCGTTGCAAACCTCGCTGGCCCAGCTCTTCGCGAATGCGCAAAGGGCCGTAGCCGGAACGGGCACGGTAGGAAACAAAGCTTTCAAGGTAACGGGCTTCGGAAAGCAGCCCCTCTTCCGTCAATCGGTCGAGGGCTGTTTCGATCATTTCCGCCTCAGCGCCGCGCTGACGCAGCTTGCGGGTCAGCTCGACTCGACCATGCTCGCGTCGAGCGAGCAGATCCATGGCGGTTCGCCGCACCGCGACGAGGGTATCGAGTACGGCGGTGGTCATCGCTGTTATCAGATATCAGCGTCGGCCAGATCGTCTTCGGTCTCTTTGACCGCAGAGGCCTTGGAGTCCGCAATCACGGCTGGCGACAGCAGTTTGTCACGCAGCTGCTTCTCGAGCTTGGCAGCGACTTCCGGGTTGTCTGCCAGGAACTTGGCCGAGTTGGCCTTGCCCTGACCGATCTTGGTGCCTTCGTAGGCATACCAGGCGCCGGACTTCTCGACGAAACCGTGCAGCACGCCCAGGTCGATCATCTCACCGTTGAGGTAGATGCCCTTGCCGTAAAGAATCTGGAACTCGGCCTGACGGAACGGCGAAGCCACCTTGTTCTTCACAACCTTGACGCGGGTTTCGCTGCCGACCACTTCGTCGCCTTCCTTCACCGCGCCGGTACGGCGGATGTCGAGACGAACCGAGGCGTAGAACTTCAGCGCGTTACCACCGGTGGTGGTTTCCGGGCTGCCGAACATCACACCGATCTTCATGCGGATCTGGTTGATGAAGATCACCAGACAGTTGGCGTTCTTGATGTTACCGGTGATTTTACGCAGCGCCTGGGACATCAGACGGGCTTGCAGGCCCACGTGCATGTCACCCATTTCACCTTCGATTTCAGCCTTCGGTACCAGTGCCGCCACGGAGTCGACGATGATCACGTCAACCGCGTTGGAACGCACCAGCATGTCGGTGATTTCCAGGGCCTGTTCACCGGTGTCCGGCTGGGAAACCAGCAGGTCGTCGACGTTGACGCCCAGCTTGCCGGCGTACTCAGGGTCGAGGGCGTGTTCGGCGTCGACGAAGGCGCAGGTCGCGCCGGCTTTTTGAGCCTGGGCGATCACGGACAGCGTCAGTGTGGTTTTACCGGAAGATTCAGGACCGTAGATTTCAACAATACGGCCTTTTGGCAGACCGCCGATGCCGAGTGCGATGTCCAGACCCAGAGAGCCGGTGGAGATAGCGGGGATCGCCTGACGGTCCTGATCGCCCATACGCATCACGGCACCCTTGCCGAATTGACGTTCGATCTGACCCAGGGCCGCAGCCAAGGCTTTCTTCTTGTTGTCGTCCATTAAAGTCCTCACGTAATCAATAAGGCCTGACGGCCAACACCTGTATAAGTAGCCAGTATTATTCCACAGCGTTCGCGGATCGCCTACCCCTGATTTTCGATTTCTCGTGCCGCTAGTCGCAGCAGCCCCTCTAGCGCGGCCTTCACCGTTTGTCGGCGCACCTCGTCGCGGTTGCCCGAGAAGTGCTGAACCTCGCTGGAAACCGCATCGCCCACGCCCCAGGCCAGCCACACCGTGCCCACCGGTTTGTTCGGTGTGCCGCCGTCGGGACCCGCGACGCCGCTGACCGCCACGGCAAACCGCGCCAGGCTGTGCTTCTGCGCACCACGCACCATCGATTCGACCACCTCGCGACTGACTGCCCCCACGGTGTCGAACAATTCCGCAGGCACATTCAGTTGTCGGGTTTTCTGCCGGTTGGAGTACGTCACATAACCGGCCTCAAACCATGCCGAGCTCCCGGGAATCCGCGTGATCGCTTCAGCAATCCCGCCACCGGTACACGACTCGGCCGTGGTGACGTGGGCGTTGAGCAACTGCAAACGTCGGCCAAGCTCGGCAGCCAGTTGAGTGATCTCTTTCACGGTGCGCTCCGGATCGGGTGGAATGACTACCACCGTACACGACCCGGTTGCGCTTTCAATACACAGACTCATTCAAAATGTTCAGGCGCCAGCGCTCTGACATAGGCCTGACAGGCTTGCAGAGCAATCAGTCCGCGGTCGCCGGTGTCGGTGATGGCGATAATTCGTTGAGCATGCGCCGGGTCAAGTCGGGCGCGTACGGCTGCATGATCCACGCCGCCGGGGCCGGTGGCGGCTGGCACCCCGCAGCCTTGGGCAGCATCGCCGGCGTCGATGAGGACTGACAGGCGCACATCAGCAGTGGCAAGACGATCGCGCAGGCGATCCTGATCACGTTGGGCATCGCTCATGGCTCGGTAGTGGGTTTGTTCACTGGCTGCGAGCCGTTGCTCCAGCGCCAGACGCTTGTCCTGCTCGGCCTGCTGCGCGGTGGCGGCGGCCGAGGTCAGTTGATTGAGGGTGTCGGCGTGCTGCCGCGCCTGCTCGGCCAGTTGTCGTCCGTAGCGCCAGTCCTGAAACTGCCAGGCCAGCGCGGCGGCCAACGCAGCCAGCAACAAAACGCCGATCAGGCGCCAGGAGATGGACATAACACCGCCCTCGCCCGCGCCCAGATATCGAGGCGATCCTGCAAACCGTTCAACCCGCCGTTGATTCGGCGGGTGATGCTGTTGAACTGATCGCGGTCGGCCAGATCGTTCAAGCCGTTCTGTTCCCAGAACCATGCTGCGGATTCGGCCGCCCATTGCGGTTGCTCCAGCAACTCCGGCAGAGACAGCAGTCGCTCATCGCCGAACAAGCCGAGACTGCACTCACGATAGTTGTTACGCCCGGTGATCTGGATCAGCCCGCGACCACGGTACTTCTGCCCGTCGCCGTCGGCCTCCGGCGTGTTGCCCAGACGTAACGCCAGCGTGCCGGTGTCGTATTTGCTCAGATACTGGTTGTTGCCCAGTTCGCGCACGTATTGCAACTGCCCCGACTCGTGGCCGATTTGCGCGAGAAACGCAGCGATGCGTTTTGGTGTGTCGATATGGCGGCGAGTCATTGCGTTATTAAGTGCAGAAACAAAAACGCCCGCTTGGGAGCGGGCGTTGGGCATGATGGTTTTAAGGTTGTCTTCAGTGATTTGCATGATGCGTAATCCTCCCTGGATGCTCCGATTGAATCATGGTTGACGGACAACGCCCCCCAGC
This sequence comes from Pseudomonas sp. 14P5.3.2, assembly GCF_057799175.1. NCBI lineage: Bacteria > Pseudomonadati > Pseudomonadota > Gammaproteobacteria > Pseudomonadales > Pseudomonadaceae > Pseudomonas > Pseudomonas sp. 14P5.3.2. The sequence continues at coordinate 111,636 of NZ_JBYOKU010000017.1, read as the reverse complement.
CATTTTTTTGCCAGAGTTGTCAGGGTGTTGTTCGATGCCGCGACTTCGGGGGCTGTGAACACCCAGCCGAGGGTGCCGAAGTTGGCGTTCCAGTCGATTTGCGGTAGCGGAGTAATGTCGGTGATATCGACCCAGATCAGATCCGGGTGGAACATTTCGGCCATGTTGCCGTCAGTCGAGAACAGTTCGACCACGGTGTTGTTGACGATGCGTGCGTAGGTTTTCATCAGGCGTACTCGTAGATGATCACAACGCCACGGGCACCGGTGGCGCCGGGTCTGCCCGGTTGATTCATGGCATTGGCGATGCCGCCCGCGCCGGAACCATAACCCGAGCCGGGTGAAGCCACAGCTCCGGCGGCACTGGTGCCAGCGCCGCCCGCCCCCAAAGGGGAAAGCGCACCATGTCCCGGAAGAATCGAACTGCTGACGCTGATTCCAGGACTGCCCGCAGCTCCTGCGCTGCTGATAATATTTGCGCCAGTGGCCACAGTGCTGGGGAAACCACCGACAAACAAGCCAAAATCAGCGAGTCCAACCACACCGACGTTTGGTGCGCCGCCACCACCTGGTGCGGAGACCAAGGATCCGATTGAACTCGTTCCACCGGGCCCTGCATTACCACCAATTACGCCGCCAGCACCTGCTGCGCCGACTGTGACGATCTGGCTAGTGCCGACACTTGAGGAAGGGATCCAGGCTTCGGCATAACTGCCTGAAGCGCCACCTCCCGAGACGGAGATCTGACTGGCATTCGTCGCGGCAATCCCTGCGCTCCCGCCACCTCCACCGACCATTTTCACCAGCACATTCTTCATCCCCACCGTCGGCACATAAGTGCCAGACGAGGTAAACGTCTTCACTCCCAATAACCGTCCACTCGCCGCACCGCCACCGCTGGCATACACCAGCACCCAACTGTCCAGCGCCGCGCTGTACACCACCGAACACACACTGCCGCCGACAATCTCGGCAGGTCGCAACGCACTCAGCGCCAGGCTCACCAGCGGCTTGGGCAGCAACCCGTTCGGCGCAAACGTACTCGCCCCGGTGTTGGCGTTGCCAGCGGTAAAGCGCAGCGCCAGACCGTCCTTCAACGTAGCGATGGCGGGCACGTAATTGGCCATGTACAGATTGGCCGCCCCAATGTCCGCAGCATGCTTGTCTTCACCGGCCTGACTGATTTTTTTCAGCGCCTGCAACAGTTGCGTGGTATCGGTTTCGCTGGGTTCAAGACCTGCAGATTTGACGACATTCAACAGTTCATCGGTGACGCTGTTGCCCCAGGTTGCCGGGATCAGCGATCCGGGCAGGCCGGCGACGGCGTCTTCATTGACGAACTTGCCGTTCACCAGCCCTACGCTGGGAACGCTTTTTGGATAATCCATTTTGATTCCTCAGCCGTTTGCCCGCAGCAAGCCTTCCAGCCAGTCTGGCTCGATCGGACGCGAACGGGCATCCGGGAAGTCTGGATGATTGGGCCAGTCGCGCAGCGCCTGCCGATAGGCCAGCAGTTGTTTGAACTCCTCGGTACGCAGGGTTGTGCCCTCGCCCATTTCCAGTTCTTCGGCATCGCGAAGAACCAGCCACTGGGTACGATCCAATACCTTGTCTCGCCAGGTCCGTTCCATGACATCGGGGGTTTGTTCTGCCAGTAGCACCCGTTCAGGGCGCCCGCTGACGGTCAGGGAAAGAACGGTTCCCTTTGGAGCGTTCGAGACCAGCGCGCAATACTCGCCCTCGCTCAATTCGAACGCGTCCGCGGGGATATTGGCGCCATGCAGATCGGCGTGATAAAAGCCGGAAGTTTTCGGAGAAAAGTAATACATGCTCAATACCCTATTCCGATGACCCGAGCGGAAATGGAGCCTGACGGCCATTCAGGACAACGAACATTGATGCCTGCCTGGCGACTCACGGTCGCGTTGTTGTTCCAGATCAGCTGTGTTCCGGGTGACGTGCCCTCATGGGTCGCGACGGCAAGAAATAGTGCATTTGGAAAGACCAGCGGCCATAGATTCAGATCGCCGTAACCATTGTTGCCCGCCTGGCTCGCGCCTCCAGTGATCCACTGGATAATCACCCCGCCCATCCAAGAGGGGAATACGATATAACCGGATGCTCCCAGTCTCACCATGAACCCGAGCCTGAGTTTTTTAGGGGTCACGACAGAGGTATCACTGACACCGGCGTTGACCTCTGCCTGAGAAGCAAGCTTTGCAATCCCCATCAGCGACTCTGTCGCCTGTTGCATCTTTTTCGCTATGGATTGAAACACTCGTAGCGGCGTCATCAACCGCGTATTGCTGGCGCCCGCCTCTGCTTCTTCCTGACTGGCCAGACTGTCGCTTTGTTTCTTCGAGATCAGCGTATCGATTGCCGCTTTGAGCTGAGTGTTATCACTTTCATCGGCGGCTGCGCCCGCACTTTTGATGACTTCAAGAATCTCTTGAGTTACGCCGTTTCCCCAGCTCGCCGGAATCAATGAACCCGGGGTTCCGGTGAGAGGGTTTTCATCTACAAACCTGCCGTTCACCAAACCTGCGCTGGGAATGTTTTTTGGGTAATCCATCACTCTTCTCCCTGTTTGAAAACATAAAACATGGCCTCAGACATGTACGCCCCCCAGCCATTCCGGCACTGACGGACGGAAAGCAAATGCCGGGAAATGACTTGAATCAGGCCAGTCGCGCAGCGCCTGGCGGTACTCCAGCAATTCCAGATACTGCGCCGCCTTGAGCGTCGTCCCGCGCCCCAGTTCCTGCTCGTCACGATGTCGCGTCACCCACCATTCGGTGGCCGACAGACTGGACTGGCGCCAAAGCCGCGCTGCCGCCAGAGGCTCTTGCTCATCGGGGACTGATTCAGGGGTAATGACCGGACTGCTCGTTACAGGCAACGGCGCAATCTCCTGGCGCAGTTCGCCGATGGGCGCGCCGATTTCGATCTGCATACCCTCCGGCACCTGCACCATTGTCTCAACGAAAGCGGGGGCAAACAGTTGGGTGATCGCGTAGTCGCCGGTGTCGATCAGTTCGACCGCGACACCATTTTCCACTCGTGCATAACGGGCCATTATTCGTACTCCCAGATTTCACAGAAGGCGTTGCCACCAGCGCCGCTGATGATTGAAGCCGACGCGCTGACCGAGCACGAACCGCTGCCGCCCGAACCACGGATACCTGCGTTACCAGCTGTGTTGGACCCGGTAAAAGATGCCCCGCCGTCGAACGGACTCGGAGCCCCGCAACCTGAGAGCAGCCCCCAATTGGCGTTACTCATCCCGAATCCCCCCGTGATGCCGCGGGCGCTGCACAAGTTGCCGCCTGTTACCGTCCCGCCGACCCCGCCCTGAATGAATCCGGACGATGTAGCCGAAGTCACGATCGCCAGTTTTTGCCCACCGCCGCCTCCCGAAACGCTCATGTAGGCGCCAAAAGAAGCACCACCACCCGCCAGACCGGTGGTGTTGCTGACTGCACCGCCCGCGCCCAACGAGACCGGTACGCCAGCCAGCATTTGGGCGGTAACGTCATACAGGCTTTCCGCGTAAGCACCGGAACCACCACCGCCACCAAGCATCTGGCTACCTGCCGGCACAGGCTCACACCCACCACCCGAACCACCCGCCCCCACCAACCGCACGCGAATCCGCTTGGCCCTGGGGTTGGGCTTGTAAACCGTGATCCCGACCGTCTCGATCTGCCGAACTGCCAACAACCGCCCCACCGCATCGGTGATGCCGTAACCGGCCAATGTGGTCGGGAGGTTTTTCAGTTTGGTGAAGTCGACCAACGCACCGATGGCCGTTGCCAATTGGTCGGTTCTGGCTTCATCAGGCGTCAGCCCGGCAGCCTTGATCGCGTTGAGAATTTCCTGCGTGACGCTGTTGCCCCACGCGGCCGGAATCAACGATCCCGGTGAACCGGCGATCGGGTTTTCGTCGACAAAGCCGCCGTTGACCAGACCAACGCCGGGAATACTTTTTGGATAATCCATTGCACTGCTCCCTGTGCTGAAATCAGTTGGCTACGACTGCGCCGGGAGCGACCGGCCAGGTAATTTCGTCGGGGAAACCGGCCTGCTTTTCGATGCGGTTCAGCTCGACGCTGTAGAGCTTCCATTCGATCAGCAGCAGTTGTTCGTCGTGGTTGGCATCGCCGATGTCTTCAGCGTATTGCAGCGGGGCGATGCGCAGGACGGCATCGCGCAGCAACACATCTCTTTGAGCAAGAACGACGCGTTTGCAATCCGCCAACTGCGCGACGTCATCGACTTGCCACGCATTGGCCACCCAGGCATGGAAGCCGCCCGGCCATGGCAACGTGGTGAAGCCTTCCGGCAACTCGCCCAATGCCGTCCAGGTTTGCCTCATGCCGGTGTCAGTGCGGTAAACATCGCCGCGATAGTCCGCTTGCTGTTGCAGAGAACCATTGACATAAGCCCAGGCATAACCGCTTGGGGCCGGGGAAAGTTCGATGCTCAGCGTCACGGCGTTACTCGGCAGTTGCAGACCGATCCCCGGCACTAGTGGAAACTCGACAGGGCCGGTTAATGCACCGCTATCGTCTATCAGATAATTGAACATGTGCACCTCAGATCAGTTTGATACGCGCGGGATAGGCAATATTTCGCGGACGGGTTTCAGCCGAAAAATTGCCGATGTTGCCGATGTAAGTGTCCGAGTCGAATGCAGGGTTGGGGTACGTTGTTGCCACGGTCGTTGTCGTCGGTGAAAAGTTGACATTGGTGCCGACATCCCAGACACCGTCTGGAATCGCCGGGGCCGGTTTGAAAGAAGCCCCTGTTCCCGTCGGCAGATAATGGTTGTGACTCTGCAACGCATGCATTTGCAGGCTGCCGGACACGCGACCGGGATCAACGTTTCTGGTTTCACTGAGCACTCGCAGAAACTCGCCGCGAATCTCGGGAATCCGGAAATTCGAGGCACCATCGCCACTGGTCCATCCGCCTTCCCGGCCAGTTCTGGCCGCTTCGGTCGTCAATGCGCCGGACGCCTGAGCAAAATCCCACAACCAAGGCCATTCGGCGCGCTTGAACAGATCACCGCTGGGAAAGCCATAGCCACCTGGATTGAGCGACAGAGTGGTTTCAAAAAACGGCCGCCCCAAAGCGCTGTTATCAAAGCGACCGATCGGCCACCAACTCCCCGCCCCGTCACTGCGCAGATGCCACCAGTCCCCGTTGCCCATCAGCACCAGAAAGGGGTAACCGCCAGGCGAGAGGTGTGTGTGAAAACGAACCTTGTCAGCGTCGGAGGTCTGCACAACGAGTCGATTGCCGCTGTTGTCCATCCGCCGGACAATGACGTCGCGAATACCCAAGGCCGAGTCGGCCGATGGCAATGTCACCGTCATCGGCGCGGAGCTGCCGTCGATCAAAACGAGTCCCAACTCAGCTTCAGTCAGCGATCTGGATGTCGCCAGACGAGTGACCACCGAACGCATCGGACTCGCTCTGCCGATGATCGACTGAATCGCCTTGTACAACTGACCGGTATCGGCTTCAGAAGCCACCAACCCGCCGCCGTTAATCACACTCAGGATCTCCTGAGTCACGCTGTTGCCCCACACCGCCGGAATCAACGAACCCGGGGTTCCTGCCACCGGGTTTTCATCGACAAACCGGCCATCGACCAGGCCAACGCTGGGGACGCTTTTTGGATAATCCATAGGTTTTTCGTTCCTCTGAAATACAAATGAACCGCGTCGCGGCTATCGCTGATGCGAGCCAGTGGCGGTCTGTTTTCTGAAAATAAAAAGCCCACATCGAAGTGGGCTTGGGTGATGCAGAACGAAAGCGTTGCGACTAGAGATTCTGGCTGCTGACCAGTTCGCGAATCGCCGCCAACGCGTCATCGCCAGCACGGCGCGCCAGATCGAGATTGCCTTTGGCCGCATGCGCGCGGATCTGGTTTTTGGCCTTCAGGCGCAAGGTGCGCAGGGTCAGCAGATGGTCAGTGAGTTGGTCGGCCTTGCTCAGGATCTGATCGGCGGCCTGTTTGGCAGTACGACCTTTAACCACCCACGCAGCAACCGACAGTGGCACCTCTTTTTTCGGGTAACCAGCGTCCTGATAGGCCTGGGCGTCGGCGGCTGCCTGGGCGTACTCCATGGCTTTGAGCGGGTCGCCGGCCAATAGGGTACGAGCACTGTCGGCCGCCGCGTCGACCTTGGAACATAACTGCTCGGCTTCCTGAATCTCCAGCTCGGCGACTCTGGACGCATTCAGCTGCCATTTTTCTCCATCCCAATCATGGGCACCGGACGGCTGGGCCGGACGCAAGCCTTCCTCGAACTGATGCAGTTCTTGAATGATGATCATCGGATCAACTCCCAGGACAAATGCACATTGATGGCTGAGGCAAAGTTGATCGCAATACCGTTGGCGTAATCGGCTTGAGAAAAACTCTTGATTCCCATACCAAATAACAACTCATCACTTGAGGCATTCCCCGAGCCGAGGGTGTGTTCGCATTGAAAGACCTGCCAAAGCGAACGCAACTCTGCATGGTCGAAACTGGCCGATAGTGTGGAAACCGTCGTGTCGTTGACAACGTTACTCGTGAAGATTCCTACCGAAGCACCGACGGTGCTCCAGCCATCCCAGTTGCTGGAAGTAGTAACTGTCGGATTTAGGTAAGAATAGTTTCCCCCCAGCCATCCTCCCGGGGCAAAGGCCACCGTGGTAATACCGGTCGGATGTGGGGTCGGGTTACCCACCACCAACCGTGCCGCTCGGGCATGCGGATCAAGTGGCAGGTAAACCACGCCATTGCCATTGACGGTCTGCGTCCACGACAATCGGTTACGGTTGTAGATCGCCCTGACAATGGGTATCGACCCAGGCCCCGCCGTAACGACCCAGGCCAGACAGATGTCCAGCGGCGTAGACTGGAAACCACCGCCCGCCGCACCATTGACCGTCCCTTTCAAACCGTCAGGCGTAGCGTCGTAGATCGTGCCGCGCTGCATGTAAAAGGTCAGCGCACCACTGATCACCTGCGCCCGGAGGAAGTAGCCGGTACTTGGCAGCAAATCGGGACTGCTCCACAACTGTGTAGTGAACGTACGCGAGCGTCCCAACTGCCCCGCTATCACTTCTTGGCCGAGGCTGATCAGCACGCCAGCCGGAATCGACACCCTCCCGCCACTGGTGGCAACAGCCGCTGGCGTGATCGGCAGTCGCCCGTCTGCCGTAGCAACGGTAGCGGTTGGCAACGACCCGATCGGCAACGCCGAATCCAGATTCCAGCCCTTGGCCGAAACGCTCTGAATTGCCTGCAACAACTGATCGTATTTCTTCTCGTCCGGAGTCAGATCCCCGGCCTTGATCACGTTGAGAATTTCCTGCGTCACCCCGTTGCCCCAGTCCGCCGGGATCAATGATCCCGGCGTCCCGGTCAGCGGGTTTTCATCGACAAACTTCCCATTCACCAAACCGGCACTGGGCACACTCTTCGGATAATCCATCCCGTCATTCCTCCCTAGTCATAATTGATGTGCACCTTGGTATGCGCCGGGGCACTGCGGTGGATCAGACACTCCAGTGCTGAGCCCGGGTTGACGCCGAAGCGCTCGCCCCAGTAGCTCGCGCCGTAGCGCCGACCGAGCAGCAGGCGGCCGCCGGTGTTGAGCGTCCACATGAATTGCGCCTCCCAGGTGCCCCAGTGTGCCGCGCCGAAACGCGCGCGGCCCATGCGGGGGGCTTCGTGCTCGGTGATGCTGGCGTTGGGGTAGCCCTGGCTTTTGGCGATGTCGAGGTAATAACCGACGGCCTGACTGCCGACCGCGAGCAAGCGGCGGCGTACGGCGAGGCGGCGGTCGTCGAACAGCGGCGTGGCGCCCAGGCACGGGTCGGGCAGTTCCATCACCCGTTCCCAGTCCGGCACCAGTTCGCTGACGCCCGCCGGGTCCATCTCGTTGAGCAGGTCGGCGGCGCGGGCGTCGAGGCGTGCCAGTTCGACGGCGACGCCTTGCAGCACCTCCTCGAGTTCCGGTACGCGTTCCGGGTCCCACGCCGGGCCGCTGGGCAGCAACGCGCGCAGTTGCGCCTGATATTGCGCGGCGGTTCTTATGCCCCCCATACGCAACCTCCGAAGGTCAGCAGTTCGCTTTGCCCCGCAGGCACGTCAGCGGCCGGCGCGGTCAGCGTGTGATCGTACTCACCGCCGGCGCTGCTGATGGCTTCGCGGATATGGCTGATCAGCAGCGGCACACCCAGATCGGCCTCGCGGTTATGCAGGTCGCGCAACTGCGCTTCAACGGCGGCGCGCACGGCGGTGGTGTCTGGATTGACGCTCTTGAAGCGATACACCACCGGCACCTGAATCGGTCGCTGCACATGCACTTCTGCTGTCACCGGACGCAGCGGTTCGATGTACTCCTGGACCTCCGCCAGTTGCTCATCGTTGGGCACCGGTTGCGGGTCTTCGTCACGCATGATGAACACCGTCACCGTGCCTGGCCCGAGCAGGCCGCCACGGCACCAGGCCCGCGTCACACCCGGCACTTCCAGCGCCCAGGTCTCGTAGTCGCTGGCCGCACCGCCGTGGGGGATCACACGATAGGAACGGATCACCCGCGAGCGCAACGACTCCAGACTTTCTCGCGCCACGCCGCCGCTGAGGCCGGGCGCGAGCACCACGAAGCTGTTGCCGACCACGCCGGCGATCGGTTGCACCGGGGTCAGTGCCAGGCCGGCGTCGGCATTGCCCAGGCTGCCGGCGTCGAGCGCGGCGATGGTGGTGCTGTTGCTGCCATTGGCGGTGGTGCGTGAAGCGGTGACTTTATAGGTACGACCATCGCTCGCTTGCAGCAGCGTGTCGACGTCAAGCACGGCGCCTGCGGTCGCGGTGAAGCTGACGCTGCCGGTCGCCACTTGCGCCGGTTTGCGCGGCTGGTTCAGGCGCAGCGCGGCGATGCGTTCCAGGGTCGACTCGTCGGCCTTGTCCGGCAGGATCTGCTCGGCAATCCAGTCGAGATAACCGTACAGACCATAAGCCGCGCCACCCAAGGTGCGGGCCAGCACTTGCGCATCGGACTGGCGCAGCGAATCGCCGGCCAGGTCGCTTTGGGTGCGCTTGATCAGCACCGGCAGCGAAGGGGTTTCAAACGGCATAGATCACCTGCCAACTGTTATCGGGGTTGATGTCCAGACGTTCGCCATCGGCCAGGGTCAGAACCGTGCGCAGGTTCAGGCGCTGGGCGTCGAGGCGTTCGCTGATGATGTCGATGGCGCTGCAGTGGCCGTCGTCGATCAGCCATTGCAGGGCTTCGCGGGCATAGAACTCGGCGTCCATCTGGGTCTGTCGGGTCAGCTTGACTCGACGCAACAGCCACAGCCGCGAGCCGATGCGGTCGTCGGCGACGGTGGGAAAACTGTCGCCCCACCAGCCGAAGCGCTCTTCGTCGTCGAGTGCGTCGTCATCGGCGGCGCGGCGCCAGGTGAACAGACTGATGAGCACGGCGCGGGTCAGTGCGGCGTGGAGGTTCTGGCTGATGAACATCATTTGCCTCCTGCCGGCGCACCGGTCTGGCCGCTGCCGGCCTGCACGCCGACGTGCACGTGTTTGATCTGGCTGATGCCACCGGCGAGCTGATCGCCGGTGGAGACGATCTTGCCGGTCTGGTTGATCACCGGCGTGTCGAAGTTCACCGCGCTGCTGGCGCGGATGTTCAGGGTGGCGGTCTCGATGTCGATGATCCGCCCGCGCTTGAAGTGAATTTTGTCGCCCTCGTCGGTGTAGATCGCGACTTCGCCCGAGGCCAGCGCCTGCAGGCGATAACGGCGGTCGGCGACCACCAGGGCGATGGCATGAGAACGGTCACCGCCGAGAAAAGTGACGATGCCTTCGGCGCCGGCCAGCGGGTTGCTGGTGAAACCGTAGGGTTCGAAGTGCTCCATGTCGTCGTTTACCTCGCCGGCGGTGAGGCGCATTTGCAGCGATTGCAGCTTGGATGCCGAGTTGGCGAGCACGACAGTGCCGCGCGCCAGCAGGCGTGTCAGTAGGCTCATGAATTGTCCTCAGGGAGCAGACCCGACACGGACAACATGTGGGAGCGGGCTTGCTCGCGAAAGCGGTGGGTCAGTCAATGGGATGTTGGAGCTGCTGACGCTTTCGCGAGCAAGCCCGCTCCCACAGGGGTTCGGTGTCAGGCTCAGGTTTTTTTCGGAGGCGTGGGATCAGGATCGAAGGTATGCGGCGGCGCCACTTGCAGCGTGGTCACCGAGCCCTGCGCCGACAGTGAATACGTGACTTTGGAAATCAACATGTCGCCGTCGAAACCGAGCACCGGATCCGTGACCTTGACCAGCGTGTTGTGGCGCCACAGGTCGCCATTGGTCTGGCGCCAGCCCTGTACCTGATAGGTCGTGGTCTGGGCCCGGCCCATGCGGGTGGCGCTTTCCCATTGGGCGCGCTGCTGGGCCAGCTCGAACGTGAGTGCGGTACCCTCGTTGATGATCGTGGTGCGGCGGCGCTTGAAGCTGAGATCAGCCGCGCTGGATTGAACCTCGCTGACGGCCGCCCCGCTCTTCTTGTCCGAGCCTTTCTGCTGACCGATCACCCGGTATTCGGAAAACACCTGGCTCTGATCCATCGGCGCGTTCGCCGACAGAATGTTCTTGCCCAACTCCAGCGCGTCACTGGCCCGACCACCGCTGCCGGGCTTGGCCAGCACCAGCCGGCCCTGCTCGTCATCGGTGGAAAACACCCGAAACAGCGAGAGCAATCGGTCGATCGACTGGAACACTGTTTCGCCCGGCACGATGGTGTGTTTGGCGAGCCGCGCGGTCTCGGGAATTTCGTTGACCACGTACAGCGAGTATTCCGCCGCCAGAGCCTGGACGATGCTCAGCAGCGGTTGCTCTTGCCATTGGTTCGGGCGGTTGGTGGCTGCGCAATCGACCAGATCCTGAGTCTTGGAGCTGCCCTCGATACTCAGGCTGATCTGGCGTCCGTCGTAACTGATCGGTGCCTTGAACACGTAGCCGGTGAGCACCAGATCCTGGCCGATTTTCACTTCACAAGGGTCACCCGGTTTGATCCGTTGATCCACCGTCTGCCCCGGCCACTGCCAGGTGATATCGAGTTTGAAGGTGCGGAACTGGCGCTCCAGATCAGCGGTGATTTCCACGCTTTTCCAGCCGCCGTATTCCATGTTGTTAACGGTCAGCGTGACATGGTTATCCATCTCGCTCATGGCTCACTCCCTGGACACTTTCACGTCGTTGGGTGAAAAGCCCGGATGGTTCATCGCGTTGCTCTGCGTCACTTGAGTCACCCGTGTGGCATCGGCAAATTGCTTGTAGGCCACAACCAGCGCCGGCAGGCTTTCCTGGAACGATTTGGTGACCTGTCGCACACCGGATGACGCCACGGCCTTGAGATGCGCCATCAGCGCTTCCTTCACATCGTTGATTGCCTGGTGATGTTTGGGATCGGCCTTATCCAGCATCGGGTCAATTGCCACCCCGACCGCCTTCTGCAGCGCTTTCATTTCGTCGGTCACCGGCACTTCCTGACGGGTCACCGGTTGATCCGCCTGATGCGCCACCGAAGCGGTCGACGTCAGTTTGACCGGAGGGGTCGCTACCGGCATCGACGCCACCCATTGCGCCACTTTCACCAGCATGGTGTCCTGCACCAGATCAGCCATGGCTTGCGCTGCAGCATTGGTGTCCTTGCCGGTGGTGATCTTCGGCGCATCCAACTTGCGGATGGCTTCGAGTTGTTGGGACACGTCGGCAATCACGCCACGGTAGCCCTCCTTCGCGAACGCCTTCAGTTCCTTGATATCGCCGAGCAAGCCCTTGAACTCCGCCGCCACTTCCTTGGGCAATTCCTTCACGGCTTTGACCAGTTCAGTGATCTGCTTGTACTGCTCGATCAGCGGTTTGAGCTGCTCTTTGATCACCTCATAGACGCCGGTCAGGCTGTTACGCAGATTGGCGATGCCGATCCGCGCAGCCTTGATCAACGTCATCGCCTGTTCGAAGCGCGCCACTGCCGAACCCAGCAGCGTGTCGGCCTTGGCCAACAGGACTTTTTGCGTACTGACCGTGGCGGTCGGAAACGGCAGCGGCCGATCGGGATAGAACTTCAGGCTGAACGTCACCAACCCGCCGTCCTGGCGGGTGTGGGTCATGTCGCATTCGCCGACCTTGACTTGCAGGCGTCCCAGCCAAGGGTGCACCAGCTCGCCGCTGCCGGCCTCGAGTGCCTTGAGCAACTTGTCGCGCTGCTCCAGGCAATCGGCGCCGATGATGAACGCCGTGATGTCGTGGGTCTTGGCCTGCTGGCCGAGATCCTCGAAATACGGCAGGTCGCGTTGCGGATACTCGTGCAACTGACCTTTGCGACCGACCGGGGTTTTCGCCTGATCGATCCAGAACCCGACACCGCGAAACGATGCCGGCAACAAACGGTCACGCCAGTTCATTGGAACCTCCTGCCGACAGCGAGCGATAGCCGATGCGCGAAGACAGCGCCAGCCCCGGTTGATTGGTTTGTGGTTGATCGGTACGCAGCCCGGCCGGCGCATTTTCGAAGCGCACGGTCAGGCCGCCTTCGAGTTGCGTACGGTTATTGGCGGCGCTTTGCTGGATCAGGGTGTTGGAGGTTTGCGACAGTGAGCCGCCCTGCAGAGCAGGTTTATCCTGCGCGATGTCGGAGCCCGACAATGCATTCGACGCTGGCTCGCTGTTGCCGCCAAAGAACGCCGGCGCCAGCTCACCCTTACCTTCGGCATTGGTTTTTTTCTGAGCTTCGGACAGGCCTTCGATCTTGCCAGTGATTTTGGTGACGAACCCACCAAAACTGCCACCGAGCATTTCCCTGATCGGCGCCATGTACGACTCGATCTTGTCCGCAAACTCTCGGATGCGATCGGTCAGCGGCGACCACTTCAAGTCAAACATTTCCAGCGGTGACCCCATGAACGGCAGACCGAAAATCGCGCCCAGCGCCATCATCACCGCACGAATGGACTCCGCTTTTTCGGCAAAGAACGCAGGCACCTGGCCCCAGAGTTCGTTGATCTTGTCCATGGGAACGTAGTCGTTGAAGACACTGCGCAACGTCTCCTTGAGCGGCACGACCAGCGCTGCCAGCAAGTCCCAAATGGCCGCGAACAATCCGGTGACAGGTCCCCAGTTATTTACTATCAAACCCAGCGGAGTCCAGCCAAAGCCCTCCTTGAGGGCGGCGAAGGTCGAGGTCACGTTTTCCTTGATGCGCCCGAAAATTGCCGCAAATATCGGGCTGATTGTTCCCCAGTTATTGAGGATCATGCCTTGAGGAGTCCACGCGAACATCGACTTGTAGAACTCGATCACAGGCACCGCCACGGCCTTTAGACCTTGCCAGAATGCCCTGAAGAACTCGGTGACCGGGCCCCAATTGCTGATCAGCATCCCCAAAGGCGTGTAACTGAACATTGTCTTGAAAAACTCGGCCATCGGCATGACCACCGGAGCAATCTCCTGCCAGAGCCCGATAAAAAACGTCGAGACCGGTTTCCAGTAAGCCACGATCAAACCGGCGGCCAAGGCAATGCCCGTGGCAATCAGCATGATCGGATTGGCCTTCATCACCATGCTCATCACGTCGAACACCTGGGTCGCACCGGCCACGGCGGTTTGCATCGCCGAAAACGCGATCGCCCCCGCCGCCAGACCTTGCACCAGTTCCGGGTTGTCATCGAGCAAACTGCCGAAACCGGTCAGCATCGGCTCAAGCCCAACGACCACAGCACCGACCGCCGGCACCAATGCGGCATTCACCGCATTGGAAACCTTCTCCATCGACGCACTGAACACGTTCATGTTCTGCGCAGCGACTTTCGGTGCGGCGGGCAGGTCGACGGTTTTCGCCGTCTCGCTGACTTCAGTCAATTTGCCCTGAAACGCCGCCGCCGACTTGATCCCGTCCACGAACGGCGTGATCACGCTGCCGCCCTTGAACAGACCACTGATATCGAGCTTGCCAAGTCCGGTCTGTTCGAGATTTTTCTTGAAGCTCTCGACCTTTACTCGCAGGGCGCCGAGTTTGGGCGACAGTTCATCGATGCCCGTGATCAGCACCGGTGTTTGCACTTTCTTTTCTTCGTCTGCCATCACTGCACCTGCTGCATCGCATTGATCCGTTGCGCGTGCTCCAGCGATTCGCGGAGCACATCCAGTGGCCTGGCCATCATCTGTTCGGGGTCAACCTTCCAGAACCAGGCCAGGTCATAGGCGACTGCGATCAGGTCGGTGATGGCTCCGACGCCGCACTCATGAAAAAACTCGCAACGGCCCAGCTCAGCGCGTTGAGGTCAGCCAGATCGAGCTGGTTGACCGACGACGGCGGGATGCCGGCGCACACGGCGATGTATTTGGCCGCCACGTCCATGTCGAGGCTGACTTCTTCGCTCTTGTCGATCTTGTACGGCAGCGCCTTGATCGCTCGCACTTCCTGCACCGTCGGACGGCGCAGGACGAGTTCGGTCAGGGGCTCGCCGTGAGCTTCGATCGCAACCTGAAGCTTCACGGCGCCGCTCATTGCCAGGTCCCCTTGATGCCTTCGAATTTCAGTTCGATGGTGGCGTCATCACCCTTGGAAACCGGTTCTTCGACCAGATAGGCACCGGCCAGCACGTAGACCTTGCCGTTGCTGAATTCGCAGGTGACGGTGATGTCGGTGCCTTCGATCAGCTTCTTCAGCGGAAAGTCGGCGGTGTGCAGCGCGGTCACTTTGAACGACGGCGCAACGTCGGTTTCCTTGTAGAAACCCGGTACGACGGTTTCGCGTTTGACGGCCATCAGCGGGGCTTCGCAGCCGCCATTGATAGTCAGTTGTGCACCGTCGACTTTGACGTAGCAGGTGCCTGCAATCACTTGACCCATGGTGTTACTCCCTTCATATAAAAAAGCCCACCGAGGTGGGCTGAATGCTTACGGCCAAACGCGGCGATCAGGCCGCGTCGTCGTATTGCAGACGGAATTGGTTGAGCAGTGCGAACACGCGCAGACCGTTGATGTAATCCGGCGGGAACAGCACGTTCACGCGGCTCGGGTCCTGCACGTCGCGCTCGACGATCAGGTGCTCGGCGAACAGCTCGGCGTTCTCCACGTGGCCTTCCAGTTCCAGCTTGGCGTACTGCGCAATCAGCTCGCCGCGAATGGTCGCTGGCGTCACGATTGGCTGACCGGCGCCGAAACGGGTGCCATCGGAGGCCAGTTTGTGGCGCCCGTATTTGCTGGTGATCACGCTTTGCAGACGACGCACGATGAACGCCGACTGGTGCATGGTTTCGCTGTCCAGGTAGGAGTTGTCGGCCTGACCGTAAGCGTTCTTCTGGTAGGTGGTGATCGAACGCTGGATGCGCACGTAACCGCCTTCGTAGTACGCAGTGGCGATGCCGTAGTTGAGCAGCGACTGACGCTCGGTCAGGGTGAAACGTTCGCTGGCCGGTGCAGGGTCGACGCCCGGCAGGCTGCCGCTTTGGGTCGGACGGCTGGCATCGGCGGAGATGAACACCGCGGTGCGCGCAGCCAGTGCGGCAGCTTGTACCCAGAACGGTTGCGGTACGCCCGGCTCCAGCGCCTGAATGGTCATGTGCTGGTCGTTGCGGCCCTGGCCTGCGGCGACCAGAGTGCCAACGGTGCCACGCTTGGCGCTGTAGACGTGACCGAACAGTTGCTTGGCCCACGACCAGCGACCGGTGCTGTCATCCATCACCGCTTGCCAGGTGTTGAGGGTCGACAGATCCGACCACGGCAGTGCGATGAACTCGAACGGCTCGTCGCCCAGTGCAGCCACAGCTGCGACCTGGTCAGGCACACCGGCACCACCGGTCATGGCGGTGATCGCGGTGGTCAGGCCGGCCGGGGTTTCTTCGCCGTTGCTCTTGCCCAGGCGATTGAACTGCAGGCTGATGTCGTTACCGCTGTCGCCGGTCCACTTGGCGCTCAGGGTCACTACACCTTCGGCAGCGGCAGCGCTGACCGGCAGATCGGCCGTGGCGTTGATTTTCTGTGCTAGTGCGGTGGCTGCCTGAGCAGCGGTGGCACCGTTGACCACGGTGGCCTGCACCCGCACACCAGCGACGTACAGGTTGAGCACGCCAGCCTGGGTCGCGGTGCCGGTCAGAGTCAGCACGCCTTTGGCGATCGCGCCTTCAGCGTTGTGCAGCGGCAGGCACCAGATCTCGCCGATCGGGTCGGCCTTGCGGAAGGTCTCGTACATCGAGGCGAGCATCGAGCCCTGACCACCGATGCTTTTTGCCAGCGCGACGCTGGAGACCAGCACCAGTTTGCCGACTTCGCTCGGGGCAATATTGTCGTTGACCTGAGCGACGATCAAACGGCGCATGGTCGAAGTCGCGCTATTGGCGGCCGAGTTGTCCATTTCGGCATAGAACAGCGGTACACGAATGTCCGCGGGGATGTTGCTGAATCCGATCGCCATTATTTGGCTCCCTGTGCTTTGACTTTTACGGTTTTGATTGTGATATCGCCGTCGGCCAGACGTCGGCGCCACCAGGCGCTGTCCAGCACTTCACGGCCTTCGAGGGGCAGCAGATCGCCCGCTTCCGGGTCAGGCACGGCACGGCCAGCGGCCGGCAGTACGGTGATGCGATTGCTCATGGGGTTACGTCTCCAGAGAAAGTCAGTTCCACGCGCCCGTCAGGGCCCGGGTGTTTCAGATTGGGGTCGGCCGGATCGATCGCATCGACCCGCACGGTGACCCCGGTAAAGGACGACAAACCGTCCAGTTCACGTTCGTGCCAACTCTCCGCAGGCTGACTCGGCAGATTGCGGCCGAGCTGGAACTCGGCAAAAAAGCGCAGCCGATAGAAGGCCCGGCTGCTGTTGATCGAGACCATCTCGCCGCCGTCATAAACGATGGCGCTGTAGTCGTTGCCAGGCTTGAACCCCACCAGTGCGCGCCACAGTTCGGCACGCAGGTCGTGCAACAGATCCAGCGCTTTTGTAGCGTCGGTTGCGTCAAGCGCGAGGACGATTTCGAAGCGGTCGCGGATCGGTTGGGCGGTGAGGTTTTGCGCGGTGCTGGTGCTGGCCAGATCGGCCAGCACCAGCACGTGGGCCGAGGGTGTCGGCAGATCCGCGTTGCCTTGCAGCAACGCCAGATCGACGCCCACCGCAATGTGATTGGCAAGGCTTGGGCATTGCCCACGCAGTTGCGTGAGGATCGGGGTGATCTTCATGGTGGTGTTCCAGAGTTGAAATGAGTTGCAGAAAACACCGCGAATCCACTGTAGGAGTGAGCCTGCTCGCGATGGCGGTGCCACATTCACAATCAATGTGCCTGACACACCGCTATCGCGAGCAGGCTCACTCCTACAGGGGACTCGTGGGCTGTGAGATCAGGCTTTGGCGTCCGCCTTGGGATCGACGCCGGTTGCTTCGATCAGGCAGCGATAGCTTTCCTCGCGCTTGCCGCTGGCGGTGACTTTTTCGATCGACCAGCGACCGCGCATGAAGTCTGGCCAGGTGTCATCGAGTACCAACAGGCCTTCGGCAGCCAGTAGCGGATCGCCCGGGCAAGTGACCTTCAGCTTGTATTTCTCGCGCAGCATCTTGCGCACCTCGGCTTCGCCGATGGCCTTGGCTTCTTCTTCACTCGCCTGTTTCTGGCGAATGACCTTGTAGGGTGCGGAACCGGTGATCACCTCCTGCAGCTTGCCAAGAGCACCGTCCCAGAAGCAGGTCTTGCAACCCTGATTCTGGGTGCGGGCAGTCTCTTCCAGTGTGGCGCTGATAAAGGCGTGATCACCCGGTCGATTGTTGCTGGTCACCGACAGCCTGACGTCCGGTATCACCTGGCCCGAGAGGTTTTTCAGCTGCGCCGGTTTCGCCAGCACGTAGAGGTCGTTGAACGGTTTGGCCACCGCGTCGTACTTCTTTGCCAGTCGCGTGATAAAGCTCATGTCGGTCTCGTTCGACTGGTCGACATGAGCAATCCGGATCAGCGCCAGTTCAGGATCGACGCGCGGCGAAAAACCGTGCCGCGAGACCAGTTCGCGAAAAAGTGCGCCAAGGGTGGTGGGGCCATGACTGGCCGTACGCCGCTCCTTGAATCCGGTTTCGTCCTTGCCGCTGAAAGGCGCGGCCGTAGCGACCAGCGTCAGGCGCAGCGGGAACAGCGTTGGTGTCAGTCTAGTCACCTTGAATTGGCCCTTTTCGACCATCCCGGACTCCAGATAACCCACCCGCAGGCCTATGGTTCCGCCCAGGGTCGGCAAGCCTTCGAGGCCTTCCAGGTCGATCACCAGTGTCAGTTGATCGGACTCCATCCCGGCAGCATCAACGTGCTCCCAACTGATCAGACGCTGATTCAGCAAGTCTTTGTTGGCCCCGTAGATTTCGATCGCCGGGGTAAATCCCTGTGTCATGCAACCTCCTTAGTCCCAGGCCAGAACCGGTTTGATCGCGGCGGGTTTGCTGTCGAGTTCCGGCAGTGTCACCCAGACACCTGCCGGGAGAATCGGACCACGTTCGGCCAGGGTCGGGTTGAGTTTCCACAGGGCTTCTTCGGCGCTGTCATCGCTGCGCCCGGTTTCGCGGTAGAGCAAAAGATTCACCGAGTCACCGGCCACGCTTCGTACCTTACGCATTGTTGAACTCCGCCAGTTCAAGGGTCCAGTCGACCACCATCGCCGTACCATCATCGATGATGCAGGTCTGGATTTCCTGAACCATGGTGATTCGCCACAGGCCCCAATTACGGCCGATGCCATCAATCAGCGGTAGCGGCACACGAAGGGCTTGCAGCGCCCGCAGCTCATCCAGCCGATCCATGGCCACCGCGTACATTGATTTACCGGTGATGGTCAGGGTTTCGGGTTTCTGGCCAATTTGATGGGACTTGGGTTTGCTGGTGAGAATCTGCAGTTCCGTCCAGCCGCCGTCGGACTTGCGCAGAAAACTGCTGTAGGCGAAGCCGCGTGACAGGCCAAAGATGAAACTGCCCAGGGCCATTTGTTGTTTCATGTGGCGACTCCATCGGTCAAGGCTGCGTCACGTCGTGTGGCGAGGGGATTGGTCGGCATGATCTGGCCCAATTGCCCCATGGTTGTTTGCACCACCAGATTGGCCAGTGCCTGGGCGCTGGTCTGATCCTGACCATTGATGTTAATGGTTGAGTTGAACGTGACCGGCTGGCTGGCGGCTGTGGTGGCAGGTGCCCCGGGGATCGAGGAAATCGCCGAGGTCGCGATCAGGTCTTTACTGACCTGTGCAGGTGAGCCGAGACGATCGACTTGTGTCCCTAGCTTGTCGCCCAGGGAATCACCGATCGCGCCCCCCGCCATGCTTCCGAGCCACCCGCCAATTGCCGTGCCCACACCGGGCAAAATCAACGTGCCAAGTGCTGCACCGACGGCGGCCCCAGCAGAAGACCCGGCCAACGAGGCACCGGACGACACGACGGCACGCGTATCGCCCTTCATGACGCCGGTGACCATTTCATATCCGGCACTGAGCAACCGCAGCGGCGGTGCCCGTTTGGCAAGCAGTCTGCCTGCCTTGGCGTAAGAACCGGACAGTGAAGCGGCCGGGGCAGGACTGACGGCTGATGACCCTGCAAATGCCGTCATGCTTGCCGGCCAGGACGTGCCGGACATGCGGGGCAGAACGGGTCGTGTCGGCGACGCCGGCGGTGCACTGATCCGTAGTGGCCGAGGAGGCACCGTGCGGGGGCTTTTCCCGCCTCGACCGGTTTGTTCACGTCTGACTCGAGGCTTGGTGCTTGACCGGCGAGGCTTGAGTTTGTCGCCTGTCCCGCCGCCCAGCGGTTTACAGCAGCAGTCATGGCCCGCGCCATTTCCGGCAGACGTTTTCTTGGCTTTCGGGTCTTCAATATCGGCAACCAAACCGCCAAGACCAAGCGGCAATTTTGAAGCGACGCCCTTGAGCAGCTTGTCGGTGAAATTGCCGAATGCCTTGGCCATCACCGCCACCACGATGGCCGACAGTCCAACGCCCGCAAGGGCCAACGCCGTCGAGGTCTTGGGATGGGCTTCAGCCATATCGGCCACGCCGTTAGTCATATTCGTCAGCGAGTCCAGCGTGCCGGTCGCATCCGGCGCCAACGCCGTGATCAGACGATTGAGACTGGCATCGAACGCGTTCCAGCTTCGCTGAGGATCTTTGCCCGCAGGCTCGGCGCTGCGTTCAATCGCGCCGCTGTAAGCCGGTGTCAATGGGTCATCAGGCTCGAGCAATGAAAGCGGCGTCTGAGCCTCCCCGGGCTTGCCCATCCACTGGCGCACGCCCCCTTCACCCTTGAATGGCGATGCGAGGCTGCTCTGGGTCGCTTGCGATGGCACAAGCGTCGACGTTCCTTCCAGTCTGGCCGGCGCGACCAGCGAAAACGCTTTTTGCAGGTCTTCGGGTTTCGCCAGCAGTTTGCGAACACCGTCGTCGCCACCGAAAAGTGTCTTGACCAGTTCCGTTTGCTGCTCTGCCGGTTGTTGCTTCAATGCCGCCAACGCTTTGACAAGGTTGTCCGGTACGTTTTCAGTCAACTTGCCGGGATCAAGGCCCAACGCCTTCCACGCCGACTGCTCGGCCGCCGAGCCTTGGGTGCCTTTGCCCAGGGCTGCGCTGATACTTTTCACCGCCGCGCCGGCACTGGCCTTGTCGACATCAGCGTTGAGCAACGCGGCTGACAGCGCCGCCAACTGCTCGGGCAGGATCCCCACTGCAACGGCCGACTCGCCGGATTGCTGCACGACCGAGCCGATGTCGGCAGCCGTCGCATTCAGTCCGCTGTTGCCCAGATGCTGAGTCGCATCGGCCAGCAGCTGACCTTGAGTGCGATCCAGTTTCATCGACAATTGCCAGGCCGACAGCATTTCACCGGCCGACTTCAGGCTGATGCCGAACGCCGACGCATTGACCGCTGCATCCTGGGCAAAGTCCAGCAGCACCTGTTCCTTGTCGGCGCCCTTGAGACCCGCGCCAATCCCGGATCGGCCTGCCGCGACTTCGACCTGCACCAGATCCACGACCGTCGCACCACTGCCGGCAACTCGTTTGTCGGTGGCCAGTTTAAGGTTGGCTTTCGACAGCGTGTCGAGGTCGCCACTCAGGCCTTGAACCTGCTTGATCTGGGCCATGGCGGTTTCCAGGGCCATGTCCGATTGCAGGTAGGCCGGAGGCGAGCGTTGTTCAATCTCAGCCTTGAGCTTTGACTTGCTCTCGCCGCCAGCCGCCGGTGCGGCTGTTACCATTGGCACCTTGAACGATGCCAGGGCCGTGTTCAGCCCCAGGACAACGGCGCCGAGTTTGATCTGTTCACGCACCAGACTGCGGATGTCCAGGCTGGCCGTGAGCAGCGCCTCTTTCAATTCGGACAGTGGTTTGATCAGGCTGTCTGTGGCCGCCCCCCCTGCCGACAAACCGGAACCCGCGCCGCCGGTTTGCGCGGCGTACATCAGCGAAAACGATGTGTCTGCCATGCCGCTCTACTCCTGTTTCACGCCAAGGCGAGTGATCGCTATGTCGTAGCGGCGCAACGCCTTTTCGGCGTCCCATTCCAGAATCTCCGCCTCACTTACCGGGTAAATGAGCGGGACGATATCGAGGATTACTTCGATGTCGCGTTCCGAAAGTAGGCCGCCGGCTGGTTTAAAAAATCGTCGATGCGCACCTGCAACTGGGTCCAGTCCGGGACGCTCAAATGGGCCAGATCGGGGATCATCAGACCGGTGCAGTGGGCAGTGATGAACTCGGCGCGTTCCTTGGGCGTTTTCAGTTTCTTCATCACTTTGGTGGCGCGCAGTGCGGGCATTTCCAGCGACAGCGAGGTCACGGTGCGACCGGTCACGGCGAGCGGTTGCAGCAGTTGCACTTCGTCAGGATCGTCGGACTTTTCCGCGTCCTCGACCTGCTCCAGAAAGTACGCCGTCGGACGGGTCGACATCTCGTGCACGTACTGGGCGATGCTCACGTAGTCCGGGCGTTTCAGCTGGTCGAGTTCCTTGACCGACAGGCCGGTGGCGAGCAGCGCCAGTTCGAAGAACTGATCGTCTTCATCATCGCCGGCGCGTTCCAGCGCTTCTTTCTGTGCGGCGTAGAACAGCGGCTTGAGCTGGATCTGCTCGATCTGCGCGCCGTCGTCACCGCTGATCGGCGACAGCAGGTCATGCTTGGGTGGCATCCACGACATGTATGAATTCCTTGGTGATTCGTTTAGATCCACTGTGGGAGCGAGCTTGCTCGCGAAGGCGTCGGGTCAGTCAACATCAATGTTGAACAACAGACCGCTTTCGCGAGCAAGCTCGCTCCCACAGGGTTTTGTAATTGCCTGTAAGCCGGGGGTTACGGCATCAGCACCGCACGGCGCGCATCACCGAGGATGTCGACGCCGTTGAGCACGAACTTCTGGGTTCGTACGTCGATGTCGATCACCGGGATGCCGTTTTCCAGGCGGTTGTAGGTGCGGCAGGAAAGCTCCAGTGTGGTGATGGCTTTGCTACCCATTTTCAGCGCATCCTCAGCCAGAGATTTCAGCTTGCCGCCTACTGTGTGATAGGTGAACCAGGTATTGCCGTCCTGATCCTGACCGGCTTCACGCACGTTCAGCAGGATGTCGTCGCCCAGCTTCACACCCATCGCCAGCAACACTTCAGCACCGGTGCCTTGCAGCTTGAGCGTGGCGTTCAGAGCCTTGGCACTCTTGGCCATTTCCTCAACGATGAAGCGCCCGCCGGTCATGCTTTCCATGTCGAAATCGATTTTCGGCGGAGTAAATTCTTCCACGGTCGCCGACAGCGGCAGGCCTTGCAGGGTGGCCGCGATGGCCTGTCTTACGCGGTTGGTAAACATTAGAGAACGTCCTCCAGGAACTGCTCGATGATTTCATCGCGGGCGTTGAGTTGATAAACCATGTGTTCGTTCGGCGCGTAGCGGCCGTAGTCGATGACCACGTACCAGGTGCCGTTCTTGTACTTCTCGACGCTGTTGAGTTCCGGGTGCAGGTAGACGCTGCCGCCAGGAATGGTTTCGTCAGCGACCAGGGTCTGCAGCCAGTCGTTGATGCGCTTGACCTCTTGATCCATGAAGGATTTGGTCAGGTTCTTGGCCATGGCTTTCTGGCCGGCCTTGACCAGCTTGCGGCTGATCGCATCTTCGAGGCCGACGTAGCTGATGAACTTGCCGGTGATCGAACGGTTACCCAGCAGCGAGAAGCCACCGAGCACCGTGCGGGCGTAGTAGCTCACGCCGTAGCGGTTGAGCAGATCGCCTTCGGTGGAAGTGTCGAGGATGTTGTATTCGACGACCCGGGACACGTCTTCGGCATAGGTCACCTGGTTGCCCGGGCTCTCCCACTGCTTGACCTTGGCCAGCGCGGCAATCGCCAGGCTGGACGGTGCGAGGAAGACGTTTTTCTTCGCGGCTTTCGAGTACACCGCCGGCATGTTGTGCACCACCAGGCAACGGTCGAAACCGAGATCGGCGCCGCCCAGTTCCTGGCTGTAAGCCACTTGATCAGCGACCGAAGCGTCTTTGCCATCCAGTACCACACGGGCCTTGATGCGCTTGCCGAACGAGGCGAACTCGCTGGCCACCGCTTTGGTGCCGGTGAAGCCCGGCGCACCGATGATGGTCAGGTCTTCCGGGACACTGCCCAGTGCCGCCAGACCGAGCTTGCGGCCGGTGGTTGGATCGACGCCGCCGATCACCGCGTTGACGGTGTCGGCCGGAGTCGTACCCGCTTCGACGATCACCACATAGACCGGCACCTTGACCACTTTGAGGATCTGGTAAACCGCGTGGTACAGCGTGCCCTCTTCGGCGCCGGTCGGATCGAGCAGCGCGTGGGTGGTGAAGCTGTTGATGCGGAACGGTGCGTTACGCGGAATCAGCGGATCGGCTTTCGGCGCGGTGCCGACCAGACCGATGACGTTGTCACCCAGGCCACCCATGGCCTCGGGGGATTCAGTGGCATTGACGGTAATGCCGTTGTGCTCGAAGTTCAAAACCTCAGCCATGTTCAGTCAGCCTTCTTGGCAGCGGCCTTTTTGGCCTGGGTGGTAGGTGTTTTCAGTTCCAGTCGACCGGCGCTGTGCAAGGCACTGGCTTCGACGTCGAGCAGATCAAGGTCTTGACCGACGCTCGACCAGTGCCCACCGCCGGTGGGGAATGGGACGAGCACGGTGTAGGTTTGGCGGGTTGCCATTTTTCGTTTCTCCATAAACGGGAAAGCCCCTCGTGGGGAGGGGCTTGGCGGGTGTTGGGTGTTTTTTGCGGGAAAGAAAACGCCCCGGGGTGCGGGGCGTTTACTGGGGAGCCGAGACGGATGTCGCTGGTAGAGAATCCGGCCAACCTTCTTCGAGCATTTCCTCGGTGTAGCTGCCCACTTCAATGGCCCGGAGCAACTCAAGCTCTCGGTCGAAGCAAGCCTGTACGTGCGCCCTTACGGCTTTGGCAATGGCGAGAATCTGTTCGGCACCGATCTCGACAAAACCCTTGAGGGTTTTGAAGTTGCAGCGGTAATCGGGGTCGAGAATGGCGGACAGACCGGTGCTGGCGATTAGTGCCTGGCTGTCGCGAGATGTTTCGACAGCCATTGATCCCACAACTATACCGAGACCTTCCCGACGATATCTCTCGGACGCAATTATCTGTGAAGGGCTCAGCTGCGGATCAACCGGAGACTCCGACATGTAAGTCAGATAGCGTTGATCCTGCGGTTCGACCACCCCAAGATTGGCGTAATTCCCCTCCTCTTGAGGGCAGGAAAAAACCGCAACTATCTTCGTTTGCGCCTCATCCGAGAACATGACGTTTATGCGTGGTTTATCTTCCACTGGTTTCACCCTCAAAATCTGTAACTATTCGTCGTGATCGCAAAAGCACTAAAGGTTCCAGCGCTGGTCAGGCGATAAAACAGCGTTTGCGGCGACAACAAGGGAACATCCAGAAATGATCCGCCGCCGGTTCCTGTAAAGTTCACGATAAAGGTCTGAAGACCTATGGCGGCAGCCGACCCGGCAAGCGCCATGCTGTATCCATTGGCCGACACCGAGCCTTGAAAGTTTCCGGAAACCGACTTGGCATTCAATGGGACAGCGGCAGAGATCGACAACCCTGTGAGAGTCGAAACCGAGACGGTTGTCGACAACACTTGAGCGCCATAGAACACCTGACGATCAATTTGTTCAGCTACAGCAAACTGAGCGCTGGCATTCGTCGGCAAAATGCTGAGAAGCGCGGAAAATGTATAGCCATCAGGAGCAACACCCGCCAACAGTTTCGGAGCGATTACAGCTGTGGCATTGACGGCAATAATGCCGGTGGATTTGGACGCAGGATTGTAAAGCGCGTACAGCGCAACAAACCCATTGACCGGTGCTGCGCCCGCATCCATTGCCCCCAGGCCCTTGACCGAAGCCGACAGGTTGAGGCTCTGGTTGAAGTTGGAAATAACCACCCTTTTCCCATTCCCATCTCCCAGAACGATCTCGGAAGCTGTGAATGTCGCAGTCGGAGCAGCAACCGGAATCGAGACCCGAGCGTTTCGAATGTCCCCTGCAAGGGGTCCATTCAACGAAAGCTGTTGTAGCTGTTCAGAAAGCACGGAGATGTCGATGCTTCCCTGATTGACCGGTGCGTTCCAGGCCTTGATGCACCACATGACGGCGATGTTGCGGGGACGGGTTTCAGTTCCGCCAGTGTTCACCGTATTCTGGGCGTTCACCATCTGCATAGTGGAACCGCTATCTACCGGGGAAAGAAATGCACCCACTGAGATACTCGCTGCCGCACCATTAATATTTCCTGCCTGCCAATTGCCTGCGGGATCAAAGGTCGCAGCAGTGCTATCAAAATAGCGGTGGTTGTGCGCAGCAAATGCCTCAGCTTGACTTGTGCCGACACCCCTTCCAGCATCCACACCACGCCCGTGATCCCAACCACGCAGGAACTCACCGCGCGACTCCGGCAAGCGGAAGTTACCCGCCCCCTCATTACCTTTGTTGTAAGTGGTACCGAGAAAAGCCGCCAGGTCCGGGTATGTCGCAATGCTCTGCACACTGCCATCCAGCTCCAGATAACCGGGCGCAACGATCCCCGTCGGGAAGGCCAAAACAGCACCTACCGGAACAGCGGATTTTAGTCGTTCGACTTCCTTGGCCAGTGCGGCTACATCGATGGTTCCCTGATTGACCGGGGCGTTCCAGGCTTTGATGCACCACATGACGGCGATGTTGCGTGGGCGTGCTTCCGCCCCACCCGATGCCTTTGTCACAACATCGTCCGTATTGTTGTATTGCTGGAGATAGTTCCGCCTGACGTCGCCTGCCATGAAAATATCGGCGATAACGTCGTAGGTCGTCCCGTGAATATGGGATTTGTTGTCGTCCGCCTGCCAACTACCAAGACCACGTCCAGCATCCACCCCACGCCCATGATCCCAACCGCGCAAAAATTCGCCACGCGCTTCAGGCAAACGGAAATTCCCAACGCCCTCATCACCCTTATTGAACTTGCCGCCCAGATAAGCGCTCAAGTCCGGGTAAGTCGCACTGCTCTTGACGCTGTTATCCAGCTCCAGAAAACCCGGCGGCGGTGCATCTACCGGGAACGCGACAATCGAACCCACCGGCAATGCCGATGCCTTGGCAATCAACGCCTCGACTTCAGCCTTGGTATAGGAATCCTTAATCCCAAACCCTGCCAGCGTTTCAGGATTGGCACCCGCAGTCGCGCGACCATATTCATCAACCGTCAGACTCTTGTAAGTCCCGGCCGCAATCCCGGTTCGCCCGGCCAGCATCTTGAACGCCAACGCGGTAGTGCCGAGGGTGATCGGCGCATTGGTGGTCAGGTGCCACAGCGAATCGCCGTTGGCCGTGCCCTCCTCGACCATCACCGTCAGGCCCGGCGTGACCTTTGCACTGGTATTGGCATCCGTCGCCCGCACCCAGTCGCCATTGGCGACGATCCACAGGCCGTTGTCCTTGGCCAGGGTCTGGTTCGCCAGCAGCACGCGGTCACCGGCAATCACGGCCACGCCGTCGATCTGTTGCGCACCGTTCAACACGATGTTGGTAGAGGCCGCAACGCGCACCGATTGCTTGCCATCGAGTTTGCCGAGTTCTTCGGCGAGGTAACTCATGACCCAGGCACGGGTGGCTTTGACCACCGTGTCATCAATCAGCAGCGTTACCAGCGACGCATTGCTGGTCTCGAAAATCGAGCGAATGTAGAACTCTTTGCCCGAGCCCGACGTCGCCAGAACCGGTTTGAACGACTCCGGGTATTTGACGATGGCGTAAAGAATCCCGGTATCAGTCCACAGCCCGGCTTCACGCACATACCAACCGCCAACGTCCGGCGGAATGGTGACTTCGGCGAGCAGCCAGCTCGGATTCTTCTCGTCCTGGAACAGGGCGTTGAGCGGCCCGCGCCAGACTTCGCGTTTCAGCGCGGTGGCGGTCGCGGCCGGGTTGTAGACCGAGCCGCCGCCGTCGCCGACAGAAATCTGCGTCAGCTTGATCGGTGTGCCCGCAGCCTTGCACGCCGTTTCGTAGGCAATCCCTGCGTTGGTGAGCAGGGTGTAATAGTCAGCCATTCAGGCCCCCTGAGGATAAATAGTGGATGTTTCTACGGTGTACATGCCAGCGGCCTTGAACGCCTCGCCAGAGGTTTCAAGCCCTTCGATGAACACCGGATAAACCGTCGTCAGCTCACCGCAGAAAGTCGCGGCGGCGATGGAGTGGCTTCCGAATGCGCTCAAGCCAACCGTCACCGAAAGAATGTCTCGCTCGCTCTTGGCATCGGCCAGGCGTCGGTCGAGACGGGCATCGATTTCTGCGCTGTAGGGTTGCTCGCTGAAGGCGCGCACGGAGAAGCTGTAAGGCACGCCGAGCGGTGTCTGTTCGTACCAGGCGCGGACTTCAGGGCGCAGTTGCAAACCCTTGGCTGCGTTTTCCAGCGCCTTGCGAGTGCCGGCCTGCCGCGCGGTGGGCCAGGCCAGTTCGACGGTCAGGCGCTTTTCCGCTTCCGGTGCGCTGGTGCTCCATTCGGCGACACCGCGATCCGCTGCCAGATAAGGTAGAAACGCGACCGGTGTTTCGCTCGGATTCATCAGTTCGGGGAACGGCGGCGCGATGCGATCAAGCAATGCGCCAAAGCCCAGATCCAGTCCACGTTCGAGTGCCGAGCTGTTGGCCGGCAGCAACGTCGGGCTATGCGTTGACTCACTCATAACGTCAGCACCTCGACCTCGACCGCCGTGCAGTACGGCGCCTGAAACGCCGTGGTGACGATCGGCGCCAGCGGTTCAAGAATCTGCAGTTGCACGGCGCCAGCACTGTGCAGCGTGTAGTCGATCCAGCTCGGATCGACCCGCCCCTCGAGGCGATGGCAACTGTCGGCGTAGGCCTGCAATTGCTGCTGTGCGGCGACTTTGGTCAGGCCCGAGTCGGGGCCGGAATTGATCTTGGCCACGACACGAATCTTGTAGCGTTGAATGTCCGCAGCCTTGACCGTGACCAGGTCGGTTTCCGGTCGCACATCAGGGCGGGCGAAGTGCTGACGCACGCCATCGAGCAATGCGGCGGATGGCGTGCCATCGCCGTCTCGCGACAACACCGTGACCTGCACTTCGCCCGGCGCCGTGCGCCGACCATTGCCGTCCTTGACCTGTGCCGCCAAGCCGTCCGGGTTGAAGGTGTAGGTGACGTTCACCACACCGGCATCGGTGGATTCGACCTTCACCGTTGGCCGTTCACCGAGGGTGAACACTTCGCGGCGATACTGCATTCGCGAGCCCGCTGCCGGGGCATGCGGTGCCAGGTAATAGCGCAGCCGGGCGTCGTCGTCGCTTTCGTAAATCGCGGGTACCGGCGGGAAGGCTGCAGGATCGCCCGGATCGAGCAACTGCCGCTCCAGGCCCATGTCCGCCAGCCGTGCATCGAGGTTGCTGCCGGTCGCCCACCACGCCAGCATCTGCTTGATGCGGGCGTTGTATTTGCGTTCATGAGTTTGCAGGCGTACGCAGAAGGCTTCCAGCGCGAGGGTCAGCAGCTCGCTTTCGTTGTCGAGGCTGGTCTTGAGTTTCGCCGCGCTGTCCGGTGCGCGGGCGCCGACGTATTCGATGACGAAGGTCTTGAACTCGGCGAGCAGGTCTTCGAAGGCGTCGACGGTGATCAGCGCCGGTTCGGCCAATTGGTTCTGGCCGGGAATCAACATGCTCATGTCACTACCTCGAAGGTCTGTTGACGGTTTTTCCAGGTGCCGGCGAAACGCAGCAGCAGACCGGCGCCCTGACGGCTGGCGACGATCACGCTCGGCTGAAAATCGCTGATCCCGTTCTGCGCGTTGTAGAACGCCTGAGCCGCGTGGCTCTGGGCCAGAAGCAGAACGTCGTCACCGAGGTTCTGCCCCAGCAGCGTGGGGATCAGCGAGCCATAAAGGGGCCTTTTTTGCCGGGTGCCCAGCGGCGTGGTTAGGGCTCGTGTCGCGCGCTGCACAAACTGCAGCCAGTCGTCGACCGTAGCCCCGGAGTTTCTATCGATTCCGATCATGGGAAGCTCTTGATTCAGGGGCTGATGACGCGGCCCTGGTGATCCACCAACGGGCCGCTGAAGTGCACGCCCGAGGCGTCAATGCTCAGGCCGACGGCGCCGAGTTGCAGGCTGATCAGCTGTGGCGTCATCGTCAGTTGCGCCGGGCCGACGCTCAGTGCAAGCGACTCGCGAGAGCCACTGAATGCGGCCGGGCCGTTCTGCCAGTGCAAGGTGTGCGTGGCGTCGTCGTAGCCGCTTTCGCTGCCGTCGACATGCACCCGACGCGTCAGCGTCGGTACCGTCGCCGTCGGCGGAAAGCAGTCACTGTTGAGGCCGAACAACGCCACGCTTTGCGCGCCGCTTTCACCGCTGCCGTAGTTGAACAGCAGGCACTGCTCACCCACGCTCGGAATCCGCGACTCGCTCTGCGCTCCGGCGCTGGGGTTGAAGAACTTGATCGACGGCGTGAGCAATCCTCCGTGGCTGACTTGGCAAGTGTTGCTCGCAGCATCGACTGCCTGACAGACGCCGATGCGACAAAAACTCTCGGCACGTCGGTGCAGGTCGTCGATTTCCGCTTCCATCTCCGCCAGCCGCTCGATGATCGGCCCCAGTTGCATGCGCAGTAATGCGTCGAACATCGGTCAGGCCTCCAGCGCGGTGTATTGGTCGGGGTCATCGATGTTGCTGACTTCCCAGGTGCGGGCGAATTTCGGCGTACCGAGCGGGTCGTCGAGCAACGTCGGGCCGAGATAGAGGGTCTGGGTGAAGGTCAGCGTCCACGCCTTGTATGGCTGGTCGGCGCGGATCAGCACTGACGGCAGACCATCAAGGTTCATCGGCAGATCACATTGAGCGCCGGGCAGTCCCCAACGGTTGTCGGTGATCAGGTTTTTCAGTACGGCGATCAGATCGCAGGCGGCAAATGCGCTCGCAGAAAGTGCCGGAATGACTTGCAGCGACACCGTCATGACGTGGGCGATACGCCCGTCAGCGGCACGTGCGCCCGGTGCATTACGGTCGAAGTCGATCAACGCCCAGGCTTGAGCGCCGGGTGCCGTGAAGTCGTCGTGATTGCCGACCTGCAGGTTCAGGCCGGCGCTGTTGCGCAAGGTTGTCGCCATCGCCGTGAACAGCTGCGAAGGCTGCTGGATCGGTGCGGGCATGCATTGACCTCCTTTTCAAATGTCCACGCGCAGCCCCGCCGCATCAGTTGCAGCGAGGCAGGAAAGTGTTGAGTTACTGTGGATCGCGCGGCGGGGGAACTTCGCAAACGCCGATGCGCTTGGCGGCCCAGCGTTCGTACAGACCGATGGCGACGTCGGCACCGGCCATGGCGGTCAGGCAACCGAAGGCACCGGCGGCCCAGATGGATAGTCCGGCGGCGTACAGCAGCATGATCGCCGAGACGCCGCAGATCATGCAGGCGCCGGAGCGCAGGGCCAGACGCCGCAGCAATGACCAGCCACGGGCGCCCTCCTTGTCGGCGCGCCACATTTCGCCGGACACCCCGCCCACTACAGCGAGGAGGATGACCAGCCAGATCGGCATGTCCGCCAACGCTTGTTGCTCGTTTGTCATGTCACGCCTCCTGGTTTCAGTTGATGAGTGTTGTGTGTTGGGTTCAAGCGATGTCTCTTCAGGTAGGCATTCCAAAAAGCCCGGTGGTGAGACCGGGCTTTTCAGTAATGCGCTCCCGCTGACGGGGTTGACGCACGCGTCAGGATCAGAAAGGCACGACTGGCCAGTTAATGGTGTATGGATAACCGGACTGTTTTTCTACTCGGGCGACACCCACGTAGAACTGCTTATATGCCAACAACAGCGCTTCCTCTTCAGGCGTGGCGAGGCCAAGATCGACGCAGTATTGCAGTGGATTCAACTTCAGCCAGTTGACAGCAGCGGTCAGCAATTCCTGTTTTTTCGCGGCGGCCTCATCGGCGTGGTCTTGATAGGTCAGCTCACTGAAGACCCAATCAACCGTATTTACAGTGGTAGCCTTCCAGCCCACCTGCACAGCCGGGTTGTCCGTGATATCAACCCAAAAACCATAAACATCATTTGGGTAGTAGGTGGGTTTCTCATCCGCTTCCAGAATTTCCATAACTTTGCGGATGACGTCTACATAAGAGTACTTAACAAAAGCAAAACGGCTCATTTACTTCTCCTGATAACAAATGACAGACAGCAGTTTTCTTGCGATCCGCACTTGGGAACACACGTAACTTGTTTGATGTTTGGCAGACAGCGCATTTGTCTGCCTTCGGATCAGCGTGAAGATCTTTACGGAATCAGTACGGAACGACTGGCCAGTCGATGGTCACCGGGTAGCCCGCCTGCTTGTCGATATCGCTGACGGCGATGCAGTAGTTCTTGTGTGCAATCAGCAGCGCCTGCTCTTGAGGAGTGGCGACGGCGACATCCACTTTGAATTGCAGCGAGTTAAGCTGCAGCCAGGCAGCTGCCACATTCAGCAGTTGCCATTTCTGCTCTTCGGCCGCGTTGCGCAGGTCTTCGTCGGATGGCGGTGTAAACGTCCAGACTTCATTGAACGTCGCCCCCCAGCCGACACGGATTTCAGTATTGCCGGTGACATCAACCCAAAAAGCGGATGGCGAAGCAGGCGCATCCGGAGCGACTTCACTTTCTTGGAGCCGGGTAACTTTGTTGTATTCGACCAATGCATAGAGATTCATTTCATACTCCCAGTTTTTTGCTCATGAATGCCGCGATGAAACCTGGCAGGCATTCCAAAAAGCCCGGGACTACGCCGGGCTTTTCAGTAATGCGCTCCTTCGCCTTCCTTCAAATCCTGTGTTCGAGAAGGAAGCTGACTTTTCGGCGCTACTGGCGCGGTACGAGTCCATTCAAATTGTTTTTCCGACCGCGGTCCCTGCCCGCCGGATAACTGCTCTTGGTGCTTTACGCTGCACACCCGGGTCAGTTGCCAACCCTCTGAACCGTTGAGGCCGGTTCATCGCTGCCTGTTCTTGTGGAACTAAAGAGCTGTTGTTGCCAGCCGCTTTGTCGAGCGGCTTGGTGGCAAGGATATGCATGGATGCATATACAGTCAATGCATAAATGCATTTATTTATGCGCAAGAAATGCACCGACGCATGAAGGCCGCATAAATCAAGGCGTTGGGGGTTTTACTCGGGCGAAAAAAAACCCGCCAGAGGGCGGGTTTTCAGTGAAGGGGAAGCCTATCGGGCGTACATGCCCCACCAGAAGACGTGACCGAGGATGACGATCTGCTCTTCCTGCATGTCCTGGAAGCTGTAGTCCTCGTCCGGATGCTCATCACGATTGAAGCTGCGCAGACGGATGCCGGTCGGCAGGCGATAGAGCTGCTTCACGCGCAACTGACCGTTGTGATTGATCGCGTACAGGTCGCCATCGATGATGTCGCCGATCCCGCACTTGCCGGCGTTCACCCCGACCGTGGCGCCATCACGCAGTACCGGCATCATGCTGTTACCGCGCACCGTCACGCATTTGGCCTGGTCGAACTGCACACCGTTGTGGCGCAGGCTGCGCTTGCCGAAGCGCAGGCTAGAGCGTTCGCTCTCTTCGATGACGAATCTTCCTGATCCAGCAGCCAATTCAACCTCACGAAGAAAGGGCACCGACACCTCGTCGTCATCGACAGGGGTATCGTCGTCCCACAGGCTTATGTCCTTGAGTTCCGCATGCACGTCATCACGCGCGCCGCCCATCGCTGGTGCGACGTCTGCGCGACCACGCAATTGATCAGTGCTCACATTGAAGTATTCGGCGATCTTCGAAATGTGTTTATCCGAAGGATCGACGATCTTCCCGCTGAGAATCCGCGAGAGCGTTGATTGAGGCACGCCGGTGCGACGGTGGAGCTCCGTGGGGGAGATCCCGTGCTGGTCGAGCAGTGCTCTTAAGACGGAGGATACGTTGCGTTTTTGCATAACGCGCATAGTGCTTGAAGTTTTTTCCGAAGACAAATGCTGATTTGCATAAATCGTGCATATATCACAATTAAACGCAGAAAGTGCCAGCGGACTGTCATGCCTGCGTCAAGCAGACCGCCCATGGTAACCTTGCGCCCATCGCGGAAAAGCCCGGCGGTTGCCCTTGCTTTTGCCCTACATCATTTAACGAGTTACCTGACAATCCGATGAATAAAGCCGTCTCCGACCTGTCCTCCCACACCCCGATGATGCAGCAGTACTGGCGCCTGAAGAACCAGCACCCGGACCAGCTGATGTTCTATCGCATGGGCGACTTCTACGAGATCTTCTATGAAGACGCGAAGAAGGCTGCCAAGTTGCTCGACATCACCCTGACCGCGCGCGGTCAGTCGGCGGGGCAGGCGATTCCGATGTGCGGGATTCCTTACCACGCGGCGGAAGGTTATCTGGCGAAACTGGTCAAGCTCGGTGAGTCGGTAGTGATCTGCGAGCAGGTCGGCGATCCGGCCACCAGCAAAGGTCCGGTAGAACGTCAGGTGGTACGGATCATTACCCCGGGCACGGTCAGTGACGAGGCGCTACTCGATGAGCGCCGCGACAATCTGATTGCGGCGGTACTGGGCGACGAGCGTCTGTTCGGTCTGGCTGTGCTGGACATCACCAGTGGCAACTTCACCGTGCTCGAGATCAAGGGCTGGGAGAACCTGCTGGCGGAACTGGAGCGGGTCAACCCGGTAGAGCTGCTGATCCCGGACGACTGGCCAAAAGACCTGCCGGCAGAAAAACGCCGTGGCGTGCGTCGTCGCGCGCCGTGGGATTTCGAGCGTGATTCGGCGCTGAAAAGTCTCTGCCAGCAGTTTTCCACGCAAGACCTGAAAGGCTTCGGTTGCGAAACCCTGACCCTGGCCATCGGCGCCGCCGGTTGCCTGCTGGCCTACGCCAAGGAAACCCAGCGCACCGCCCTGCCCCATCTGCGCAGCCTGCGTCATGAGCGCCTGGATGACACCGTGGTGCTCGACGGCGCCAGCCGCCGCAACCTGGAACTCGATACCAACCTGGCCGGCGGTCGCGACAACACCCTGCAGTCGGTGGTCGATCGCTGCCAGACCGCGATGGGCAGCCGCCTGCTGACTCGTTGGCTGAACCGTCCGCTGCGTGATCTGACCGTGCTGCTGGCGCGGCAGACCTCGATCACTTGTCTGCTCGATGGCTACCGCTTCGAAAAACTCCAGCCACAGCTGAAGGAAATCGGCGACATCGAGCGGATTCTGGCGCGGATCGGCCTGCGCAATGCGCGCCCTCGCGACCTTGCTCGACTGCGTGATGCTCTTGGCGCCCTGCCACAACTGCAAGTGGCGATGACCGACCTGGAAGCGCCGCACCTGCAACGCCTGGCAACCACCACCAGCACCTACCCGGAACTGGCGGCGCTGCTGGAAAAAGCCATTATCGACAACCCGCCAGCGGTGATCCGCGACGGCGGCGTGCTGAAAACCGGTTACGACAGCGAACTCGATGAGCTGCAATCGCTGAGCGAGAACGCCGGCCAGTTCCTGATCGATCTCGAAGCCCGGGAAAAGGCCCGCACTGGCCTGGCCAACCTGAAAGTCGGCTACAACCGCATTCACGGCTACTTCATCGAGCTGCCGAGCAAGCAGGCGGAATCCGCTCCGGCCGATTACATCCGTCGCCAGACGCTCAAGGGCGCCGAGCGCTTCATCACGCCGGAGCTGAAAGAGTTCGAAGACAAGGCGCTATCGGCCAAGAGCCGTGCCCTCGCCCGCGAGAAAATGCTGTACGAAGCGCTGCTGGAAGACCTGATCAGCCAGCTGCCACCACTGCAGGACACCGCCGGCGCACTGGCCGAACTGGATGTGCTGAGCAACCTCGCCGAACGTGCGCTGAACCTAGACCTGAACTGCCCGCGCTTCGTCAGCGAGCCGTGCATGCGCATCACCCAGGGTCGTCACCCGGTGGTCGAGCAAGTGCTGACCACGCCGTTCGTGGCCAACGACCTGAGCCTGGATGACAACACCCGGATGCTGGTGATCACCGGTCCGAACATGGGCGGTAAATCCACCTACATGCGCCAGACCGCATTGATCGTGCTGCTGGCGCATATCGGCAGCTTCGTGCCGGCGGCCAGTTGCGAGTTGTCGCTGGTGGACCGGATCTTCACCCGGATCGGCTCCAGCGATGACCTGGCCGGTGGCCGTTCGACCTTTATGGTCGAGATGAGCGAAACCGCCAACATCCTGCACAACGCTACCGAACGCAGCCTGGTGCTGATGGACGAAGTTGGGCGCGGCACCAGCACCTTCGACGGCCTGTCGCTGGCATGGGCGGCCGCCGAGCGTCTGGCGCATCTGCGTGCCTATACTCTATTTGCTACGCACTATTTCGAGCTCACCGTGTTGCCGGAAGCCGAGCCTTTGGTGGCCAACGTGCATCTGAACGCCACCGAGCACAACGAGCGCATCGTGTTCCTGCACCATGTGTTGCCGGGGCCTGCCAGCCAGAGCTACGGCCTGGCGGTAGCGCAACTGGCCGGCGTACCGAGTGAAGTGATCGTGCGTGCCCGTGAGCACTTGAGCCGACTGGAAGACACCGCATTGCCGCATGAAGCGCCAAAGCCTGCCGTCAAAGGCAAACCGGCCGCTCCGCAGCAAAGCGATATGTTTGCCAGCCTGCCGCACCCAGTGCTCGATGAGCTGGCCAAAGTGGATCTCGATGACCTGACCCCGCGTCGAGCGCTCGAATTGTTATATGCACTCAAGAACCGGATCTAAGCACTAAAGAACCGGATATAACGCAAACGGCTTCAAGCTGTTAGAATCTCGCGCGGTTTGGGATGCTGCTGGCTAATAGCCTGGCTGGCAGACATCGCTCCCGAACCTGGCGACCCCAACCGTGAAGGGGCAACGCTGCCGCCGCCTGAGGAGAAAATTAGAAATGACCTTCGTCGTCACCGACAACTGCATCAAGTGCAAGTACACCGACTGCGTAGAAGTCTGTCCGGTGGACTGCTTTTACGAAGGCCCGAACTTCCTGGTGATTCACCCGGATGAGTGCATCGACTGCGCCCTGTGCGAACCGGAATGCCCGGCCGTCGCGATTTTCTCCGAGGACGAAGTTCCGGAGGATATGCAGGAGTTCATTCAACTGAACGTTGAATTGGCCGAAATCTGGCCAAACATCACCGAGAAGAAAGAATCGCTGCCGGATGCCGAAGAGTGGGATGGCGTCAAAGGCAAGATCAAAGACCTCGAACGCTGATCTGTCGCGCGTTACGAAAAGGCCCTTTGCGGGCCTTTTTGCTTTTGCGGGTTTTACTTTTCTACAGGCAAAAAAAGGGGCGGTTTGACCCGCCCACATTTTTTCCCTATTCCCTGTATTCCTTTTCATCGTCCTGATGAATCGCGTCCTGCGATGTCCATTCCCCTCTTCCTTGAAGGGCGTGTCTGTCCGTCGACACAGTGCTGATACTAAAGAGTTCCCAGCCGAGAGCAATCGGCGTTGCGGGCTGAAAAACCCTGTAATAAGCACTTCACAATAAAAAATAAGCTTTTAAATCAACTAGTTAAACTCGATCACTCTGAGCAATCGACGTCTGCCGTCCTGCAAAAATAGGGAACACTTACGAAAGAGTAAGCCAAGGCTTACACCGTGAGACTACAAACGATGGAAATGCTGACCGTATGTCCGACAGTGAACTTTGTGGCGAGGCAGCTTGCTCTCGCTTGAGTGCGCAGCGCTCATGAGTCTTTGGGATTGCTGCGTAACCCGGCGGGAACAAGCGCCCTCGCCACAGACAGTCATCAGCCAATATCCGAGCAATAAAAAAGCCCCGAACCAGTCGGGGCTTTATGGGCGGTGGTTAAAGGCGCTTACTGAAACAGCGACTCGCTCGACAGGCCATTCTTCTCGAGAATTTCCCGAAGGCGCTTCAGGCCCTCCACCTGGATCTGCCGCACCCGTTCCCGGGTCAGGCCGATCTCCAGGCCTACATCTTCCAGCGTGCTGCTCTCATGCCCGCGCAGGCCGAAGCGGCGTACAACCACCTCGCGCTGCTTGTCGGTCAGTTCCGAGAGCCATTGATCGATGCTCTGCGACAGGTCGTCATCCTGCAGCAGTTCGCATGGATCGGTCGGACGGTCATCCGTCAGGGTGTCCAGCAGGGTTTTATCCGAATCCGGACCCAGCGAGACGTCGACCGAAGAAACCCGCTCGTTCAGGCCAAGCATGCGCTTGACCTCGCCCACCGGTTTTTCCAGCAGGTTGGCGATTTCTTCGGGTGAAGGTTCGTGATCGAGCTTTTGCGTCAGTTCCCGTGCCGCCCGCAGGTACACGTTGAGTTCCTTGACCACATGAATCGGCAGCCGGATGGTCCGGGTCTGATTCATGATCGCGCGCTCGATGGTCTGACGAATCCACCAGGTAGCGTAGGTCGAGAAGCGGAAGCCGCGCTCGGGATCGAACTTTTCCACCGCGCGGATCAAGCCGAGGTTGCCCTCTTCGATCAGATCCAGCAGCGACAGCCCTCGATTGACGTAACGCCGGGCGATCTTCACGACCAGCCGCAGGTTACTTTCAATCATGCGCTTGCGCCCCGCCGGATCGCCACTTTGCGACAGACGCGCGAAGTGAACTTCTTCCTCGGGGGAGAGCAGTGGAGAAAAGCCGATTTCGTTGAGATACAACTGCGTGGCATCGAGTGCCCGAGTGTAGTCGATGTACTTGTGTTGCTTAAGTGAAGCGGAGTGTTTGGATCTGGAACGAACGGAAGGTGGAGCAGCCCCTTCATCATTCGACATCGAATCCGAATCGATGCCGGTCTCCATAAGGAGAACCTCATCGTCGATGTCAAACTCCGGCACTTCTTTACTGAGAGCCATTGTTATAGTCCTTTGGTGAGTTCGACCCCAAGCTCAAGCGACGCCTTTATCCTTGGCAGCGCTGGAGCCTGTCCCCTCTACGCGACGGAACAGGCTGGCCTCAAATCAACGTTTGGGCAGGAACTGCAGCGGATCTACAGGTTTACCTTGTCGGCGAATCTCAAAATGCAGTTTCACCCGGTCTGTACCCGTTGACCCCATTTCGGCAATTGTCTGTCCGACCTTGACCTGCTGCCCCTCCCGTACCAACAGCCTGCGGTTATGTCCGTAGGCACTGACGTAGGTTTCGCTGTGTTTGATGATGACTAATTCGCCGTAGCCCCTTAAGCCACTCCCGGCGTAAACCACCGTCCCATCAGACGCAGCTAAAACAGGCTGTCCCAAATCTCCGGCGATATCAATTCCTTTATTCAAACTACCGTTTGAAGAGAATTTTCCAATCAGAATGCCATTAGATGGCCATCCCCAGCCGGTCGGGGCCGGACCCGGTGGAGGCAGTGGAGCAGGTGCCGATTTACTGGCGACGGACGGTGCAGCCCCCGCAGAACCAGCACCGGAGCCGGTCACCGTGGTGGTCGTCGTGCCATTCGCCTGGCGCCGGATTACCGTAGTTTTGCTCGACGATGATGGCGCGGAACCACCGTTGCTCACAACCGCCGTCGGCGTTGAACCGGTACGGCCGTCAAAGCGAATTGTCTGACCCGGGTGGATCGTATACGGCGTAGGAATATTGTTCCGGGCAGCGAGGGCTTTGTAGTCCCAGCCGTAGCGAAAAGCGATGGAAAACAGCGTATCGCCCGGACGGACTACATACTGCCCGGTCGTGACGGCCGGACGCTGGGCCGCCGCACTGTTGCGATCGACCACCCGCACGTTGCTCGATTTGGTGCTGGAGCAACCGACCAGCAAGGTGCTCAAGACAAGGCCAGTCACCAGGCGCTGAAAGCTCGTGTTACCCATACGCTGCGCAATGACTGTGAGACTCACCCGCCGCTCCCTTTGTGGTGGCTGAAAAAATTTGGAATGCCCATTCAGGCATGAGGTGTCGCAAGTATAACGGGCCGCGCCGTCTTTACCTTTAATGAAGCGAAATCGCTGCACGCACACGTTTGCCAAGAACCGATCGACTGCGTTTAAACGCTCGCCGCCGCTGTAAGACCGAAGCCAGCGCCAGGAATTCAGCGCCCGCAAACAAATGCTCAGGCCAGTGGGCCATTGAGCAATGGCACGAAGCGCACCGCCCCCAGAACGTGACGAGAAAAGCCGTGTTCTTCACGCACGATCAGCATCAGTTGCTGCACTTCCCCCGAGCCGACCGGAATCACCATCCGCCCACCCGGTGCCAGCTGATCGAGCAACGCCTGCGGCACATCGGTCGCAACCGCGGTGACGATGATGCCGTTGTACGGCGCCAGCGCCGGCCAGCCTTCCCAGCCATCGCCCCAGCGGAACACCACGTTACGCAGGTTGAGTTCGACCAGACGTTCCTTGGCCCGATCCTGCAAGACCTTGATGCGCTCGACCGAGAACACCCGTTCGACCAGTTGCGACAGCACGGCCGTCTGGTAACCCGAACCGGTGCCGATCTCCAGCACCTTGTCCAGCGGCCCCGCCTCCAGCAGCAGCTCGCTCATGCGCGCCACCATATAAGGCTGGGAGATGGTCTGGTTGTGGCCGATCGGCAGCGCGGTATCTTCGTAGGCACGGTGCGCCAGCGCTTCATCGACAAACAGATGACGCGGCGTACGGCGGATCACTTCCAGCACCTTGGCGTTGGACAGGCCTTCTTCGTAGAGACGCTGGATCAGACGTTCGCGCGTGCGCTGCGACGTCATGCCGATGCCGCTGCGCAGTCTGTCTTCGTGTTCACGAGCCATCAGCGCAGTCCCTCCAGCCAGCCGTCGAGGCTTCTGAAGGCATCGTTGAAGGTGCGATCGAGCTGCAACGGCGTGATCGAGACATAGCCCTGCATCACCGCATGAAAATCAGTGCCCGGGCCGCCGTCTTCGGCATCGCCGGCAGCAGCAATCCAGTAACCGGCCTTGCCCCGCGGATCGACCACTTTCATCGGCGCTGCCGCACGAGCGCGATGGCCCAGACGGGTCAGCTGAATGCCACGAATATGGTCGATCGGCAGATTGGGAATGTTCACGTTCAGCACCGTACGCGGCGGCAGGTCCAGCCCGGCATGGGCCTCGACCAGTTTGCGCGCGAAATGTGCTGCTGTCGCCAGATTGTCCACCTGTCGCGAACACAGCGAGAACGCAAACGAAGGGCGCTCGAGAAAGCGTCCTTCGAGGGCTGCCGCCACAGTGCCGGAATACAGCACGTCATCGCCAAGATTGGCACCGAGGTTGATCCCGGAAACCACCATGTCCGGCTCGCGCTCCAGCAGGCCGTTAAGGCCCAGGTGCACGCAGTCGGTCGGCGTACCGTTGAGGCTGATGAAACCGTTGGCCAGGTATTGCGGGTGCAGCGGACGGTCGAGCGTCAGCGAACTGCTGGCGCCGCTTTTGTCCTGCTCCGGGGCGATAACCACGCATTCGGTGTAATCCGCCAGCGCAGCATAAAGCGCGGCGAGACCGGGTGCGGTTACCCCATCGTCGTTAGAAATCAGAATACGCATGGGCTGTCCGTCTGCCCCACCGGCACCAGATCAACGAGTTCGCGCACCAATACGGTGGCGAAGCATCCGGCCGGGAGGACGAATTCCAGTTGCAGAATGTCAGGCTGGGGATAATGCCACGACAACCCGCCAATGGGCAGTCGCAGGATGCGACGTTCGTGGCTCATTCCGGCATTGATCAACCAATCGCGCAGATCCGCCTCGCGCTCGGCAATCCCCTGCTCCAGATCATGGACAGCGCCGGCAGTCGGTGAGTCACCTTCGCCCCACTGCGGGCCGGTCGGGTGCAGGTCGAGAATCGCCAGGCGCGGATCGCTGCATTCGGCCTCACCGGCCGGGAAGAAACTGCGGCTGTCGGTAAACGCCAGCAGGTCGCCGACCTGCGCCTGCTGCCAGGTGCCATCGGCCACCCGGGCGGCCAGCACCTGATTGAAGAGAAAACTGCGCGCTGTCGACAGCAGCCGCGAACGCACATTGCGCTGCTCCGGCAGTGCCTTGCGCGCCGCCCACGCACGCGCATCGACGACGTTGCCGCCGTCATGGCCAAAACGCTGAGCGCCGAAATAATTGGGAATGCCTTGCCTGGCGATCAGTTGCAGACGCTGCTCGATCGCGTCCTTGTCGCCGGCAAACTGGGTCAGGCGCAAGGTGAAGCCGTTGGCCGAATGCGCGCCGCGTTGCAGCTTGCGCTTGTGGCGCGTGGTCTTGAGGATCTTCAACGTGTCGTTTTCCGCCGCCGACAGATCCGGGTCGGCCTTGCCCGGCAGTTGCACGCTGAACCACTGACGGGTCAGTGCCTGACGATCCTTGAGCCCGGCATAACTGACGGTGCGCAATGGCACGCCGGCGGCCTTGGCGATGCGCCGTGCTGCTTCTTCGGTGTTCAGACCACGCTTTTCGACCCAGATCCACAGGTGTTCGCCATCGCCGCTGAACGGGATATCGAGCACTTCATCGACCTGGAAATCTTCGGCGATGGCTTTCAGTACCGCAGTGCCGAGTGGTTCGCCATAAGCGCGCGGGCCGAGCAATTGCAGTTCGTTCATGCGCGCAGCAACAAGGCAACGGAGTGTACGGCGATGCCTTCTTCGCGACCGACAAAGCCGAGTTTTTCGGTGGTGGTAGCTTTCACGTTCACTTGATCCAGCTCAACTTGCAGATCGGCGGCGATCAACGCGCGCATCGCTTCGATATGCGGGGCCATTTTCGGTGCCTGGGCGACGATGGTGTTGTCGACGTTACCGACTTTCCAGCCTTTGGCGTGAATCAGCGCGACCACATGACGCAGCAGCACGCGGCTGTCGGCGCCCTTGAATTGCGGGTCGGTGTCCGGAAAGTGCTTGCCGATATCGCCCAGCGCGGCCGCGCCGAGCAACGCATCGCTCAAGGCGTGCAGCAGGACGTCACCGTCGGAATGAGCGAGCAGCCCGAAGCTGTGTGCAATGCGCACGCCGCCCAGAGTAATGAAATCGCCTTCAGCGAAACGGTGAACATCGTAGCCGTGGCCAATACGCATAAAAAAACGCCCCGATTTTTGTCAGGGCGTGATTCTACCTGCATTAGCCGCGCAGAGCGCGTGCGTGATGCTGCAAGTGGTCGTCTATGAAGCTTGAGATGAAGAAATAGCTGTGGTCGTAGCCCGGTTGCAGGCGCAACGTCAGCGGATGATCCGCTTGTTTTGCCGCTTGTTGCAGGGCTTCGGGTTTGAGCTGCGTGGCGAGGAAGTCATCGCGATCACCCTGATCGACCAGCAACGGCAGTTTCTCGTCGGCTTCAGCGATCAGCGCGCAGGCATCCCATTCTTTCCACTTGGAACGGTCTTCACCCAGATAGCGGGAGAATGCTTTCTGCCCCCACGGACAATCCATCGGGTTGTTGATCGGCGAAAACGCCGACACCGACTGGTAACGCCCCGGATTGCGCAGCGCACAAACCAGTGCACCGTGGCCGCCCATGGAATGGCCGCTGATGCTGCGTTTATCCGACGCCGGGAAATGCGCTTCAACCAATGAAGGCAATTCCTGCACGACATAGTCATGCATCCGATAGTGTCGCGACCACGGTTCCTGCGTGGCATTCAGGTAGAACCCGGCTCCGAGGCCGAAATCCCAGGCGCCATCCGGATCACCCGGCACATCCGGGCCACGCGGACTGGTGTCCGGCGCGACGATGATCAGACCGAGTTCAGCGGCCATGCGCATCGCACCGGCCTTTTGCATGAAGTTCTCG
Source organism: Pseudomonas sp. 14P5.3.2 (assembly GCF_057799175.1). Classification (NCBI taxonomy): domain Bacteria; kingdom Pseudomonadati; phylum Pseudomonadota; class Gammaproteobacteria; order Pseudomonadales; family Pseudomonadaceae; genus Pseudomonas; species Pseudomonas sp. 14P5.3.2. The sequence goes on along the minus strand of NZ_JBYOKU010000017.1, from coordinate 68,397 downwards.
TCGGTGCAGGTCAGGCCGGACAGCCAATACAGCACCGGCAGCTTGCCCCCCTGCTCCGCTTGCGGCGGCAGATACACGGCAAACACCATGTCGCAGCCGAGCACGTCGGAACGGTGGCGATAGCGCTTGTGCCAGCCGCCGAAACTTTTCTGACAGGAGATGTTTTCCAGACTCATGTAAAGACTCCTACGCGGCCCCGGCTACAAACCTTCAAGGTCTGTAGCTGGGGCGTCGCGATTGATCAGAAATGAATGACGGTACGAATGCTCTTGCCTTCATGCATCAGGTCGAAGGCCTTGTTGATGTCTTCCAGACCCATGGTGTGGGTAATGAAAGTATCCAGCGGAATCTCGCCGCTCTGCGCCATGTCGACATAGCTTGGCAGCTCGGTACGACCACGCACGCCGCCGAACGCCGAACCACGCCAGACGCGACCGGTCACCAGTTGGAACGGACGGGTGGCGATTTCCTGGCCGGCACCGGCAACGCCAATGATCACCGACTCGCCCCAGCCCTTGTGGCAGCATTCCAGCGCGGCGCGCATCAGTTGCACGTTGCCGATGCATTCGAAGGAGAAGTCGACGCCGCCATCGGTCATGTCGACGATCACTTCCTGGATCGGACGATCGAAGTCTTTCGGGTTGACGCAATCGGTGGCGCCCAGCTGCTTGGCGATTTCGAACTTGGCCGGGTTGATGTCGATGGCGATGATCCGCGCAGCCTTGGCTTTCACTGCGCCAATGACTGCCGACAGACCGATGCCGCCGAGACCGAAGATCGCCACGGTGTCACCTGGCTTGACCTTGGCAGTGTTGATCACCGCGCCGATACCAGTGGTCACGCCGCAACCGAGCAGGCAGACTTTTTCCAGCGGCGCATCCTTGGCGATTTTCGCCACGGAGATTTCCGGCAGCACGGTGTACTCGGAGAAGGTCGAAGTCCCCATGTAGTGGAAAATCGTTTGGCCCTTGTAGGAAAAGCGCGAAGTGCCGTCCGGCATCAGGCCTTTGCCCTGAGTAGCGCGAATCGCCTGACACAGGTTGGTCTTGCCCGACTTGCAGAATTTGCACTGACCGCATTCCGGGGTGTACAGCGGAATTACGTGGTCGCCAACCGCAACAGACGTCACGCCCTCGCCGATGGCTTCAACGATCGCACCGCCTTCGTGGCCGAGGATCGACGGGAAGATGCCTTCCGGGTCAGCACCGGACAGGGTGTAGGCGTCGGTGTGGCAAACCCCGGAAGCCACTACGCGCAGCAACACTTCACCGGCCTTGGGCATGGCCACATCGACTTCTACGATTTCCAGCGGCTTCTTGGCCTCGAAGGCAACGGCGGCGCGCGACTTGATCATGCTGACTCTCCAGTGAATCCATTGAATAAAAAAACCAGATCGGCAGTGTAGTACAGCGCGATCTGATGAATAATCCGGGCAAAAGCAAAACATTATTGCCATACAGGGATAATCCCGATGTCGGAAAACCGCTGGGAAGGTATCGACGAGTTCGTCGCCGTCGCCGAATGCAGCCAGTTCACCGCCGCAGCAGAACGCCTCGGGGTTTCGTCCTCGCACATCAGTCGACAAATCGTACGACTGGAGGAGCGATTGCAGACGCGTCTGCTCTATCGCAGTACCCGTCGCGTGGCTCTGACCGAAGCCGGACAGACCTTTCTGCAACATTGTCAGCGCCTGCAGGATGGTCGCGAAGAAGCCCTGCGCGCGGTCGGCGATCTGACCAGCGAACCGAAAGGCATGCTGCGCATGACCTGTGCCGTGGCGTATGGCGAACGGTTTATCGTGCCGCTGGTGACGCGGTTCATGGGGCATTACCCACAACTGCGGATCGATATCGAGCTGACCAACCGCCAGCTCGATCTGGTGCATGAAGGGTTGGATCTGGCGATTCGTCTGGGTCGGCTGCAGGATTCGCGGTTGGTCGCCACCCGCCTGGCGCCGCGTCGGATGTATCTGTGCGCGTCCCCGTCCTACGTTGAACGGTATGGCCGCCCACACAGTTTGTCGGAACTGAGCCGCCACAATTGCCTGATCGGCAGCTCGGATCTGTGGCAACTGGAACAGAACGGGCGGGAATTTTCCCAGCGCGTGCAGGGAAACTGGCGCTGCAACAGCGGGCAAGCGGTGCTGGATGCGGCGTTGCAAGGGGTCGGGCTGTGCCAGTTGCCGGACTATTACGTGCTCGAACATTTGCACAGTGGGGCACTGATTTCTTTATTGGAGGCGCATCAGCCGCCGAATACGGCGGTGTGGGCGTTGTATCCGCAGCAGCGGCATTTGTCGCCGAAGGTGCGCAAACTGGTGGATTTTTTGAAGGAAGGATTGGCCGAGCGGCCGGAGTATCGAAGCTGAGTTATGCGGTGCCTGAGCAGCCGTCTTCGCGAGCAAGCTCGCTCCCACAGGGGATCCTCAGTGGATGCAGATTGGGTGTCAGGCGCGAATCAAAGGTGGGAGCGAGCCTGCTCGCGAAGGCAATCTGACAGGCGCCGCAGCATTCAGCGGCGATTGGCCCAACGCTGACGCAACCACTCCAGGTCTTCCGGCCGGGTGACCTTGAGGTTGTCCGCCCGCCCTTCGATCAGTCGTGGCGCCAGACCGGCCCACTCCATCGCCGAGGCTTCATCGGTAATCAGCGCATCCGCCACCAGACTGTCAGCCAACGCTCGATGCAACGCACCGAGGCGGAACATCTGCGGTGTATACGCCTGCCAGATCACGCTGCGATCAACGGTTTCGAGCACACGACCGTGCTTGTCGACCCGCTTCAGGGTGTCGCGTGCTGGCACGGCCAGTAAACCGCCAACGGCATCGTCCGCCAGTTCAACCAGCAACTTGTCGAGATCGTCACGGCTCAGGTTAGGTCGGGCCGCATCGTGGACCAGCACCCAGTCATCGTCATCGGCACCCTGCGCATGCAAATGCAGCAAGGCATTGAGCACCGACCCGGAACGCTCGGAGCCGCCCTCGACACGCTGAATTCGCGAGTCGCTGGCGCAGGCGAGGTTCGGCCAATAGGGATCATCAACAGCAAGACTGACCACCAGGCCTTTGAGGCTCGGGTGATCGAGGAAACAGCCGAGGCTGTGTTCAAGAATTGTGCGCCCGCCCAGTTGCAGGTATTGCTTGGGACGGTCCGCGGCCATTCGGGCACCGACGCCCGCGGCAGGAATCACGGCCCAGAAGGCCGGCAGAGAATCGATCATTGCGCTAGCTGGTAAAGGGTTTCACCGTCCTTGACCATGCCCAGCTCATGGCGAGCCCGCTCTTCTACGGTCTCCATGCCTTTTTTCAGCTCGCTGACTTCAGCGTCCATCACCCGGTTGCGCTCCAGCAGGGCTTCGTTCTCGGCGTGTTGATCAGCAATCTGCTGATTCAGCTCGGCGACCTGCGCCAGACTGCCATTGCCCACCCACAGGCGGTACTGCAGACCGGCCAGCAGCAAGAGCAAAACGAGAAACAACCAGTAAGGACTGCGCATCGAATATCAGGTATCCAGTGAAAAAAGACAGCCACGCGAAAACTTTGAAACGTCTGATAGCACGAAGCCTGGAAGATCCAGGCTTGTGCATATAAGGCATCAGATTAGTGGCAAATCCATCGCTGTCACGACTTTTCCGACACAATCCGGTGTCTTTTTAACATCTACTGCTTAACCGCGGAACTCGGAGCGACCGTTGTACTTGGCTTTGCCATTCAACTGCTCTTCGATACGCAGCAGTTGGTTGTACTTGGAAACGCGGTCGGAACGGCACAGCGAACCGGTCTTGATCTGGCCAGCCGAGGTGCCCACAGCCAGGTCGGCGATGGTTGAATCTTCGGTTTCGCCCGAACGGTGCGAGATCACGGCGGTGTAACCGGCAGCCTTGGCCATCTGGATGGCTTCCAGGGTTTCGGTCAGGGTGCCGATCTGGTTGAACTTGATCAGGATCGAGTTAGCGATCTTTTTATCGATGCCTTCTTTCAGGATCTTGGTGTTGGTCACGAACAGGTCGTCGCCAACCAGTTGGGTCTTCTCGCCGATCTTGTCGGTGAGGATCTTCCAGCCAGCCCAGTCGGACTCGTCCAGACCGTCTTCGATCGAGATGATCGGATAACGTTCGGTCAGACCTTTCAGGTAGTCGGCGAAACCTTCAGCGGTGAACACCTGGCCTTCGCCGGACAGGTTGTACTTGCCGTCTTCGTAGAACTCGCTGGCTGCGCAGTCCAGCGCCAGGGTCACGTCGGTGCCCAGCTTGTAACCGGCGTTGGCCACGGCTTCGGAGATCACTTTCAGCGCGTCTTCGTTGGAGGCCAGGTTCGGTGCGAAACCGCCTTCGTCGCCAACGGCGGTGCTCAGGCCACGGGCCTTCAGCACGGCTTTGAGGTGATGGAAAATCTCGGTGCCCATGCGCAGACCTTCCGAGAAGGTCTTGGCGCCAACCGGCTGCACCATGAATTCCTGGATGTCGACGTTGTTATCGGCGTGTTCGCCACCGTTGATGATGTTCATCATCGGCACCGGCATCGAGTAGACGCCCGGTGTGCCGTTCAGGTTGGCGATGTGTGCGTACAGCGGCAGATCCTGATCCTGTGCAGCCGCCTTGGCCGCAGCCAGGGACACCGCGAGGATGGCGTTGGCGCCCAGGGTTGCCTTGTTTTCGGTACCGTCGAGCTTGATCATCGCGTGGTCGAGGGCTTTCTGATCGCTTGGGTCAGTGCCCAGCAGCAGATCGCGGATCGGACCGTTGATGTTGGCTACCGCCTTGAGCACGCCCTTGCCCAGGTAACGGCTCTTGTCGCCATCACGCAGCTCGAGCGCTTCACGCGAGCCAGTGGATGCACCGGACGGCGCGCAAGCGCTGCCGATGATGCCGTTGTCGAGAAGCACGTCCGCTTCCACGGTGGGATTGCCACGGGAGTCGAGAACTTCACGACCTTTGATGTCGACGATTTTTGCCATTGTTGTAAACACTCCAAAGTTGACGAAAACGACGCAGCTAGAGGAAATCTTTTTACCGTCGGCAAGTGGTGTGCAGCGGGCAGCTTGCAGACGACAACGCACATGCCCGAGGGCATGTGCGACAAATCGTGCGGTACTTTACCGGAGAAATGAGGTTTACGCGGTTTCTACCGTCGGAAAACTCTTCACCAGTTCGTCCAAAGCTTTGAGCTGGGCCAGAAATGGCTCCAGTTTGTCCAGACGCAAGGCGCAAGGGCCGTCGCATTTGGCGTTGTCCGGATCCGGATGCGCTTCGAGGAACAGACCGGCCAGCGCCTGGCTCATGCCGGCCTTGGCCAGATCCAGAACCTGCGCACGGCGACCGCCGGCGGAGTCGGCACGACCGCCAGGCATTTGCAGCGCGTGGGTCACGTCGAAGAATACCGGGTACTCGAACTGCTTCATGATGCCGAAGCCGAGCATGTCGACCACGAGGTTGTTGTAGCCGAAGCTCGAACCACGCTCGCAGAGGATCAATTGATCGTTACCCGCTTCCACGCACTTGTTCAGGATGTGTTTCATCTCCTGAGGCGCGAGGAACTGGGCTTTCTTGATGTTGATCACAGCGTTGGTCTTGGCCATCGCCACGACCAGATCGGTCTGGCGCGACAGGAAGGCCGGCAGCTGGATGATGTCGCAGACTTCAGCGACGACCGCGGCCTGATCAGGCTCGTGGACGTCGGTGATGATCGGCACGCCGAAGGCTTGCTTGATGTCCTGGAAGATGCGCATGCCTTCTTCCAGGCCAGGACCGCGATACGAGGTCACAGAAGATCGGTTGGCCTTGTCGAAACTGGCCTTGAACACGTAAGGGATACCGAGTTTCTCGGTGACCTTCACGTACTCTTCGCAAACCTGCATGGCCATGTCACGGCTTTCCAGCACGTTCATGCCGCCGAACAGCACCATGGGCTTGTCGTTGGCGATCTCGATGTTGCCAACGCGGATGATCTTCTGTGCCATCGGGTTACGCCTTCTTCTGGTGTTGAGCCAACGCAGCTTTCACGAAACCGCTGAACAGCGGGTGACCGTCACGTGGCGTCGAGGTGAACTCCGGGTGGAACTGGCAAGCGACGAACCATGGATGATCCGGGGCTTCGACCACTTCAACCAGCGCGGCGTCAGCGGAGCGACCGGAGATTTTCAGGCCGGCTTCGATGATTTGTGGCAGCAGGTTGTTGTTCACTTCGTAGCGGTGACGGTGACGTTCAACGATCACGTCCTTGCCGTAGCAATCGTGCACCTTGGAGCCGGCTTCGAGCAGGCATTCCTGAGCGCCAAGGCGCATGGTGCCGCCCAGATCGGACGCTTCGGTACGCACTTCAACGGCGCCGGTGGCGTCTTCCCACTCGGTGATCAGACCCACGACCGGATGGCCGCTGGCGCGATCGAACTCGGTGGAGTTGGCGTCTTTCCAGCCCAGCACGTTACGGGCGAACTCGATGACCGCCACTTGCATGCCCAGGCAGATACCCAGGTATGGAACCTTGTTTTCACGAGCGTACTGAACGGCAGTGATCTTGCCTTCCACGCCGCGCAGACCGAAGCCGCCCGGAACGAGGATCGCGTCGACACCTTCGAGCAGCGCAGTGCCCTGGTTCTCGATGTCTTCGGAATCGATGTAACGCAGGTTGACCTTGGTACGGTTGGTGATGCCGGCGTGACTCATCGCTTCGATCAGCGACTTGTAGGCGTCCAGCAGCTCCATGTACTTGCCGACCATCGCGATGGTGACTTCGTGCTCTGGGTTGAGCTTGGCATCGACGACCTTTTCCCACTCGGACAGGTCGGCGCCATTGCATTGCAGGCCGAAACGCTCGACGACGAAATCGTCCAGACCCTGAGCGTGCAGCACGGCCGGGATCTTGTAGATGGTGTCGACGTCTTCCAGGGAGATCACCGCACGCTCTTCAACGTTGGTGAACAGCGCGATCTTGCGACGCGACGACACATCCACCGGATGGTCGGAGCGGCAGATCAGCACGTCTGGCTGCAGGCCGATCGAACGCAGCTCTTTAACCGAGTGCTGGGTTGGCTTGGTTTTGGTCTCGCCAGCGGTGGCGATGTACGGAACCAGCGTCAGGTGCATCAGCATCGCGCGCTTGGAACCGACTTCCACACGCAGTTGACGGATGGCTTCGAGGAACGGTTGCGATTCGATGTCGCCAACGGTACCGCCGATTTCCACCAGGGCCACGTCGGCATCGCCGGCACCCTTGATGATGCGACGCTTGATTTCGTCGGTGATGTGCGGAATCACCTGGATGGTTGCACCCAGGTAGTCACCACGGCGCTCTTTGCGCAGCACGTGCTCGTAGACACGACCGGTGGTGAAGTTGTTGTTCTGGGTCATGGTCGTGCGGATGAACCGCTCGTAGTGGCCCAGGTCCAGGTCGGTCTCGGCGCCGTCGTGGGTGACGAACACTTCACCGTGCTGGAACGGGCTCATGGTGCCCGGGTCGACGTTGATGTACGGATCCAGCTTAAGCATGGTGACCTTAAGCCCCCGCGCCTCCAGGATGGCCGCCAATGAAGCCGAGGCAATGCCTTTCCCCAATGAAGAAACAACACCGCCCGTGACGAATATGTAGCGCGTCATGAAAAACCCTAGAAGTCTGCGTTAAAGCGGTACGAGCCGCCGGGGAAAGCGAAGGAAGGCCGAAGCCCCCGATCACCTGCATTAATCACAGTGCACCTTTCAAAAAAACCGCCGCGTTGGGACAGACCGGCAGATGAAACACCGGTACGTTGCTCGCTACACATTTTTTGGAATCGCCCAGCAAAGACTGCTTGGTAATCGGCAACTCCTGCAATTCAGGCGAATCCACAGAAGTTGTATCAAGAAGGGAGCGTAGTCTACCGGAATGCCCCTTTCATCTCAAACCTTGATCTTCGTCTGTTGGCTGCCAATGCAATTTCCAGCCGTCCGGCCCCTGCCCGTCAAGGCCCGGCACGTTCGCCACGGCGAGCAATTCTGCGCCGCGAAACAGCAGCGGCAATCTGCCACGGACGAAGCCCGGCACCGCGCGCTCATTGAGCAGGCGCTTGAGATCACGATGGCCGCGCCCCGCCAGATGCATCAGCTCGCCGCCCAGCCGATAGCCAATCCGCAACGGCCCGTCGGGAGTCTGCCCGCTGAACATGACACGCCCGTTATTCGCCAAACGTAGCGCTTTCGACGGGTCAGGCCAATCGACGCCGAGCGCTGGCGCGCGCAGCCAGTCGCCGCTCAGCCACCATAGCCGGCCGGCGCTGCGCTGCAACTCGCCATCGGCCAGACGCCAGACCGGCGATGCATCACTGGCAGCGCCGCAGAGGTTGTCCCAACCCGACCAATGGTCGGTGTCAGGCAGTCGGGTCAGGGGCTCGAGCCAGTGACTGAGCGCATTGCGCTGACGAGCGGCGGACAGGGCGGCCAGCGGCGCCAGTTCCAGCGACGGCAGGCCCAGCCATGCAAACTCACTCGGCGTGGCGGCTTGTGCCAGATCGAGCTGCGCCAACTCATCGAGCAAACCTTGCGCCTCGCGCAGATGCGCCGCGCTGCGAGCCATGCTCGCCTGCGCCTGCGGCCAGCGCGCCGTGAGCAATGGCAACACCTGATGGCGCAGATAGTTGCGCGAGAATTGCCGATCTTCGTTCGACGGGTCGTCGACCCAGCGCAACTGGTGCGCGCGGGCGTAAGCCTCAAGCTCGGTGCGCGTCACGTCGAGCAATGGGCGCAGCAGCGTGCCCTGCCCCAACGGGCGCTGCGCCGGCATCGCCGACAGTCCGCGAACGCCGGCACCGCGTATCAGGCGAAACAGCAAAGTCTCCGCCTGATCATCCCGGTGCTGACCGGTCAGCAACAAATCCCCAGCCTCGGTCAGCGAGGTGAACGCCGCATACCGCGCCTCCCGCGCTGCCCGCTCCAGGCTGGCGCCGGGTTGCACCGTCACCCGCACCACTTGCAACGGGACGTCCAGTGCGTCGCAGACCGACTGACAATGCTCCGGCCACGCATCGGCCGCAGCCTGGAGGCCGTGGTGGATATGGATGGCGCTGAGCGCCGGCAGAGAGTGGTGTTGAGCGAGATGGGCCAGCAGATGCAGGAGGACGGTGGAATCCAGACCGCCGGAGAAAGCCACGCGCCAAGCCTTGGCATTGCGCCAAGCTGCAAGATTGCGCAGAAGCCGGGAAGGCAGATCACTCACGGACTGACCCATATCTTTCTCTTGGCCCAAATCAAATGTGGGAGCGGGCTTGCTCGCGAAGGCGTTTCAACACTCAACACATCTGTCGAATGTTATACCGCTTTCGCGAGCAAGCCCGCTCCCACATTGGGTATTGCGAGATCTGTCAGAGACCGTAGCTCATCAGACGATCGTAACGACGCTTGAGCAGCGCTTCGTTGTCGAACTTCTTCAACATCGCCAGTTGCGAGCTCAGTTCGGCACGGATCGACGCAGCGGCAGCCGCCGGATCACGGTGAGCGCCGCCCAGTGGCTCGCCGATCACCTTGTCGACGATGCCCAGGCCTTTCAGGCGCTCGGCGGTGATGCCCATCGCTTCAGCGGCATCCGGTGCTTTTTCGGCGGTTTTCCACAGAATCGAAGCACAACCTTCCGGCGAGATCACCGCGTAGGTCGAGTATTGCAGCATGTTCAGCTGATCGCAGACACCGATCGCCAGCGCACCGCCGGAACCGCCTTCACCGATAACGGTGGCGATGATCGGGGTCTTCAGGCGCGACATCACGCGCAGGTTCCAGGCGATGGCTTCGCTCTGGTTGCGCTCTTCAGCGTCAATCCCGGGGTAAGCACCCGGGGTGTCGATGAAGGTCAGGATCGGCATCTTGAAGCGCTCGGCCATTTCCATCAGACGGCAGGCCTTGCGGTAGCCTTCCGGACGCGGCATGCCGAAGTTGCGGCGTACCTTCTCGCGCACTTCACGGCCCTTCTGGTGACCGATGATCATCACCGGCTGGTCTTCCAGACGTGCCACGCCACCCACAATGGCGGCGTCGTCGGAGAAGTGACGGTCACCGTGCAGTTCGTCGAACTCGGTGAAGATGTGCTCGATGTAGTCGAGGGTGTACGGGCGTTTCGGGTGACGCGCCAGGCGTGCGATCTGCCAGCTGGTCAGCTTGCCGAAGATGTCTTCGGTCAGCGTCTTGCTCTTGTCCTGCAGGCGGGAGATCTCATCGCCGATATTCAGCGAATTGTCATTACCGACCAAGCGCAACTCTTCGATCTTGGCTTGCAGGTCGGCGATCGGCTGTTCGAAATCTAGAAAATTCGGGTTCATAGGCGTCCGTCTTGGGTCGTGTCCCAAATGAGCTTGGGCCGGCCGGTTGTCTATTCGCGCCCTACCTTAAGGGAGAGGCGCGCTGAGGTCGAGATTAAAAATTCAGGTTGTGGGCAAGCGCAATGATGGCACTTGCCGGTCAACGGTATTGGAGGAAGACGTTGTCTCGCCCGAACTGGTCACGCAGGGCTTGAATCAACGCATCCGCCGGGTCGATTCGCCAGGTCTCGCCGAACTGCAGCAAGGTCTTCGCATCGGGACTGGTGTACTCCATGGTGATCGGGCACGCCCCGCGGTGACGCTTGAGCAGTTCACCCAACCAGCGTAGCTGATCGCCTTTCAAATCCTGAGTGTGCAGCTTCAGGCGCAGGCTCTCGGCCAGATTGGTGCGTGCATCTTCCATGCTCATCACCCGCTTGACCCGCAGACGCAAGCCGCCTGAGAAGTCATCGTTGCTGACTTCACCTTCGACCACCACCATCGCGTCGGTCTGCAACAGCGACTGCGCGGAGTGGAACGCATCGGCGAACAGCGACGCTTCGATCCGTCCCGAACGGTCATCGAGGGTGATGAAGCCCATCTTGTCGCCCTTCTTGTTCTTCATCACCCGCAGGGCAATGATCATCCCGGCCACGGTTTGCGTGTCGCGGGCCGGCTTCAGGTCGATGATGCGCTGCCGGGCGAAACGGCGAATTTCGCCCTCGTACTCGTCGATCGGGTGACCGGTGAGGTACAGGCCCAGAGTGTCTTTCTCACCCTTGAGGCGTTCCTTGAGGGTCAGTTCCTTGGCCTTGCGATGGGTCGCGTAAACGTCGGCATCTTCCTCGACGAACAGCCCGCCGAACAGGTCGGCGTGGCCACTGTCGTGGGTGCGTGCGGTCTGTTCGGCAGACTTGATCGCCTCTTCCATCGCCGCCAGCAGCACGGCGCGGTTGCGGTCGATGTTGGCCTGATAAGCCTTTTGCTCGTCGTGGAAATAAGGCCCGAGACGATCCAGTGCACCGCTACGGATCAAGCCGTCCAGCGTACGCTTGTTGATGCGCTTGAGGTCGACCCGGGCGCAGAAGTCGAACAGATCCTTGAACGGGCCGGCCTGACGCGCTTCGGTGATCGCTTCCACCGGGCCTTCACCGACGCCTTTGATCGCGCCCAGGCCATAGACGATGCGGCCGTCGTCGTTCACCGTGAACTTGAACTCGGAAGTGTTCACGTCCGGCGCGTCGAGGCGCAGCTTCATCGTGCGCACTTCCTCGATCAAGGTCACGACCTTGTCGGTGTTGTGCATATCCGCCGAGAGTACCGCGGCCATGAACGGCGCCGGGTAGTGCGCCTTCAACCATGCGGTCTGGTACGACACCAGGCCATAGGCGGCGGAGTGGGATTTGTTGAAGCCGTAACCGGCGAATTTCTCTACCAGGTCGAAAATGTTACCGGCGAGGTCGGCGTCGATGTTGTTGGTCGCGCAGCCTTCAATGAAGCCGCCACGTTGCTTGGCCATTTCCTCGGGCTTTTTCTTACCCATGGCTCGACGCAGCATGTCCGCACCACCGAGGGTGTAACCGGCCATGACCTGGGCGATCTGCATCACCTGTTCCTGATACAGGATGATGCCGTAAGTCGGCGCCAATACCGGCTTGAGGCCTTCGTACTGGTAGTCCGAGTGCGGGTACGCCAGCTCGGCGCGACCGTGCTTACGGTTGATGAAGTCGTCCACCATGCCGGACTGCAGCGGGCCCGGACGGAACAGGGCCACCAGTGCGATCAAGTCTTCCAGGCAGTCGGGCTTGAGCTTTTTGATCAGCTCTTTCATGCCGCGCGATTCAAGCTGGAACACCGCGGTGGTTTCGGCTTTCTGCAACAGGCTGTACGTCGGCTTGTCGTCGAGCGGGATGAACGCGATGTCCAGCGGCTCTTCGCCGACCTTGGCGCGGTCGCGGTTGATCGTTTTCAGTGCCCAGTCGATGATCGTCAGGGTTCGCAGGCCGAGGAAGTCGAACTTCACCAGACCGGCCGCCTCCACGTCGTCCTTGTCGAACTGCGTTACCAGACCGTCACCGGCCTCGTCGCAATAGATCGGCGAGAAGTCAGTCAGCTTGGTCGGCGCAATAACCACACCACCGGCGTGCTTGCCGACGTTACGCACCACGCCCTCGAGCTTGCGCGCCATCTCCCAGATTTCCGCCGCTTCTTCATCGACCTTGATGAAGTCACGCAGGATCTCTTCCTGTTCGTAGGCTTTTTCCAGGGTCATGCCGACTTCGAACGGAATCATCTTCGACAGACGATCCGCCAGACCATAGGACTTGCCCTGCACCCGCGCCACGTCACGCACCACAGCCTTCGCGGCCATGGAACCGAAAGTGATGATCTGGCTCACCGCGTTGCGGCCGTACTTCTCGGCCACGTAGTCGATCACCCGGTCACGACCGTCCATGCAGAAGTCGACGTCGAAGTCGGGCATCGATACCCGTTCCGGGTTAAGGAAACGTTCGAACAGCAGGTCGTATTCCAGCGGGTCGAGGTCAGTAATCTTCTGCACGTAAGCCACCAGCGAGCCGGCACCCGACCCCCGGCCAGGACCTACCGGCACGCCGTTGTTCTTGGCCCACTGGATAAAGTCCATCACGATCAGGAAGTAACCGGGGAAGCCCATCTGGATGATGATATCCAGCTCGAAATTCAAGCGATCGACATAGACCTGACGCTTGGCTTCGTAGTCTTCGGTGGTGTCCTTGGGCAACAGCACCGCGAGGCGTTCTTCGAGACCTTCGAAGGACACCTTGCGGAAATATTCGTCGATGGTCATGCCATCGGGAATCGGGAAGTTGGGCAGGAAGTGCGTGCCCAGTTTCACTTCGATGTTGCAGCGTTTGGCGATTTCGACGGTGTTTTCGATGGCGTCGGGGATGTCGCTGAACAGCTCGGCCATTTCCTCGGCGCTTTTGAGGTATTGCTGATCGCTATAATTCTTCGAACGCCGCGGATCGTCGAGCGCGCGGCCCTCGCCGATGCACACGCGGGTTTCGTGAGCGGCGAAGTCTTCCTGCTTGATGAAGCGCACATCGTTGGTCGCTACCAGCGGCGCGCCGAGCTTGTCGGCCAGGGCCACCGCACCGTGCAGTTGTTCTTCGTCGTTGGGACGGTTGGTGCGCTGGATTTCCAGATAGAAACGATCCGGGAACACCGCCATCCATTCACGCGCCAGCGCTTCGGCCTCGGCCGGGTTGCCGCCGATCAGCGCCATGCCGATCTCGCCTTCTTTGGCGGCGGACAACATGATCAGGCCTTCGTTGGCCTCGGCGACCCATTCGCGCTCGATGATGATCATGCCGTTACGCTGGCCCTCGATGAAGCCACGCGAGATCAGCTCGGTGAGATTGCGATAGCCCTTGGCGTTCATTACCAACAGGCTGATCCGGCTCAATGGCGCGTCCGGATCCTTGTTCGACAGCCACAGGTCGGCGCCGCAGATCGGCTTGATGCCCGCGCCCATGGCGTTTTTATAGAATTTGACCAGGGAACACATGTTGTTCTGATCGGTGACAGCCACCGCCGGCATGTTCATGCCGGTCAGCGCCTTGACCAGTGGCTTGATCCGCACCAGCCCGTCGACCAGGGAGTATTCAGTGTGCAGGCGTAGATGAACGAATGAAGCCGGCATAGTGATCCTGTCCAGTTACATAGAGACAACAAGGCCCGGATTGTACCGGGCCTCGAACAAAACATCAGCCTTGCGCCTAAACCTGCGTCAGACCTTCCAGCGCCTCGTAAGCCTGACGCACCGGGGCGAACGAGCGCCGGTGAATCGGCGTCGGGCCAAGCCGCACCAACGCTTCCAGATGAACGGGCGTCGGGTAGCCTTTATGACCGCCGATGCCGTAACCCGGGTAGATCAATTCGAACGCCGACATCTCCCGGTCGCGACTGACTTTGGCCAGAATCGATGCGGCGGCAATCGCCGGCACCTTGCTGTCGCCCTTCACCACCGCTTCAGCGCGCATCGGCAGTTTCGGGCAGCGGTTACCGTCGATCATCGCCAGTTTCGGCTGAATATGCAGCCCGGCCACCGCACGCTGCATGGCGAGCATGGTCGCGTGCAGGATGTTCAGCTCGTCGATTTCTTCGACTTCGGCGCGGGCGATGCACCAGCTCAGGGATTTCTCGATGATCTCGTCGTAAAGCTTCTCGCGCCGGGCTTCGGTGAGTTTCTTCGAGTCGTTGAGACCGAGAATCGGCCGGTTCGGATCGAGAATCACCGCCGCCGTCACCACTGCTCCGCACAACGGGCCGCGACCGACTTCGTCGACACCGGCCACCAGTTCTTCGACTTCGGCGACCAGAGTGAAATCCAGGCCCATCTGCATCGTCTTGCTCATGGTTTCTGACCGATCAGGTTGAGGACGGCATCCGCCGCCTGATTGGAAGCATCCAGCCGCAACGTGCGGTGGATCTCGTCGAAGCCTCGGGTCTGCTCTTCGCCGCCTTCGATCAGCGGCGCCAGGGTCTGGGCCAATGCTTCGACTGTCGCATCATCCTGCAACAATTCCGGTACCAGCAGACGCTGGGCCAGCAGGTTCGGCAGCGACACGTACGGGCTCTTGACCATGCGCTTGAGAATCCAGAAGGTCAGCGGCGCCAGGCGATACGCAACGACCATTGGCCGCTTGTACAGCAAGGCTTCAAGTGTCGCCGTGCCGGAGGCGATCAACACCGCGTTGCACGCCGCCAAGGCCAGATGCGATTTGCCGTCGAGCAGGGTTACCGGCAGATCACGGCCAACCAGCAGTTCTTCGAGCTGAGCGCGACGCTCGGCATTCGCGCACGGTATGACGAAGCGCAGCCCCGGGCGCATGGCCCGCAGACGCTCGGCCGTATCCAGGAACAGCGCACCGAGACGACCGACTTCACCACCGCGACTGCCGGGCATCAACGCCACCAGCGGCCCGTCGGGCAAGCCGAGTTCGGCACGCGCTGCGGCGCGATCGGCCTGCAGCGGAATGGTATCGGCCAGCGTATGACCGACGAACCGCACCGGCACGCCTTTCTCTTCGTAGAATTTTGCTTCGAACGGCAACAGGGTGAGCATCAGATCGCAACCTTCGCGAATCTTCAGCACACGCTTCTGGCGCCACGCCCACACCGAAGGGCTGACGTAATGCACGGTCTTGATCCCGGCCTGACGCAGCTTGAGTTCGATGTTGAGGTTGAAATCGGGAGCGTCGATGCCGATGAACACATCCGGTTTCTCGGCAATCAACGTGGCGATCAGGTCCTTGCGGCGCTTGAGCAACTCGCGCAGCCGCCCGAGCACTTCCACCAGCCCCATGACCGACAGACGCTCCATAGGGAAATAGGACGTCAGGCCCTCGGCCTGCATCAACGGACCGCCGACACCGATGAACTCGACTGCCGGGTGTTGAGCCTTGAGGGCGCGCATGAGACCAGCGCCCAAAATATCACCGGAAGCCTCTCCCGCCACCAGCGCAATACGCAGACTGGCCATGATCAGCGGGTGATGCCGCGAGTCGACGACTGGATCGAGTCACGGAACACCGCGACTTCCGGGAACTGCGCAGCAGGCTCGGCCAACTCGGCCAACGCTTGCTCCACGGTCAGACCCTGGCGATACACCGTTTTATAGGCGCGGCGCAGCGCATGAATCGCGTCTTCGCTGAAACCACGACGGCGCATGCCTTCGAAGTTCATGCTGCGTGCTTCGGCCGGGTTGCCGAACACGGTCACAAACGCCGGAACGTCCTTGCCGATGGCAGTGCCCATGCCGGAAAAGCTGTGGGCGCCGATGTGGCAGTACTGATGCACCAGGGTGAACCCGGAAAGGATCGCCCAGTCGTCGACATGTACATGCCCGGCCAAAGCCGTGTTGTTGACCAGAATGCAGTGGTTGCCGATCACGCTGTCATGTCCGATGTGGGCATAGGCCATGATCAGGTTGTGATCGCCAAGGGTGGTTTCCGAACGATCCTGAACGGTGCCACGGTGAATCGTCACGCCTTCGCGAATGACGTTGTGATCACCGATCACCAGACGGGTTTCTTCACCCTTGTACTTCAAGTCGGGAGTGTCCTCACCGACCGAGGAAAACTGGTAGATGCGATTGTGCTTGCCGATGCGGGTCGGGCCTTTGAGGACCACGTGCGGCCCGATCACAGTACCCTCGCCGATTTCCACACCTGCGCCGATGATCGACCACGGGCCGACCTCGACGCCGTCAGCCAGAACGGCCGACGGATCGATGATTGCGCGAGGGTCAATCAAACTCATAGCTTGCGTTCCGCACAGATGATTTCAGCCGAGCAGACCGGTTTGCCGTCGACCGAAGCCTGGCATTCGAATTTCCAGATCTGACGCTTGCAGCTGATGAACTTGGCTTCAAGGATCAATTGATCGCCCGGCAGCACTGGCTGACGGAAACGCAGCTTGTCGGAACCGACGAAGTAGTAAAGCGTGCCATCGGCCGGTTTCACGTCGAGCATTTTGAAACCGAGGATCCCGGCAGCCTGGGCCATCGCCTCGATGATCAGCACGCCTGGCATGATTGGATGCGCAGGGAAGTGACCATTGAAGAATGGCTCATTGATGCTGACATTCTTGTAGGCGCGAATGCGCTTGCCTTCAGTGTCCAGTTCCACCACCCGGTCCACCAGCAGGAACGGGTAACGGTGAGGCAGGTATTCGCGAATCTCGTTGATGTCCATCATTTCGGGGGGAAGCCTATGTAAAGATTGGGAGCGCGACTGACGCGCACTCCTCTAGCAAATCAAGGAGGCAGTCTAGAGGCTGTGCACACTTGATATGGAAATGGTATCAGCCATCAGATGAAGCATTACTGCCGGGGGTCACTTCCCCAGCGCGCTTTTCCAACTGCTTCAAACGTCGCGCGATATCATCGAGCTGACGGATGCGGGCCGCGCTTTTGCGCCATTCGGCCGCCGGCTGCATGGCTGTGCCGGAAGAATAGGCGCCTGGCTCGGTAATCGAGTGGGTCACCATGGTCATCCCGGTCAGGAAAACGTTGTCGCAAATATCGATGTGCCCCACCAGGCCGACGCCACCGGCGAGCATGCAGTGCTTGCCGATCTTGGTGCTGCCGGAGATACCGACACACGCCGCCATGGCGGTGTGATCACCGACCTGGACGTTGTGCGCGATCTGGATCTGGTTGTCGAGCTTCACGCCATTGCCGATCACGGTATCCGCCAGCGCGCCACGGTCGATAGCGGTGTTCACGCCGATCTCGACATCGTCACCGATGGTCACGCCGCCGATCTGGGCGATCTTCTGCCAGACACCTTTCTCATTGGCAAAACCGAAGCCTTCACCACCGAGCACGGCACCGGACTGGATCACCACCCGCTTGCCGATGCGCACGTCGTGATAAAGCGTTACCCGCGGAGCGAGCCAGCCGCCCTCGCCGATTTCACTGCGGGCACCGATGACGCAATGAGCGCCCAGGGTGACCTGCGCACCGATGCGCGCACCAGTCTCGATCACCACGAACGGGCCGATGCTGGCGCTTGGATCAACCACCGCATCCGGCGCAATCACCGCCGTGGGATGAACACCCGCGGTGGCTTTCGGTTTGGGATCGAACAGGTGAGAGATACGCGCATAAGCCAGGTAAGGATCCGGCACCACCAGCGCATTGCCGGCAAAACCTTCGACATCGGCTTCCTTGAGCAACAGCGCAGCCGCCTGGGAACTTGCCAGGTATTTGCGATATTGAGGATTTGCCAGAAAGCTCAACTGAGCTGGGCCAGCCTCCTGCAAGGTGGCTAGCCCAGTAATTTGCGTCTCGGGGTCGCCACGCAGGGTGGCGCCGAGGAACTCGGCCAACTGGCCGAGCTTGATAGTCACGGTCATGGGTTACTTCAGCTGATTCATGCGCTCGATAACCTGGCGCGTGATGTCGTACTGCGGTTTGACATCGATGACTGCGCCACGCTCGAACACCAGGTCAAAACCACCTTTCTTGATGACTTCTTCCACTGCGCTATCCAGTTTCGGCTTCAGTTGCTTGAGCATTTCGCGGTCGGCAACTGCCTTGGCTTCGTTCAGCTCCTTGGACTGGAACTGGAAGTCACGGGCCTTTTGCTTGAATTCAAGCTCCAGACGCTCACGCTCGCCCTGCTGCATCTTGTCGCCACCGGCCATCAGGCGATCCTGAATGCCCTTGGCGCTGCTTTCCAGCGTCTTGAGCTTGGTCAGTTGCGGACCGAATTTCTTCTCGGCATCCACGGCGTACTTCTTGGCCGCGTCGGATTCCAGCAGTGCCATCTGATAGTTCAGCACGGCGATTTTCATGTCGGCGAACGCCGGGCCTGCCACCAGTACGGAGGCCAGGAGAACCAATTGAGTCAACTTACGCACGATGCACTCCTACAAAATCCATTGTCGTTGTCTTGGGTCAGACGCTTAGAACGTCTGGCCGAGGGAGAATTGGAACACTTGAGTTTCAGCGTTATCCGGTTTCTTGACCGGCATCGCCAGAGCAAAACTCAGAGGACCCAGTGCGGTGACCCAGGTCACGCCAACACCGACGGAACTTGCCATGTTGGTCAGGCTGATGTCATTGCACTTGGTGTTGGACTTCGAACCGTCGGCGTTCACAGTATCTTTGCACTGCGAGTCAAACACGTTACCCACATCCCAGAATACCGAGGTACGCAGGGAGCGCTGATCCTTGACGAATGGCAGCGGGAACAGAACTTCCACACCGCCCTGGATCAGGACGTTACCACCGAACGGCAGCGGATCCTGGTCCGGGTCTGCCAGCGTCCCCGGGTTGGTACCCTTACTCGGAGTACTGCGTGGGCCGAGGGTACTGTCCTTGAAGCCGCGAACCGAGTTGAAACCACCAGCATAGTAGTTTTCATAGAAAGGCAAGCCATCGGTCGAACCGTAACCGTCGCCATAACCCAGTTCGGTGTGCAGACGCAGGGTGTAGTTCTCGGTAATCGGCTGGAACAACTGGCCACGGTAGTCGAGCTTGTAGAACGACAGGTCGCTGCCTGGAATGGTGGTTTCCAGGGTCAGGCTCTGCGAGCGACCACGGGTCGGCAACACGCCTTTGTTCAGGGTCGATTCGGACCAGCCGGCCGACGCCTTGAAGTTCAGGTACTGATCGCCTTCCTTTTTAACGAAGTCGAAAATCTCGTCGACGGTGTAGGTACCGGTCTTGATCTTGTCCTGCTGCGCGGACAGACCGAAGGTCAGACGCGAAGTCTCACTGATCGGGTAGCCAACGTTGACGCCTGCACCCAGGCTGTCTACCGCATAGCTCGCTACGTCGACGTCGAGGTCTTTGTAGTCGGTGGTGCGATAGAACGCGTTGTAACCCAGGCTCACGCCGTCGGCGGTCCAATAGGGGTCAACGTAGCCGAAGTTGTAGCGGCTCTGGTATTCGCTGCGGGTCAGGCCCACGCTCACACGGTTACCGGTACCCAGGAAGTTGTTCTGGGTGATCGAGCCGCCGAGGATCAGACCGGCGCTCTGCGCGAAACCGACGCTGGCGGTGATCGAGCCGGAGGCTTGTTCTTCAACGGCGTAGTTCACGTCAACCTGGTCGTCGACACCCGGAACAGCCGGTGTCTCGACGTTCACTTCCTTAAAGAAGCCCAGACGCTCAAGACGGGTCTTGGACTGGTCGATCAGGTAGGTCGAAGCCCAGCCACCTTCCATCTGACGCATTTCGCGACGCAGCACTTCGTCCTCGGACTTGGTGTTGCCACGGAAGTTGATGCGGTTGACGTAGGCGCGCTTGCCCGGATCGACGGCGAACAGGATGTCCACGGTGTGATCGTCGTCGTGCGGCTGAGGTATGCCGTTGACGTTGGCGAAGGTGTAACCCTCGTTACCCAGACGGCGCGTGATCAGTTCGGAGGTGGTGGTCATCAGCTTGCGCGAGAACACCTGGCCTTTCTGCACCAGCAACAACGACTTGACCTGGTCTTCAGGCACCTTCAGGTCACCGCTGAGCTTGACGTCACGAACGGTGTACTTCTCGCCTTCGGTGATGTTGACGGTGATGTAGACGTGCTTCTTGTCCGGGGTGATGGACACCTGGGTCGAAGCGATATCCATGTTGATATAGCCGCGGTCCAGGTAGTAGGAACGCAGACGCTCCAGGTCACCGGAGAGTTTTTCACGGGCGTACTTGTCATCGTTCTTGAAGAACGACAGCCAGTTGGTGGTTTTCAGCTCGAACAGGTCGATCAGGTCGTCGTCAGGGAAAACCGTGTTGCCCACCACGTTGATGTGCTGGATGGCAGCCACAGTGCCTTCGTTGATCTTCACTTTCAGGGCTACGCGGTTACGCGGCTGCGAGACCACTTCGGTATCAACCGTGGCCGAATAGCGGCCCTGCGCAACGTACTGGCGCTGCAGCTCGTTACGCACACCTTCGAGGGTGGCGCGCTGGAAGATCTCGCCTTCCGAGAGTCCGGACTGCTTGAGGCCTTTCATCAGGTCTTCGGTAGAGATCGCCTTGTTACCTTCGATCTCGATACTCGCGACCGACGGGCGTTCGACGACCGTGATCACCAGAACGTTGCCTTCGCGGCCCAGCTGGATATCTTGAAAGAAACCGGTTTTGAACAACGCACGAGTGGATTCCACCAGGCGACGATCATCCGCCTGCTCGCCGACGTTCAACGGCAAGGCACCAAAGACGCTACCCGCGGAGACCCGCTGGAGGCCATTGACGCGAATATCAGAGATAGTGAAGGACTCGGCGTGAACTTCGGCGATCATCAATACGGTGAGAACCGCAGTTAGCAGCAGACGTTTCATGAAGTCCTTTCTTATTCCAACTGGCAATAAACAAACTGCCGCAAAATGCGGCAGATTCGCAATTCAGCGAAGCTTTACAGACGGCCCAGATCATTGACCAGAGCAAGCAACATCACTCCGACCACCAAACTGATACCGATCTGCACCCCCCAACCTTGCACCCGATCCGACAAGGGGCGACCACGCACCCACTCAATCAGATAAAACAACAAATGCCCCCCATCCAGTACAGGGATGGGCAGCAAATTCAGAACTCCCAGGCTAATACTCAGATAAGCAAGGAAATTCAGGAAATCAGCAACGCCCGACTGGGCAGAAGCGCCCGCCACTTTAGCAATGGTTATCGGCCCACTCAAGTTTTTTACCGAGAGCTCGCCAAACAGCATTTTCTTCAGTGAGTCCAGCGTCAGGATGCTCATGGTCCAGGTACGTCGGGCACCCTCGCCAATCGCGGCCAACGGGCCATAACTGACCTCGCGGATCATTTCCGGCGGCCAATCCACAGCTTTCACGCCGGCGCCCAGATAACCACTCGGCGCTTTGCTTTCGCCGCGCGCCGCCAGGGTCACCGGGACGTCGATTTGAGCACCGTCACGCTCCACGCGCAGCAAGATTTTGGTATCAGGACGCGTACGAACGGTATCGACCACTTGCTGCCAGTCACCCAGCGCCTGGCCATCGAGCGACAGCAGACGGTCGCCGGTTTTCAGACCAGCGGCTTGCGCTGGACCTTTTGGATCGAGCTCGGCCAGCACTGGCGGCAGAGCCGGTCGCCATGGGCGAATTCCCAGCGAGCGAATCGGATCGGGCTCGTCCGCCCCTTTGAGCCAATGATCGAGCGCCAGTTCGCGCGGCGTATCCGCTGTAGAGCCCTGCTCACGCACGAGCAATTGCAGGGCCCCGCTTTCCCCAAGACGACGAACCAACTGCAAATTGACGGCCGCCCAGCCAGAAGTGGGCTCGCCATCAATGGCGACGATTTCCTGACCGGCACTCAAGCCAGCCCTGGCCGCAATGCTCCCGGACTCGACAGCACCGATGACCGGACGGATCTGCTCGCTGCCGAGCATGGCCAGCACCCAGAAAAACACCAGGGCCAACAGGAAGTTGGCGATCGGCCCCGCTGCAACAATAGCGATACGCTGGCGAACCGATTTGCGATTGAAGGATTGATGAAGCTGATCGGCCGGGACTTCGCCCTCACGCTCATCGAGCATTTTGACGTAGCCACCCAGCGGAATCGCGGCGACGACAAACTCGGTACCCTGCTTGTCGTGCCAGCGCAGCAAGGGCATGCCGAAGCCCACGGAGAAACGCAAAACCTTGACGCCACAGCGACGCGCGACCCAGAAATGGCCGAATTCGTGAAAGGTGACCAGCACACCCAAAGCGATCAGGGTGCCGGCAATCATATAGAGCGCGCTCATCTACTTTCTCCGCAATCCTGTTCAGTGCCGCGTGAAGCCATGGTCCTGCAACGGCTATCGGCCGTGACGATCAAGCCATTGTTCGGCCAGAATCCGCGCTTTCGCGTCAGCGGTAAACACCGCGTCCAGATCCTCAAGCGCAACCACTGGCTCGAGATTCAGCACATCCTCGATGATACTCGCGATTTCCAGATAACCAACGCGTCCGTCGAGAAACGCCGCGACCGCCACTTCGTTGGCCGCATTGAGCATGGCCGGCGCGCTGTTGCCAGCCTCTGCCGCCTGTCGCGCCAGGCGCAGGCAAGGGAAGCGCTGCTCGTCCGGTGCTTCGAAATCCAGGCGGGCAATGGCAAACAGGTCCAGCGGCGCCACACCCGAGTCGATCCGCTCAGGCCAGGCCAATGCGTTGGCAATCGGCGTGCGCATGTCAGGGTTGCCCAACTGCGCCAATACCGAGCCATCCACATAGTCGACCAGCGAGTGAATCACACTCTGCGGATGAATCACCACCTCGACCTGCGACGGCTTGGCGTCGAACAGCCAGCAAGCCTCGATCAACTCCAGGCCCTTGTTCATCATGCTGGCCGAATCCACCGAGATCTTGCGACCCATGGACCAGTTCGGGTGAGCACATGCCTGATCAGGCGAAACATGCGCCAGTTCGCTCATCGGCGTCTGACGGAAAGGACCGCCCGAAGCCGTCAGCAAAATCCGCCGCACGCCAACAGCGCCCAGACCACGGGAAAAATCCTGCGGCATGCACTGGAAGATCGCGTTGTGTTCGCTGTCGATCGGCAGCAATACCGAACCGCTCTTGTGCACGGCCTGCATGAACAGCGCGCCGGACATCACCAACGCTTCTTTGTTGGCCAGAAGGATTTTCTTCCCGGCCTGCACCGCTGCCAGGGTCGGACGCAGACCCGCGGCGCCAACGATGGCGGCCATCACGGCATCGACTTCGGGCGCGGAGGCGACCTGGCACAGGCCCTCCTCCCCGACCAATACGCGAGTGGATAAACCGGCAGCACGCAGGTCGTCCTGCAAACCACGCGCCGCCGCCACTTCCGGCACGACTGCGAATTGCGGCACATGGCGCACGCACAAGGCCAGCAACTCGCTCAGGCGCGTGAAGCCGCTCAGCGCGAAAACCTGATAACGCTCAGGATGACGAGCGATGACGTCGAGGGTGCTCAGACCGATCGAGCCGGTAGCCCCCAGAACGGTAATCTGTTGAGGGCGGCTCACGGCGCAGCCATCCACAGCAATACAGCGAAAATCGGGATCGCGGCGGTCAGACTGTCGATGCGATCAAGCACACCGCCATGACCGGGCAGCAGGTTGCTGCTGTCCTTGATGCCGGATTGACGTTTGAACATGCTCTCGGTGAGGTCGCCCACCACCGAAATGAATACGATCAACGCAGCGCCGATCAGGCCCTTGAGCAGCTCGCCAACGGTCCAGTCACGCACCAGGCCGACGATCGCGGTAATCACCAGGCTCAGCGCCAGACCACCGTAAACGCCTTCCCAGCTTTTGCCAGGGCTGACTTGCGGCGCCAGTTTGCGCTTGCCAAAGGCACGGCCGGAGAAATAGGCACCGATATCGGCCCCCCAGACCAGCACCATCACCGCCATGATCAACCAGTTACCCAGCGGGTACTGCTTGATCTGCACCAGCCCTTGCCAGGCCGGCAGCAGGATCAGCAAGCCGATCACCAGTTTGGTGGCCGCCGTGGACCAGTACTCGCTCGAACGCGGATAGGTCAGCACCAGATAGGTCGCCACCGCCCACCACAACACCGAGGCGCCCAACACCCAAGGGGCAAGGCCCGGCAGGACATACATGACGAACAGCATCAGCGCGACGACAGCGGCAAAGCCGACACGGAACGACTGCGCGGTAAAGCCAGCCAGACGCGCCCATTCCCAGGCGCCAAGGCTCACGACCAGGCCGATGAACAGCGCAAAACCAGATCCTTCGAGCAGGAAAAACCCGCACAGAGCGATCGGCAGCAGGATCAGCGCAGTGATGATTCGTTGTTTAAGCATTAAACCCGGGCTCCAGCTTCGACCTGTTCGCTCGTTTTACCGAAGCGACGCTGGCGCGAAGCGAAATCGGCCAGCGCGGTGCGCATGGCTTCGTGTTTGAAGTCCGGCCAGAACAGGTCGGAGAAGTACAACTCGGCGTACGCCAGTTGCCACAGCAGGAAGTTGCTGATGCGGTGCTCGCCACCGGTGCGGATGCACAGATCCGGCAACGGCAGGTCGCCGGTGGCCAGACAGGTCTGCAGCAGATCCGGAGTGATATCTTCCGGACGCAGATGCCCGGCCTGGACTTCACGCGCCAGACGCTGCGCCGCTTGGGCAATATCCCACTGACCGCCGTAGTTGGCGGCGATCTGCAGGATGAAGCGGTTGGCACCGGCCGTCATGGCTTCCGCCTCGCGCATCGCCGCCTGAAGCTCAGGGTGGAAGCGCGAGCGATCACCGATGATGCGCAAGCTGATGTTGTTGTCGTTGAGGCGCTTGGCCTCACGACGCAACGCCTTGAAGAACAGATCCATCAAGGCACTGACTTCATCGGCCGGGCGCTGCCAGTTTTCACTGGAAAAGGCGAACAGGGTGAGCACTTCGACCTTGGCCTCGGCGCACACCTCGATTACCGCCCGCACAGCATCCACGCCGGCTTTATGCCCGGCGACACCCGGCATAAAGCGTTTTTTCGCCCAGCGATTGTTGCCATCCATGATGATCGCGACATGGCGCGGCACCGCGGACGGCGCAGACTGCTTGGTCTTGTCCATTTGAAACTCGACCCTTATACGGCCATCAGGTCTTTTTCTTTCTCGTCCGTGGCCTTGGTGATCTGGGCCTCGAAGTCCTTGGTCAGCTTGTCGATATCAGCGGTGGCACGACGCTCTTCGTCTTCGCTGATTTCTTTATCCTTGACCAGTTTTTTCAGATCGCCCAGCGCATCACGACGGATATTGCGCACAGCAACACGCGCATCTTCGGCTGCTGCACGCGCCTGCTTGGTGAAGCCCTTACGGGTTTCTTCGGTCAGGGCAGGCATGGAGATCAGCAGCAGTTCACCCAGGTTGGTCGGGTTCAGGTTCAGACCGGCGCTCTGGATCGCTTTGTCGACGGCCGCCAGCATGTTGCGCTCGAAAGCGACGACTTGCAGGGTGCGGGAGTCTTTTACAGTGATGTTGGCCACTTGAGTGATGGAAGTGTCTGCGCCGTAGTACGGCACCATCACGCTGCCCAGGATGCTTGGGTGAGCCTTGCCGGTACGAATCTGGCCGAATGCATGGGCCAGAGAGTCCAGGGATTTCTGCATGCGCTCTTGAGCGTCTTTCTTGATTTCGTTGATCATTGTTGACCTTCCTCGATCAGAGTGCCTTCAGCGCCGCCATGCACGATGTTCAGCAGGGCGCCGGGCTTGTTCATGTTGAATACGCGCAGCGGCATTTTGTGGTCGCGGCACAGGCAAATCGCTGTCAGATCCATTACACCCAGCTTGCGATCCAGTACTTCATCATAAGTCAGATGATCGAACTTCTCGGCATGCGGGTCTTTGAACGGGTCAGCGGTATAGACGCCATCGACCTTGGTCGCCTTCAGCACGACGTCAGCGTCGATCTCGATGGCGCGCAGGCAGGCTGCCGAATCCGTGGTGAAGAACGGATTACCGGTACCGGCGGCGAAAATCACCACGTCCTTGGAGTTCAGGTGGCGCATGGCTTTGCGGCGATCATAGTGATCGGTCACGCCAACCATGGAAATGGCCGACATCACGATGGCCGAGATATTGGCACGTTCCAGCGCATCACGCATGGCCAGGGCGTTCATCACAGTGGCCAGCATGCCCATGTGGTCGCCTGTCACCCGATCCATGCCAGCCTTGCTCAAGGCCTCGCCACGGAACAGGTTGCCACCGCCGATCACCAGACCGACCTGTACGCCGATGCCGACCAGTTGGCCGACTTCCAGCGCCATCCGATCCAGCACTTTTGGATCGATCCCGAACTCTTCCGAGCCCATCAGGGCCTCGCCGCTAAGCTTGAGTAGAATGCGTTTATAGCGAGCCTGATAACCACTGCCCTGCTGAGCCATTGCGAATCTCTCCTGCGGCGTATTTAAAAAATTCTGTGCAAGCTGTTTTACAGCTGGCGTTCACTCTAGCTTGGCGCTGCTTCAGCGCCATCGGAACCTGGCTTTGTAAGTCAGTTCCCAGTGGAAACCAATAAAAAATTGGTAACCCCATCTGAAAAGAGGCTGCGCGCGTGAGCGGGCAGCCTCTTTCGGGCGACAGTTGAAAAACCGTCTTATTGCTTGGCGGCAGCCAGCTGGGCAGCAACTTCTTCAGCGAAGTTGTCGACCGGCTTCTCGATGCCTTCGCCTACTTTGAAGTAGGTGAAGGAAACGATTTCTGCGCCGCCTTTCTTGGCCAGCTCGCCAACCTTGATTTCAGGGTTCTTGACGAACGCCTGCTCAACCAGGCTCGCTTCTGCCAGGAACTTGCTGATACGGCCTTTGACCATGTTCTCAACAATGTTTTCTGGCTTGCCTTTGATCTTCTCTTCGTTCAGCTGCAGGAACACAGCTTTTTCACGCTCGATCGCTTCAGCCGAAACTTGCGAAGGCAGCAGGAACTCAGGGTTGCTCGCAGCGACGTGCATCGCGATGTCTTTGGCCAGCTCGACGTCACCGCCTTTCAGAGCCACAACAACACCGATCTTGTTGCCGTGCAGGTAAGAACCTACAACGTCACCTTCGATACGGGTCAGACGACGGATGTTGACGTTTTCGCCTACTTTGGCAACCAGTGCTTCGCGAGCAGCTTCTTGCGAAGCGATCAGCGGAGCTGCGTCGGTCAGCTTGTCAGCGAAAGCTTTTTCAACGCTGGCAGCAACGAAGTTCTTGAAGTCGTCTTGCAGAGCCAGGAAGTCGGTCTGCGAGTTCACTTCCAGGATAACGGCAGCTTTACCGTCGTCCTTGATTGCGATTGCGCCTTCAGCGGCAACGTTGCCAGCCTTTTTCGCAGCCTTGATCGCGCCCGAAGCACGCATGTCATCAATGGCTTTTTCGATGTCGCCGTCAGCCTTTTCCAGGGCTTTCTTGCAGTCCATCATGCCTTCGCCGGTACGCTCGCGCAGTTCTTTAACCAACGCTGCAGTAATTGCTGCCATTTTCAAATTCCTCTTGGATAGGTTTTCAACCATTCCACCCGATCGAACGGGCGTTCAATTCTTCCCGAATCACCTTGTACCCGCCGCACGTTACAGATGCAGGGGCTGCGCCACCAGACACGGGCGCCAACAAACGGTTTTCGAGGTGGCAAAAAGGGGGCCAAGCCCCCTTTTTGCTTACTGAGTCAACGCCAGGGCGTCGATTACTCAGCTGCAGCCTGAGTTTCTTCAGCTGCGAATTCAACAGTGCCGCCAGCAACATTGTTGCGACCACGGATCACTGCGTCAGCCATCGAACCCATGTACAGCTGGATAGCGCGGATTGCGTCATCGTTGCCTGGGATGATGTAGTCAACGCCTTCCGGGCTGCTGTTGGTATCGACAACGCCGATGACCGGGATGCCCAGCTTGTTGGCTTCGGTGATCGCGATGCGCTCGTGGTCAACGTCGATCACGAACAGTGCGTCTGGCAGACCGCCCATGTCCTTGATGCCGCCCAGGGAGCGATCCAGCTTTTCCAGGTCACGGGAGCGCATCAGCGCTTCTTTCTTGGTCAGCTTGGCGAAAGTACCGTCTTCGGCTTGAACTTCAAGGTCACGCAGACGCTTGATGGAAGCACGAATGGTTTTGAAGTTGGTCAGCATGCCGCCCAACCAGCGGTGATCGACGTACGGCGAACCGCAACGTGCTGCTTCTTCAGCAACGATCTTGCCAGCGGAACGCTTGGTGCCGACGAACAGAATCTTGTTTTTGCCCTGGGCCAGACGCTCTACGAAAGTCAGAGCTTCGTTGAACATTGGCAGGGTTTTTTCAAGGTTGATGATGTGAATCTTGTTACGCGCGCCGAAAATGTACTTACCCATTTTCGGATTCCAGTAACGGGTTTGGTGACCGAAGTGCACACCGGCCTTCAGCATATCGCGCATGTTGACTTGGGACATGATAGTTCCTTAATAAGTCGGGTTTGGCCTCCACGTATCCCAATGACCAACCAGTGGCATAAAGCCAAAAGCACCCAGGTCATCGTGTCGACACGTGTGTGGATTTAAGCTTTTCGGGGTATCCCCGGAAAGCGGCGCATTTTATACCACAGGGTGCGCAGAAACGGAACCCGGAATCTGTAATCGCACCAAGGACATGGGCGCAGCCCCCTTGGAATCGCCTTCAGGCGCACCATTGTATAGACAGACGCGATGCACGCAGGCGCGGATTTGCTCCTTCCGTCTGATAGAATCGCGTTTTTCAGGGTCGCAAATCCAACACTTGCCACCCTCTCCGTATCAGTAAGCGCCGCCGAGCGCAGAGAGAGCCTGTATGACCGTCAACCTCAAAACCCCCGAGGACATCGCTGGCATGCGAGTCGCCGGCAAACTGGCCGCCGATGTGCTGGAAATGATTGCCGAACATGTCAAACCGGGTGTTACCACCGATCAACTGAACCAGATCTGCCACGACTACATCGTCAACGTGCAGCAGGCCATCCCTGCCCCGCTCAACTACAAGGGTTTTCCGAAGTCGATCTGCACCTCGATCAATCACGTGGTCTGCCACGGCATCCCGAATGACAAGCCGCTGAAAAATGGCGACACGCTGAACATCGACGTCACCGTAATCAAGGATGGCTACCACGGCGACACCAGCCGCATGTTCCACGTCGGTGAAGTGCCGGTCTGGGCCGAACGTCTGTCGCAGGTCACCCAGGAATGCATGTACAAGGCGATTGAAATCGTCAAACCTGGCTGCCGCCTTGGCGACATCGGTGAAATCATCCAGAAGCACGCGGAAAAGAACGGTTTCTCGGTGGTTCGCGAGTTCTGCGGCCACGGCATCGGCAAGGTGTTCCACGAAGAGCCGCAGATCCTGCATTACGGTCGCGCCGGTACCGGCATGGAACTGAAGGCCGGCATGACCTTCACCATCGAACCGATGATCAACCAGGGCAAGGCCGACACCAAGGTACTGGGTGACGGCTGGACCGCGATCACCAAAGACCGCAAGCTCTCGGCACAGTGGGAACACACCCTGCTGGTGACCGACACTGGCTACGAGATCTTCACCCTGCGCGCCGACGACACCATCCCGCGCGTCTCGGCCTGATCCCAAGAACGCTCCCAGCCTTATAGAAGGAAAGCCAATCGATGCCGCAGGTGGATCCCGAACTGTTCGACCGCGGCCAGTTCCAGGCTGAACTGGCCCTGAAAGCGAGTCCCATTGCGGCGTTCAAAAAGGCGATCCGCCAGGCGCGCGAGGTCCTCGACACGCGCTTTCGTAGCGGCCGCGACATCCGCCGGCTGATCGAAGACCGTGCATGGTTCGTCGACAACATCCTGCAAAAGGCCTGGGAGCAGTTCAACTGGAGCGAAGACGCCGACATCGCGCTGGTCGCGGTCGGCGGCTACGGCCGTGGTGAGTTGCACCCCTATTCCGACATCGACCTGCTGATCCTGCTGGACAGCGCCGACCACGAAGTTTTCCGCGATTCCATCGAGCGTTTTCTGACGCTGCTGTGGGACATCGGTCTGGAGGTCGGGCAGAGCGTGCGTTCGGTCGACGAATGCGCCGAAGAGGCCCGCGCCGACCTGACCGTGGTCACCAACCTCATGGAAAGCCGCACCATTTGCGGCCCCGAGCGTCTGCGCCAGCGCATGCTCGATGTCACCAGCACCGCACACATGTGGCCGGCCAAGGAGTTCTTCCTGGCCAAGCGCGCCGAGCAGAAGGCTCGCCACCACAAGTACAACGACACCGAATACAACCTGGAACCCAACGTCAAAGGCTCGCCCGGCGGCCTGCGGGATATCCAGACGATTCTGTGGGTGGCCCGGCGTCAGTACGGCACCCTGAACCTGCGCGCCCTCGCCGGCGAGGGTTTCCTGGTCGAGAGCGAAAACGCCCTGTTGGCCTCCTCCCAGGAATTCCTCTGGAAAGTGCGTTACGCCCTGCACATGCTCGCCGGCCGCTCGGAAGACCGCCTGCTGTTCGATCATCAACGGACCATTGCCGGCCTGCTGGGTTTTGAAGGTGACGACGCCAAACAGGCCGTCGAAAATTTCATGCAGCAGTACTTCCGCGTGGTCATGAGCATCGCCCAGCTCAGCGACCTGATCATCCAGCACTTCGAGGAAGTGATCCTCGCCCCGGAAGACGAAGCACCGCCGCAGCCGATCAACTCGCGTTTCCAGTTGCACGACGGCTACATCGAAGCACGTAACGACAACGTGTTCCGCCGCACGCCGTTCGCCATGCTCGAGATCTTCGTGCTGATGGCCCTGCAGCCGGAAATCAAAGGCGTGCGCGCCGACACCATTCGTCTGCTGCGGGAAAACCGGCATCTGATCGACGACAATTTCCGCAACGACATCCGCAATACCAGCCTGTTCATCGAGCTGTTCAAGTGCAAGATCGGCATCCATCGCAACCTGCGGCGGATGAACCGTTACGGCATTCTCGGGCGTTACCTGCCGGAGTTCGGTTTTATCGTCGGACAGATGCAGCATGACCTGTTCCACATCTATACGGTCGATGCGCACACCCTGAACCTGATCAAGCACCTGCGTAAGTTGCAGTACAGCCAGGTGTCGGAAAAATTCCCGCTGGCGGCCAAACTCATGGCCAAACTGCCCAAGCCCGAACTCATTTACATGGCCGGTCTGTACCACGACATCGGCAAGGGCCGGCATGGCGATCATTCGGACATCGGCGCGGTCGATGCCGAAGCGTTCTGTCAGCGCCATCAGTTGCCGGTGTGGGACAGCCGCCTGATCGTCTGGCTGGTGCAGAACCACCTGGTGATGTCGACCACCGCACAGCGCAAGGATCTGTCCGATCCGCAGGTGATCCACGATTTCGCCCAGATCGTCAGCGACGAAACCCGTCTGGACTATCTGTATGTGCTGACCGTGGCCGACATCAACGCGACCAATCCGACGCTGTGGAACTCCTGGCGCGCGAGCCTGTTGCGCCAGCTCTACACCGAGACCAAACGCGCGCTGCGCCGTGGCCTGGAAAACCCGGTGGATCGCGAAGAGCAGATCCGCCAGACCCAGAGCGCGGCACTGGACATTCTGGTGCGCGGCGGCACCGACCCGGACGACGTCGAGCAGTTGTGGGCGCAGTTGGGCGATGACTATTTCCTCCGTCATACCGCCGGCGACGTGGCCTGGCACAGTGACGCGATCCTGCAGCAGCCGGCCGATGGCGGCCCGCTGGTGCTGATCAAGGAAACCACCCAACGCGAATTCGAGGGTGGCACGCAGATCTTCATCTATGCCCCGGATCAGCACGATTTTTTCGCCGTGACCGTGGCCGCGATGGACCAGCTCAACCTGAACATTCACGACGCCCGGGTCATCACCTCGAGCAGCCAGTTCACCCTCGACACCTACATCGTGCTCGACACCGACGGCGACTCGATCGGCGACAACCCGGCGCGGGTCAAACAGATTCGCGACGGTCTGACCGAAGCCCTGCGCAATCCCGACGACTACCCGACGATCATCCAGCGCCGGGTGCCGCGCCAGCTCAAGCACTTCGCCTTCGCGCCGCAGGTGACGATCCACAACGATGCCCAGCGTCCGGTGACGGTGCTGGAACTCACCGCCCCTGACCGCCCGGGCCTGCTGGCGCGGATTGGCGGGATCTTCCTCGAGTTCGACCTGTCGCTGCAGAACGCCAAGATTGCGACCCTGGGCGAACGCGTGGAAGACGTGTTTTTCATCACCGACGCCCACAACCAGCCGCTCTCCGACCCGCTGCTGTGCAGCCGCTTGCAGGACGCAATCGTCGAGCAACTGAGCGTCAATCAGGAACCGGATATCAAGCTTTCGCGCATCAGTATTTGATCCAGCAACTTCCCCCCTGTGGGAGCGGGCTTGCTCGCGAAAGCGGTGTGTCAGGCAACACATCATTCAATGACACACCGCTTTCGCGAGCAAGCCCGCTCCCACATTGAACGAGGCCCCCATGAACAACGCTCTGAACCAGCTCCAGCCCTACCCGTTCGAAAAGCTCCGCGCCCTGCTTGGCACGGTCACGCCGAACCCGGACAAACGCCCGATCGCCCTGTCGATCGGCGAGCCGAAACACCGCTCGCCAAGCTTTGTCGCCGAAGCGCTGGCGAACAATCTGGATCAGATGGCAGTGTATCCGACCACCCTTGGCATCCCGGCCCTGCGCGAAGCCATCGCCGGCTGGTGCGAACGTCGCTTCGGCGTGCCAAGCGGCTGGATTGATCCGGCGCGCAATGTGCTGCCGGTCAACGGTACCCGCGAAGCGCTGTTCGCCTTCACCCAGACCGTGGTCAATCGCGGTGACGATGCACTGGTGGTCAGCCCGAACCCGTTCTATCAGATCTACGAAGGCGCAGCGTTCCTCGCCGGGGCCAAGCCGCACTACCTGCCATGCTTGGACGAAAACGGCTTCAACCCGGATTTCGATGCGGTCTCGCCGGACATCTGGAAACGCTGCCAGATCCTGTTCCTGTGCTCGCCGGGCAACCCGACCGGCGCACTGATCCCGGTCGACGTGCTGAAAAGACTCATCGCCTTGGCCGACGAATACGATTTCGTGATCGCCGCCGACGAGTGCTACAGCGAACTGTACTTCGACGAACAGACCCCGCCGCCAGGCCTGCTAAGCGCCTGCGTCGAACTGGGCCGCAAGGACTTCAAGCGTTGCGTGGTGTTCCACAGCCTGTCCAAGCGCTCCAACCTGCCGGGCCTGCGCTCCGGTTTCGTCGCCGGTGACGCCGATATCCTCAAGGGTTTCCTGCTGTACCGCACCTACCACGGCTGCGCGATGCCGGTGCAAACCCAACTGGCCAGCGTTGCCGCATGGAATGACGAAGTGCATGTACGCGCCAACCGTGCGCTGTACCGCGAGAAGTTTGACGCAGTCCTGGCAATTCTCAGCCCGGTGATGGATGTGCAGCGCCCGGATGGCAGCTTCTACCTGTGGCCGAACGTGGCCGGCGACGATGCCGCCTTCTG
This sequence comes from Pseudomonas sp. 14P5.3.2, assembly GCF_057799175.1. Classification (NCBI taxonomy): domain Bacteria; kingdom Pseudomonadati; phylum Pseudomonadota; class Gammaproteobacteria; order Pseudomonadales; family Pseudomonadaceae; genus Pseudomonas; species Pseudomonas sp. 14P5.3.2. The sequence goes on along the minus strand of NZ_JBYOKU010000017.1, from coordinate 34,706 downwards.
CCGCGACCTGTTCGAACAGGAACACGTGACCGTGGTGCCGGGCTCTTATTTGTCGCGAGATGTGGACGGCGTCAATCCGGGGGCCGGGCGTGTGCGCATGGCACTGGTCGCGCCACTGGCCGAGTGTGTCGAGGCCGCAGAGCGGATTCGCGCGTTCGTCGCTCGCCAGTCATAAGCACCTTTACCGTGCCAGTTCTGCTGGCACGGTGACCCGTCATAAAACCGCACACATATTCAATTTACCCACTCAAGTTCAGTCACTAGCATCCCTCATTCAAAGCGACTTGCCGGGAACACTAAGCAACCCGACAAGTTAAACCTGAAGAATGAAAACACGGATGTTCAGTTATGCACTCAACATGGCTTCACCCACGCAGAAAATCTGAAAACACACAGATATCCCGGCCTCTGAAACACGCTCGGGAGTTTCAGAAACATGTGGGCTAAAAACAATCCGGCGAAATTCTGGACACCCGGCTGCACACTTCGCATCGCCTTCCTCAATGGCACGCAAGAATTCAAGGACGCGACCATCGCCGCCGCCAGCAACTGGTTGCCGCACATTAATTTGAAGTTTGATTTCGTCGAAGGTGAAGCGGGCGATATCCGCATACTCAGCCAGGAAGGAACGTTTTCTTCATTTATTGGTACCGATGCCCGGTTATTCCCCGATGAGCCGACCATGAGACTCTGGCCCCACCCAGCCGACAGCGCACGTTACTTCGCAGCCAATGTAATGCACGAGTTCGGCCACATGCTTGGCGCAGAGCATGAGCAAACCAACCCGACGGCAAACATCCCCTGGGACATGCCAGCCATTTATGAGGAACATGAATTAACTGCCAACCCGGAAGAAGACGACTACCGGGCCAGCGTGACGCGCAAACGCCTGCACGACTGGTACTTTGATCGCGGCAATCCCGACGAAAGCATCTATTCGGCGTACGATCGAACGTCGATCATGCACTATCGCATCAAGCAGTCCTGGACCCTCGGTGACTTTCAGCTCTTCATTAATCTGGATCTCAGCGAACAGGACAAGATCTTCATGTCGAACGCTTATCCTTACCCGGTGTGTGAGTGAACCCACCCCCTCAGGCTATTTGACCTGCCCCAGATTCGCCTCGCTCAAATCAAGTTCGCCCAATACTTCTCTGAGCACGTCATCACCAATCTGGTGATGACGGCTCAGGCTATACAACTCCAGGCGCTGCGCGCGCAGTGCCTTCAAGCGCAAACGGCGTTCCAGCAGATCCATCTGGAACGCCAGCGCCTGGGCTTCAGCCGAATCGTTGAACACCTCAAGCTGATGCCGATATTCGGACATGATCCGCGCCTTGAGTTCAGCCGAAAGCGCCGCCTGCGCGGCATCCTGCGGCGCAACTTCTTCGGTTTCCAACGCATGGATCGCCGCTTCGGCGGTCTTGCGCCAGGCATCGCGCACTTCTTGACGACGCTTGTCGTCCGGACTTTTTTCGATACCGCGCAACAGCAACGGCAAGGCGATGCACGCCACAATCAGCGACAACAGGATCACCCCGGCGGCAATAAAGATCAGCAGATCACGCTCGGGAAACGCCTCAGCCCCCATCAGCATCGGCACCGACATCACACCGGCCAGCGTCACCGCGCCGCGCACACCGCCAACGGTCAGCAACCAGCAGGAGCGCGCCGTGGGTACTTGCGTCAGGTCACCCTTGCCGCGCAACCGCCGCAGCAGCACGGACAAACGCCAGATGCTCTGCACCCAGATAAAGCGCAGCAGCACCAGCGCGAGGAAAATCGCCACCACGTCGAGGCCGCGATACAGCAGGGTCGGCCACAACGTCGGTTCGTGGCTGACCACAGCCTTGATGATGTCCGGCAATTGCAGGCCCAGCAGCAGGAAGATCAGACCGTTGAAGGCGAACTCCAGCAATGACCAGACGCTACGGTTGAGCAGACGGGTGCTGGTCTGCCGTGGCAACAGATCGAGCCAGCTCTGCATCATCCCCGCCGCGACGGCCGAAAGAATCCCCGATGCACCCAGTCGCTCAGCCAGTACATAAGCGGCGAACGGCAATAGCAACATGAACACCACATGGGTGGCCGGATCGTCCCAGCCACGGGCAATCATCCATGCGCGCAAACGCCCGACCAGCCAGCTCAGCGCGACACCGACCGCCAGCCCGCCGACCGCCACCAGCACGAAGGTCAGGCTGGCGTTGGCCAGCGAGAACACCCCGGTCACTGCCGCGACGAGGGCAAACTTGAACGTCACCAGACCCGAGGCGTCGTTCATCAGCGCCTCGCCCTGCAACATGTGCATCAGCGGCGTCGGCAAACGGTTCTGCGAGATCGCCGAGACGGCCACGGCGTCGGTCGGCGACAGCACGGCGGCCAGCGCGAAGGCTACCGGCAGCGGAATGCTCGGCAACAGCCAGTGAATGAAGTACCCGGCGCCGACCACGGTGAACAGCACCAGGCCCACCGCCAGCGTCAGGATCGGCCCACGCAAATGCCAGAATTCGCGTTTGGGCATGCGCCAGCCGTCGGAAAACAGCAGCGGCGGCAGGAACAGAAACAGGAACAGTTCCGGATCCAGCGCCACGTGCAGGCCCAGCGTCGGCCAGGCCAGCAAGGCACCGGCGGCGATTTGCACGAGGGGTAGCGGCAGCGGGATGACCCGTCCAACCAGACGCGAAACGCTGACCAGCATCAGCAGGATAAGGACGGTGTAAGCGGTTTGCATAAAGCGGAAATCTCAGGCAATCGACAGCGTTGAACTGCCATATTAGCCGCTTAGGATGCGTCTGACCGTTGCACCTATGTCGCACGCCCGCAACGCCATTCCAATGTGGGAGCGAGCTTGCTCGCGAATACGGTGTGTCATTAACAGAGATTTTGACTGACACGGCCCCTTCGCGAGCAAGCTCGCTCCCACAGGGTTTTGCATTGCCAAATGAAGCCGGGCGCCGCGAAACCGTTTGGTCATGGCATAATCCGACACCATTTTTTTCCAGCACCTGTAAAGGGGGCGATTCCTTGACCGTTTCAAGTAAAACGTTGCACCTTTTCGGCATCAAAGCCTGCGACACCATGAAGAAGGCGCGCACCTGGCTCGATGAACACGCTGTCAGCTACGACTTCCACGATTACAAAACCGCCGGTATCGACCGTGAGCACCTGACCCAATGGTGTGACGAGCACGGCTGGCAAACGGTGTTGAACCGTGCAGGCACGACCTTTCGCAAACTCGACGACGAACGTAAAGCCGATCTCGACCAGTCGAAAGCCATCGAACTGATGCTCGCTCAACCCTCGATGATCAAGCGCCCGGTGCTCGATCTCGGTGACCGAACCCTGATTGGCTTCAAGCCAGACATCTACGCGGCCGCACTCAAGTAAGCAGCCCGTCACTTATTGCTAGAGGTATTCACATGTCCAAGTCTCTGTTCAGCATCGCCTTTGGTGTCGGCACGCAAAACCGTCAAGGCGCCTGGCTGGAAGTGTTCTACGCTCAGCCACTGCTCAACCCGTCGGCCGAACTGGTCGCCGCTGTTGCGCCGATCCTCGGTTACACCGAAGGCAACCAGGCCATCACCTTCACCACTGCACAGGCTGCGCAACTGGCTGAAGCGGTCAAAGGCATCGACGCCGTTCAAGGCAAGCTGCTGACCCGTCTGGCCGAGAGCCACAAGCCATTGGTCGCCACCCTGCTGGCCGAAGACGCACAACTGACCTCGACGCCTGAGGCGTACCTCAAGCTGCACCTGTTGTCGCATCGTCTGGTCAAGCCGCACGGCGTAAGCCTGGCCGGGATTTTCCCGCTGCTGCCGAACGTGGCATGGACCAGCCAGGGCGCAATCGACCTGAGCGAACTGGCCGAAATGCAACTCGAAGCCCGTCTGCGCGGCGAGCTGCTGGAAGTGTTCTCGGTGGACAAGTTCCCGAAAATGACCGACTACGTGGTGCCGGCCGGTGTGCGTATCGCTGACGCTGCTCGCCTGCGTCTGGGCGCTTACGTGGGCGAAGGCACTACCGTGATGCACGAAGGCTTCATCAACTTCAACGCCGGCACCGAAGGCCCGGGCATGATCGAAGGCCGCGTGTCCGCTGGCGTATTCGTCGGCAAGGGTTCGGACCTGGGCGGCGGCTGCTCGACCATGGGCACCCTGTCGGGCGGCGGCAACATCGTGATCAAGGTTGGCGAAGGCTGCCTGATCGGCGCCAACGCCGGTATCGGTATTCCGTTGGGCGACCGCAACACCGTCGAGTCGGGCCTGTACGTGACCGCCGGCACCAAGGTGGCGCTGCTGGACGAGCACAACAACCTGGTCAAGGTGGTGAAGGCGCGTGAACTGGCCGGTCAGACCGACCTGCTGTTCCGTCGCAACTCGGAAACCGGTGCCGTGGAGTGCAAAACCCACAAATCGGCGATCGAGCTGAACGAAGCGCTGCACGCTCACAACTAAGCAGCCACCCAATCCCCCTGTGGGAGCGGGCTTGCTCGCGAAAGCGGTGCGTCAGTCACCATTGATGTCGACTGACACGCCGCTTTCGCGAGCAAGCCCGCTCCCACAAGGTTCGGTGTACACCCGCCCAAGTTCACAGGGCTGAACAGATGATGATTCCCTCCCCCTGGCGCGCCGACTTTCCGGCCATCGCCGCCCTGCAACGGCAAGACCAGACCTATCTGGACAATGCCGCCACCACGCAAAAACCCCAGGCCCTGCTCGACGCGCTAGCGCACTACTACACCAACGGCGCAGCCAATGTGCATCGTGCGCAGCATCTGCCCGGCGCCCACGCGACGCAGGCGTTCGAAGACAGTCGGCTGAAAGTTGCCCAGTGGCTGAATGCCGGTGACAGCGGGCAGATCATCTTCACCCACGGCGCCACCAGCGCGCTGAATCTCCTGGCCTATGGCCTTGAGCATCTTTTCCATCCGGGCGATGAAATTGTCATCAGCGCCCTGGAGCATCACGCCAACCTGCTGCCGTGGCAGCAACTGGCACAACGGCGCGAGCTGAAACTGGTGATCCTGCCGCTGGACGCCGACGGCGTGATCGACCTCGGCGCCGCTGTGCGTCTGATCACCCCGCGCACTCGCTTGCTGGCGGTCAGTCAGCTGTCCAACGTGCTCGGCGCCTGGCAACCGCTGCCGGCGCTGCTGGCGATGGCCAAGGCGCAGAACGCGCTGACCGTGGTCGATGGCGCCCAGGGTGTGGTGCACGGTCGCCACGACGTGCAAGCGCTGGGTTGCGACTTTTATGTATTTTCCAGCCACAAGCTGTACGGCCCCGATGGTCTCGGTGTGTTGTTCGGGCGCAACAAGGCGCTTGAGCAACTGCAGCCGTGGCAGTTCGGCGGCGAAATGGTGCTGGAAGCCAATTATCACGATGCGCGCTTCCGCCCTGCCCCGTTGGGTTTCGAGGCCGGTACGCCGCCGATTGCCAGCGTAATCGGCCTCGGCGCCACTCTCGATTATCTGGCAGGGCTGGATCAGGACGCGGTGTCGGCCCACGAAGCGGCGCTGCACGCCTATCTGCTGCAAGGCCTGGCCGCGCGCAACGGCATTCGTCTGCTCGGCAAGCCGCAACTGGCGCTGGCGAGTTTCGTCGTCGAGGGCGTGCATAACGCCGATCTGGCACATCTGCTGACCGAACAAGGCATCGCCGTGCGCGCCGGGCATCACTGCGCCATGCCATTGCTGAAAAGCTTTGAGCTGGCCGGTGCTATTCGTGTGTCGCTGGCGCTGTACAACGACTCCGAGGATCTGGAGCGTTTCTTCGAAGCGCTGGATCAGGCCCTGGAGTTGCTGCGATGAGCCTGCCGCTCGCCGCCGCCGAAGCGCTGCAGACCTTTCAGAATGCTGCCGGTTGGGAACAGCGCGCACGGTTGCTGATGCAGTTTGGCGATCGTCTGCCGCCGCTGGATGACGCAGACAAATGCGAAGCCAACCGCGTGCATGGCTGTGAAAGTCAGATGTGGCTGGTGGGGGAATTGCAGGACGGTCACTGGCAGTTCAGCGCAGCCAGCGATGCGCGGATGATTCGCGGGTTGGTAGCGTTGCTGCTGTTGCGGGTCAACGGTTTGAGCGCTGCCGAGTTGCAGCAGGTGGATTTGCCCGACTGGTTCAATCAACTGGGGCTGTCGCGGCAATTGTCGCCGTCGCGCAGTAATGGCTTGAATGCCGTGCTCAAGCGCATGAATGAGTTGGCAGGCTGATCGCCTTCGCGAGCAAGCCCGCTCCCACAGGGGATTTGTGAACGCCACAGATCCAACGTGGGAGCGGGCTTGCTCGCGAAGAGGCCATCACTGACAACCTCAGATCTGAGGTTTGACCCGATCCGCCGGCCGCCGCACACCCGCCACAATCTTGTCCACAGCCTTGGTCGCAGCGACCATGCCGAACGTCGCCGTGACCATCATCACCGCGCCAAACCCGCCGGCGCAGTCGAGCTTCACGCCATCGCCGACAAAACTCTTCTGCAAGCAGATGCTGCCGTCCGGTTTCGGATAGCGCAGCTGTTCAGTGGAGAACACGCACGGCACGCTGTAATGGCGGGTCACGGTGCGCGAGAAACCGTAGTCGCGGCGCAGGGTCGAGCGCACTTTCGAAGCCAGCGGATCGTTGAAGGTCCGGTTGAGGTCGCAGACCTGAATCAACGTCGGATCGATCTGCCCACCCGCACCGCCCGTGGTGATGATCTGGATCTTGCGGCGTTTGCACCAGGCGATCAGTGCAGCCTTGGCGTTGACCGCGTCGATGCAGTCGATCACGCAGTCGATGTTCGGCGTGATGTACTCGGCCATGGTGTCGCGCGTCACGAAGTCCGCCACCGCATGCACCGTACAATCCGGATTGATCCCGCGCAGGCGTTCGGCCATCACTTCGACCTTGGGTTTGCCGACGGTGCTGTCCAGCGCATGCAACTGGCGGTTGGCGTTGCTGACGCAGACGTCGTCGAGGTCGAACAGCGAAATCTCGCCCACACCACAGCGGGCCATGGCTTCCGCCGCCCAGGAACCGACGCCACCGACGCCGACAATCGCCACATGGGCCGCACGCAGGCGCTCAAGGCCCTCGATGCCATACAAACGGGCGATGCCTGCAAACCGCGGATCTTCTGTACTCATGACCATTACCCCAAAAACCGGCGCGCATTATAGGGCCGTCGGCGGCCAAGAGCATCTTTGACGCTATGAACGGTGCACGCAGCCGTTTTCACACAACCTTTGTGGCGAGGGAGCTTGCTCCCGCTGGACTGCGAAGCAGGCCGCTTTTTGAAGGGCCACTTCGCGACCCGGCGGGAGCAAGCTCCCTCGCCACGGGAATTGCTATAACTGAATAACAAAGTTTTCTCTTACAAGCTGTTACTAAAGAACTTAAATCAGGTTGGACTGCCCAATGTCGGGCATTTTCCTGCCCGGTGTACGAGCAGTGAACTGCCGGTGTAGGATTCGCGCCCTTTTGGCGTAAGCCGATCCGTTCCTTCGTTCCACAGCCTTTGGAACCCGAAATAGCTATGTCATCGCGTAAATTTGGTCTCAACCTGGTGGTGGTTCTGGCAATCGCCGCCCTGTTCACCGGTTTCTGGGCGCTGATCAACCGCCCGGTCTCCGCGCCCAACTGGCCGGAACAGATCTCCGGTTTTTCCTATTCGCCATTCCAGCAGGGCCAGTTCCCGCAGAAGGATCAGTATCCGACTGACGACGAAATGCGCCGCGACCTGGAGATCATGAGCAAGCTGACGGACAACATCCGCATCTACTCGGTCGACGGTTCGCTGCAGGACATCCCGAAACTGGCGGAAGAATTCGGTCTGCGCGTGACCCTCGGGATCTGGATCAGCCCCGATCAGGAACGCAACGAGCGGGAAATCCAGCGCGCCATCGAACTGGCCAACACTTCGCGCAGCGTGGTTCGTGTGGTGGTCGGTAACGAGGCGATTTTCCGCAAGGAAATCACTGCCGAGCAACTGAGCGTGCTGCTGGATCGGGTGCGCGCGGCGGTGAAAGTGCCGGTGACCACCTCCGAGCAGTGGCACGTCTGGGAAGAACACCCGGAACTGGCCAAGCACGTTGACCTGATCGCTGCGCACGTCCTGCCGTACTGGGAATTCATCCCGGTCGACAAGGCCGGGCAGTTCGTCTTCGACCGCGCCCGCGACCTGAAAAAGCTGTTCCCGAAAAAGCCGCTGCTGCTGTCCGAAGTCGGCTGGCCGAGCAACGGTCGCATGCGCGGTGGCGCCGACGCGTCGCCGGCGGATCAGGCGATCTACCTGCGCACACTGGTCAACAAGCTCAACCGCCAAGGCTTCAACTACTTCGTGATCGAAGCGTTCGACCAGCCGTGGAAGGCCAGTGACGAAGGTTCGGTGGGCGCCTACTGGGGCGTGTTCAACGCCGCCCGCCAGCAGAAATTCAACTTCGAAGGCCCGGTCGTCGCCATACCGCAATGGCGCGTGCTGGCCATCGGTTCGGTGGTGCTGGCGCTGCTGTCGCTGACCCTGCTGATGATCGACGGCTCGGCCCTGCGCCAGCGTGGCCGCACCTTCCTGACCTTTATCGCGTTCCTCTGCGGTTCGGTGCTGGTGTGGATCGGTTACGACTACAGCCAGCAATACAGCACGTGGTTCAGCCTGACGGTGGGTTTCCTGCTGGCGTTGGGTGCGCTCGGGGTGTTTATCGTGTTGCTGACCGAGGCGCATGAACTGGCCGAAGCAGTCTGGACCCACAAGCGCCGGCGTGAATTCCTGCCGGTGGTGGGCGACTCGGACTACAGACCGAAAGTCTCGATCCACGTACCGTGCTACAACGAGCCGCCGGAGATGGTCAAACAGACCCTCGACGCCCTGGCCGCCCTCGATTACCCGGACTATGAAGTCCTGATCATCGACAACAACACCAAAGACCCAGCCGTGTGGGAGCCGGTGCGCGACTACTGCGCAACCCTCGGCCCGCGTTTCAAGTTCTTCCACGTCTCGCCCCTGGCCGGTTTCAAGGGCGGCGCGCTGAACTACCTGATTCCGCATACCGCCAAGGACGCCGAAGTGATCGCGGTGATCGACTCCGACTACTGCGTGCATCCGAACTGGCTCAAGCACATGGTGCCGCACTTCGCCGATCCGAAAATCGCCGTGGTGCAGTCACCACAGGATTACCGCGACCAGAACGAAAGCACTTTCAAGAAGCTCTGCTACGCCGAATACAAAGGTTTCTTCCACATCGGCATGGTCACCCGCAACGACCGCGACGCGATCATCCAGCACGGCACCATGACCATGACCCGCCGTTCAGTTCTGGAAGAACTGGGCTGGGCCGACTGGTGTATCTGTGAAGACGCCGAGCTGGGTCTGCGCGTGTTCGAGAAAGGCCTGTCGGCGGCGTATTACCACGACAGTTACGGCAAGGGTCTGATGCCGGACACCTTCATCGACTTCAAGAAACAGCGTTTCCGCTGGGCCTACGGCGCGATCCAGATCATCAAGCGCCACACCCGCAGTCTCTTGCGCGGCAAGGACACCGAGCTGACCCGTGGCCAGCGTTACCACTTCCTCGCGGGCTGGCTGCCGTGGGTCGCGGACGGCATGAACATCTTCTTCACCGTCGGCGCCCTGCTGTGGTCGGCGGCGATGATCATCGTGCCGCAACGGGTCGATCCGCCGCTGCTGATCTTCGCAATCCCGCCACTGGCGCTGTTCGTGTTCAAGGTCGGCAAGATCATCTTCCTCTACCGTCGCGCCGTGGGCGTGAACCTCAAGGATGCGTTCTGCGCGGCACTGGCTGGCCTGGCGTTGTCGCACACCATCGCCAAAGCGGTGCTGTACGGCTTCTTCACCAGCAGCATTCCGTTCTTCCGCACGCCGAAAAACGCCGACAACCATGGCTTCTGGGTGGCGATTTCCGAAGCGCGCGAAGAGCTGTTCATCATGCTGCTGTTGTGGGGCGCAGCGCTGGGGATCTACCTGGTGCAGGGCATTCCGAGCAACGACATGCGCTTCTGGGTCGCAATGCTGCTGGTGCAGTCGCTGCCGTACCTGGCCGCGTTGATCATGGCGTTCCTCTCGTCGCTGCCAAAACCTGCGACAGCGCCTGAACCGGCGCCTGTCGTCTAATTCCTCGACGAAGTACTAAACGGCGGCCAATGGTCGCCGTTTTGCTTTAAGATAACCGCCATTTTGCAGGGCTTGGCGGGATACACGGTGTAACCGACCGAACCCAATCCCTGTGGGAGCGAGCTTGCTCGCGAAGGCTTTGTAACATTCAACCCTTAAGTTGCCTGATACACCGCTTTCGCGAGCAAGCTCGCTCCCACAGTGGCCCCAGCCCACATTCATGACTCCGGAGTTTTCCATGACGGCCCACGCCGACCTTTCGCCGACCCTCCAACTCGCCATCGACCTGATCCGCCGTCCGTCCGTGACGCCGGTCGACGCCGATTGCCAGAAGCAGATGATGCAGCGCCTGGGCGATGCCGGTTTCACCCTGGAGCCGATGCGCATCGAGGACGTGGACAACTTCTGGGCCACCCACGGCAACGACGACGGCCCGGTGCTGTGCTTCGCCGGCCACACCGACGTGGTACCGACCGGTCCGGTGACTGCCTGGCAGATCGAACCGTTCAACGCCGTGATCGATGAACACGGCATGCTCTGCGGTCGCGGCGCGGCCGACATGAAAGGCAGCCTGGCGTCGATGACCGTCGCCGCCGAGCGCTTTGTCGCCGACTACCCGAACCACAAGGGCAAGGTCGCGTTCCTGATCACCAGCGACGAAGAAGGCCCGGCGCACCACGGCACCAAAGCGGTGGTGGAACGTCTGGTGGCGCGCAAGGAGCGTCTGGACTGGTGCATCGTCGGCGAACCGTCGAGCACCACGCTGGTCGGTGACGTGGTGAAAAACGGTCGTCGCGGCTCGCTCGGCGCCAAGCTCACCGTGCGCGGCGTGCAGGGCCACGTGGCCTACCCGCATCTGGCGAAGAACCCGATTCACCTCGCCGCTCCGGCGCTGGCCGAACTGGCCGCCGAGCACTGGGATCACGGCAACGATTTCTTCCCGCCGACCAGTTTCCAGATTTCCAACCTCAACTCCGGCACCGGCGCGACCAACGTGATCCCGGGTGATCTGGTGGCGGTGTTCAACTTCCGCTTCTCCACCGAATCCACCGTCGAAGGCCTGCAGAAGCGCGTGGCCGACATCCTCGACAAACACGATCTGGACTGGCACATCGACTGGGCGCTGTCCGGTCTGCCGTTCCTCACCGAGCCGGGCGCGCTGCTCGACGCGGTGTCGTCGAGCATCAAGGACATCACCGGCCGCGAGACCAAGGCGTCGACCAGCGGCGGTACCTCCGACGGTCGTTTCATCGCGACCATGGGTACGCAAGTGGTTGAGCTGGGCCCGGTCAACGCGACCATTCACCAGGTCAACGAGCGTGTGCTGGCGGCCGATCTCGACGTGCTGACCGAGATCTACTACCAGACCCTGATCAAGTTGCTCGCCTGATGCTCGCGTGCCCGATCTGCAGTGAACCGCTGAACAGCCTCGACAACGGCGTGGTCTGCCCCGCCGGCCACCGCTTCGACCGTGCGCGTCAGGGCTACCTGAACCTGTTGCCGGTGCAGCACAAGAACAGTCGCGACCCTGGCGACAATCAGGCGATGGTCGAGGCGCGCCGCGACTTCCTGAACGCCGGGCATTACGCGCCGGTGGCCAAGCGTCTGGCCGAGCTGGCGGCGAGTTATGCGCCGGCACGATGGGTCGATATTGGTTGCGGTGAGGGTTACTACACCGCGCAGATCGCCGAGGCCCTGCCGGAAGCCGATGGCTACGCGCTGGACATCTCGCGCGAGGCGGTGAAACGTGCCTGCAAACGTAATCCGGCGCTTACCTGGTTGATTGCCAGCATGGCCCGCGTGCCGTTGGCGTCGGGCAGTTGCCAGTTTCTCGCCAGCGTTTTCAGTCCGCTGGACTGGGCAGAAGCCAAGCGTCTGCTCAGCGTCGGCGGCGGCCTGATGAAGGTCGGCCCGACCAGCGGCCACCTGATGGAACTGCGCGAACGCCTGTACGACGAAGTGCGCGAATACACCGACGACAAGCATCTGGCCCTGGTGCCGGAAGGCATGGCGCTGGCGCACAGCGAAACCCTGGAATTCAAACTGACGCTGGACAAGCCCGAGGATCGCGCCAACCTGTTGGCGATGACACCCCACGGCTGGCGCGCCAGTGCCGAACGCCGCGCCGCAGTGATCGAACAGGCCGAGCCGTTCGTGACCACCGTGTCGATGCGCTACGATTATTTCGTTCTTCAATAACTTTGGGTCTCGGGCGAGTGCCCGGGGCCGGCTAAATCCGCGAATGGATTTTTCAGACCCGCAGTGAGGACATCCATGCGCCAACCGGATATCGAGATTTACCTGAAAGACGCCGACGTCGACCACAAGGCGATTTCCGCCTGGCTCGGCGAAGCCCTGGGCCCGTGCAGCGACTGGGTACAGAAAGGCCAGACCTACAAATGCAAGGCCGGCAATGTGCCGGTGACCTGGTTGCCGAAAGCCGTGGGCAAGTGGAACAGCCTGTACCTGGAAAGCGATGCGACCCCATGGGACGACGACATCGCCTGCGCCCGCGCAGCCTTTGCCGCGCTGAACGTCGAAGTGCGTTGCGCACCGGGCACGTGGGTCGAGGAAGAAGGCGAAGAGACGGCGGATCGCTGGATTCGCATCAGCGAAGACGGTGAAGAAGAGATCACCTGGAAGACCGCTTAAACGAAGATCCCATGTAGGAGTGAGCCTGCTCGCGATTGCGGTGTATCAGCTACAGATATGCTGAATGACACGACGCATTCGCGAGCAAGCCCGCTCCCACATTTGGTTTTGGGGTGTTTTGGAGCGTTGTATTACAGACCTACCACATCCTCAGCCTGCAACCCCTTCTCCCCCGTCACCACCGCATATTCAACCTGCTGACCTTCAGTCAGCGAGCGATGCCCTTCACCGCGAATCGCGCGGTAGTGCACGAACACGTCCACGCCGTCGTCGCGCTGAATGAAGCCGTAGCCCTTGGCGTCGTTGAACCACTTCACATTGCCGGTTTCACGTGTTGCCATCTGTTCATACTCCTTTTTTATTATTGAACAGGCTTTTCGCAGGAAAGCCTTTGCGGAACGTCAGACTGCGCCCGACGTCCATAAAGGGCCCCGGCGACAGATTGCCGAGTATATGACAGGCACGAAAACTCTCAACAGGAGTTTACTTCGCCGCTTTTTTGCCGATTTTCGATGAATCCGGCACACTGTCCGCCCCCGAGCATCTGCTCGGTTTTATCAACTCACGCAGAAGCCGTATGACCCGTTCCCCGTTCCGCCGTCTTGTGTTTGGCACCTTGCGCCGACTGTTGTATCTCTGGGTTCGCTCGGAGACGATCAACCAGTCGTCGTTCACCCTCAACCTCGACCGCAGTCGTCCGGTGTTCTACGTCCTGCAAAATCCATCGCTCACCGATCTGGCAGTAGTCGACACCGAGTGCACCAAGGCCGGCCTGCCGCGTCCGGTGCTGCCGGTGTCGGTCGGGCCGTTGATCGAACCGGCGGCGTTTTTCTACCTGACGCCGGACCCGGACTGGCTCGGCCGTCAAGACAAGCGCGGCGCACCGCCGACCCTGACCCGCCTGGTCAGCGCCCTGACCCAGAACGCCGCCGAAGACGCGCAGATCATTCCGGTCAGCGTGTTCTGGGGCCAGTCGCCGGACAGCGAAAACAGCCCGTGGAAGCTGCTGTTCGCCGACAGCTGGGCGGTCACCGGGCGTTTGCGCCGGCTGCTGAGCATCATCGTCCTCGGGCGCAAGACGCGCGTGCAGTTCTCAGCGCCAATCCACCTGCGCGAACTGATCGACCACAACAAGGGCCACGAGCGCACCGTGCGCATGGCCCAGCGCATCCTGCGCGTGCATTTCCGCAACCTCAAAGCCGCGGTGATCGGCCCGGACATTTCCCACCGGCGCAATCTGGTCAAGGGCCTGCTCAACCAGCCACTGGTCAAGCAAGCAATCGTTGAAGAGGCCGAGCGCGAGAACATCTCTCTGGAAAAAGCCAAGGCCCAGGCGTTGCGCTACGGCAACGAAATCGCCTCGGACTACACCTACACCGCGATCCGCTTCCTCGAAGTGGTGCTGAGCTGGTTCTGGAACAAGATCTACGACGGGATCAAGGTCAACCACATCGAAGGCGTGCAGAAGGTCGCTCAGGGTCACGAAGTGATCTACGTGCCGTGCCACCGCAGCCACATCGACTACCTGCTGCTCTCGTACCTGCTGTTCCGCAACGGCCTGACCCCACCGCACATCGCCGCCGGGATCAACCTCAACATGCCGGTGATCGGCAGCCTGCTGCGGCGTGGCGGCGCGTTCTTCATGCGCCGGACGTTCAAGGGCAATCCGCTGTACACCTCGGTGTTCAACGAATACCTGCACACCCTGTTCACCAAAGGCTTCCCGGTCGAATACTTCGTCGAGGGCGGCCGCTCGCGCACAGGGCGCATGCTCCAACCGAAAACCGGGATGCTCGCGATCACGATGCGCAGCTTCCTGCGCTCGTCGCGCATGCCGATCGTCTTCGTGCCGGTGTACATCGGTTACGAGCGCGTGCTTGAAGGTCGTACTTACCTCGGCGAACTGCGTGGCGCGAGCAAGAAGAAAGAGTCGATCTTCGACATCTTCAAAGTCATCGGCGCGCTCAAGCAGCGCTTCGGTCAGGTCGCGGTGAACTTCGGCGAGCCGATCAAACTCGCGGAGTTCCTCGACAGCGAACAGCCGGATTGGCGCCAACAGGAACTCGGCCCTCAGTACAAACCGGCGTGGCTCAACGAAGCCACCAATCGCCTCGGCGAGAAAGTCGCACAGCACCTGAACGAAGCGGCGGCGATCAACCCGGTCAATCTGGTGGCGCTGGCGCTGCTCTCGACCACTCGCTTGGCACTGGACGATCGGGCCATGGCGCGGGTGCTGGATCTGTATCTGGCGCTGCTGCGCAAAGTCCCGTACTCGCCACACACGACCCTGCCGGAAGGCGATGGCCGTGCGCTGATCGAACACGTGAAGGACATGGATCTGCTGTCCGAGCAGAACGATGCGCTGGGCAAGATTCTCTATCTGGACGAGCAGAACGCCGTCCTGATGACCTACTACCGCAACAACGTGCTGCACATCTTCGCCCTGCCGGCGCTGCTGGCGAGCTTCTTCCAGAGCACCTCGCGCATGAGCCGCGAACAGATCCTGCGCTACACCCGCGCGCTGTATCCGTACTTGCAGGCGGAGCTGTTCATTCGCTGGAGCCTGGACGAACTCGACGCCGTGGTCGATCAATGGCTGGAAGCCTTCGTCGAGCAAGGCCTGCTGCGCTTCGAGAAGGACGTGTATATGCGTCCGGCGCCAAGTTCGCGGCACTTTGTGCTGCTGACCCTGCTGTCGAAAAGCATCGCCCAGACCCTGCAGCGCTTCTACATGACCGTGTCCTTGCTGCTCAACAGCGGCCAGCACAGCATCAGCGCCGAAGAGCTGGAAGACCTGTGCACGGTCATGGCCCAGCGCCTGTCGATCCTCCACGGTTTGAACGCCCCGGAGTTCTTCGACAAGAGCCTGTTCCGCCACTTCATCCAGACCCTGCTCGACCTCGACGTGCTGCGCCGCGACGAAGCCGGCAAGCTGAGCTACCACGAACTGCTCGGCGAACTGGCCGAAGGCGCGGCCAAACGCGTATTGCCGGCGGAGATTCGTTTGTCGATTCGTCAGGTAGCCCTGCATCGCAGTGAAGATGCCGCCGAAACAGCGGATGCGCCGCAAGTCTGAAACTTGCCGACAACTAACGGGGACGCCCTGCAATGGCCCCGTTAGTTGATTCATGAATTAATAGGCGCCATCAACCAATCACGATACGGATATCGAGATGAGCCTGTTAAATCAACAACCCCCCAGCGTCACTTTGAACTTCAGTCTGCCAGCGGACTTTGTTGCCCCACAGGGCGGCATCAGCGAAACGCGGGTCAGCGTCAAACGCGTCAACTCTGCAGCGCCCGTCACGATCAAGGACTGGCGCCATGCTTCGCTCTATGACGCCGGATGGAAGTTTGACTTTCCCCACCCTTACAGCGATGTGGGCGTGAAGTATCAGGTCAATGTCCAGATGCTTCACAACCGCCAACCGTTGCTGATCGAGCTGGACTACTTCGTCACCGTCAACAAGGCGCCGCATCGCCAGACCTTGCACTTGAGCCCGATCGGGCAACTTTATGTCGAAGTACAGGAACCCACGACGGTCCCGGCTGAAGAAGCCGTGACCATCAGATTGCATGAACTCGAGCAGCCGCAAGTTGAACTGGTACGCGTCAACCATGACGAACAGACCGCCACTTCGTTTTATCTGAAATACGATCCGGACAGTGTCATCCCTGGCAAACGTTATGTGCTGAGCGCCGTTGAAAACCGCTACCACCAAGCGGTTCCGGTTTCACCGGGATCGATTGAACTGTCCCCTGTCACACGCGAACAACAGGCGTGGTCATTTCAGGCCCTGATGCATTGGCTGGAAAAACCCTTACGTTTGTTCACTGACGCTGACGCCAAAATCCGCTAGATTTCCTTCGGCGCCGGGATTCTTCCGGCGCAAACGTCTCAGAGGTCCCCAATGAAAAAACTCACCCTCCTCGCCGCAGCCACCCTGTTGAGCGCCTGCCAGTCGACCACCCCCGCCGGCAAGGTCGGCCTCGATGGCGAAGTGTTCTACCTGCAACGCATCGCCCTGCCACCGAGCGCGACCCTGAGCGTGAGCCTGCAGGACGTATCGCTGGCCGACGCCCCGGCGGTGGTCCTCGACGAACAGAAAGGCCCGGTCAAAGGCCAGGTGCCACTGCCGTTCCACTTGAGTTACGATCCGGCCCAGGTCAAACCCGGCCACCGCTACTCGGTCAGCGCGCGCATCGAAGTCAACGGCGAGCTGATGTTCATCACCACCGAGAACCACGCCGTGCAACTGGACGGCAACGATCCGCAGCCGCTGAAAATCCGCGTCGACGCCATTCGCTAATTGTCTTTCAAGGAAGCTGCCATGCTCCGCCCTACCCTTCGCTTCGCCGGCCTGTGCGCGGGCTTGATGATCTCTGCCAGCGCCCTGGCACTGTCGCTCAGCGACCTCTCGCAACAAGACGCCACCGGCGGCCTCAAGGACGCCCTGACCCAAGGCGCGCAAATCGCCGTCAAACAACTCGGCACTCCGGGCGGCTTCAGCAACAACCCGGAAGTGAAAATCGAACTGCCGGGCAAACTCGGTAAAGTCGCCGGCAAGATGAAAGCCTTCGGCATGGGCGCCCAGGTCGACGAACTCGAAACCGCGAT
Organism: Pseudomonas sp. 14P5.3.2; assembly: GCF_057799175.1. Classification (NCBI taxonomy): domain Bacteria; kingdom Pseudomonadati; phylum Pseudomonadota; class Gammaproteobacteria; order Pseudomonadales; family Pseudomonadaceae; genus Pseudomonas; species Pseudomonas sp. 14P5.3.2. Next base: position 17,333 of record NZ_JBYOKU010000017.1, on the reverse strand, counting down.
GAACAAAGCCGCGGAAAGCGCCGTGACCCAGGCCCAGCCGATCCTCGTCGACGCCGTGAAGAAAATGACCGTGGCCGACGCCAAGGGCATCCTCAGCGGCGGCACCGACTCGGCCACCCAATACCTGGACAAAACCAGCCGCGAACAAATCCGCGCCAAGTTCCTGCCCATCGTCAAACAAGCCACCGACAAAGTCGGCGTAGCACAAAAGTACAACGCCTTCGCCGGACAGGCCGCGACCCTGGGCGTGGTGGATGCGAAAAGCGCCAACGTCGAAAACTACGTCACCGAACAAGCGCTGAACGGCCTGTTCGAAATGATCGGCAAACAGGAAGAAACCATCCGCAAGAATCCCGCCGCTGCAGCGACGGGTCTGGCGAAGAAAGTGTTCGGCACCTTGTAATTTTTGCCGCGGCACGAAAAAGCCCGCTGAACCTGTGAAGGTCAGCGGGCTTTTTATTGTGGGTCTGCCTTGCGGATCGACTTGATCGAGGACGCGGTTAACCGTGAGCTCAGCGAGCGATTTTTAAACAGACCAAAGAGGTAGGGGGGCTGAGGGGGCCTCTTCGCGAGCAAGCCCGCTCCCACAGTTGGATTGGGTGCAGGCAGTTGGAGATTGGTCGGCTGTCAGGCCGCCATCGCGAGCAGGCTCACTCCAACAATGGGATTGGGTGCAGGCAGTTGGAGATTGATCGGCTCATAGGCCGCCATCGCTGGCAAGCCAGCTCCCACATTTGGATTGGGTGCAGGTAGTTGGAGATTGGTCGGCTCGTAGGCCGCCATCGCGAGCAGGCTCACTCCTACAGAAAAGCAAAAGCCGACCACATGCTTTTCACCACTCAACAGGATGAGCGCAAGCTCGGCTGCAGCTCTTGATCTTGCCGTGCCGGCCCCATCGGCAGGCTGAGTGGAGGGGTTCATCCGGGGGTGGGAGCGCAGCGACCGTTTGGCGAAGCCAAATGCATCGAGAGGAGGTGCAGCGAAGCAAACCGGAGGCGATGCCCCCGGATGAACCCCGCAACGAAGGAACCCGAGCCTAAGCGAGGGCCGTACGCCGGGGCCAAGACCTTTGCTTCCTTTGGGGCGTTTGCCAAAGGGAGTCGCTGTAAAAGCGAAACCGCCAGCGGCAGCACCCGAAGCAATGGATATTCACAAAGCCCCCCCAGAACCTGGTCGGCCCAAAGGCCGCCAAGTCCAAAACCATCAAGCGTCGCGACGCACTCGGAACCAGGCCGCATACAAAGCAGGCAAAAACAAAAGCGTCAAAGCCGTAGCCACAATCAACCCCCCCATAATCGCCACCGCCATAGGCCCGAAAAACACACTGCGCGACAAAGGAATCATCGCCAACACCGCCGCCAAAGCCGTCAAAACAATCGGCCGAAACCGCCGCACCGTCGCCTCGATAATCGCCTGCCAAGGCTTAAGACCAGAGGCAATATCCTGCTCGATCTGATCCACCAGAATCACCGAGTTACGCATGATCATCCCCGACAGCGCGATCGTCCCCAGCATCGCCACAAACCCGAACGGCTGGCGGAACACCATCAGAAACAACACCACCCCGATCAACCCCAGCGGCGCCGTCAGAAACACCATCGCCGTGCGCGAAAAACTGCGCAGTTGCACCATCAGCAACGTCAGCACCACCACAATGAACATCGGCACCCCGGCATTCACCGACTTCTGCCCACGCTCCGAGTCCTCCACCGTACCGCCAACATCCAGCAGATACCCGTCAGGCAATTCGGCGCGAATCGGATCCAGCGTCGGCTGAATCTGCTGCACCAGCGTCGCCGGCTGCTCCTTGCCGTAAATGTCCGCGCGCACCGTCACCGTTGGCAACCGATTGCGATGCCAGATGACGCCTTCCTCAAACCCATATTCCAGCGTGGCAATCTGCGATAACGCCACACTGCGACCGTTATCCGTCGGCACCGCCAGACTCGGCAGCAACGACAACTCGGTGCGCTCATGCACAGTGCCGCGCAGCAGAATCTCGATCAGTTCGTTGTCCTCGCGGTACTGGCTGACACTCGAACCCGTCAGCGAACTCTGGAGGAATTTCGCGAGATTGGCCGTGCTCACACCGAGCGCCCGGGCACGGTCCTGATCGATGTTCAGGTACACCACCTTGCTCGGTTCTTCCCAATCCAGGTGCACGTTGACCACGTGCGGGTTCTCGCGCACCTTGGCCGCCACTTTGCGCGCCAAGGCGCGGACCTCTTCGATGTGTTCACCGGTGACGCGGAACTGCACCGGATAGCCAACCGGCGGGCCGTTTTCCAGACGCGTGACCCGCGAACGCAACGCCGGGAATTGCTCGTTCAACGTGTCGATCAACCAGGTGCGCAGGGTCTCGCGCTCCTCGATGTTTTTCGCCAACACCACAAACTGGGCGAAGCTCGCCGCCGGCAGTTGTTGATCCAGCGGCAGGTAGAACCGCGGCGAACCGGTGCCGACATACGCCACATAGTTGTCGATGCCGGCGTGATCCTTGAGCATCGCCTCCAACCGTTTGACCTCGGCCGTGGTGTTGGCCAGCGAAGCCCCTTCAGCCAGTTTCAGATCGACCATCAATTCGAGCCGGTTGGAGGCCGGGAAGAACTGCTGCGGCACGAAACGGAACAGCATCACCGACGCAATAAACAGCCCCACCGTCAGCACAATCACGGTTTTGCGGTGCGCCACGCACCACTCCACCAGACGTCGCACCCGTTGATAGAACGGCGTGCCATACGGGTCGGCCTGCCCGTCGGTCGTGCCGTGTTTGGCGGCATGAATCTTCGCCAGATCCGGCAAGAGTTTTTCCCCCAGATACGGCACGAACATCACCGCCGCCACCCATGACGCGAGCAACGCGATGGTCACCACCTGGAAGATCGAACGGGTGTATTCGCCGGTGCCGGACTGCGCGGTGGCAATCGGCAGGAAGCCTGCAGCGGTGATCAGCGTGCCGGTGAGCATCGGGAACGCGGTACTGGTCCAGGCGTAGCTCGCAGCCTTGATCCGATCGAAGCCCTGCTCCATTTTGATCGCCATCATTTCCACGGCGATGATCGCGTCGTCCACCAGCAGCCCCAGCGCCAGTACCAACGCGCCGAGGGAAATCTTGTGCAGACCGATGCCGAGGTAATACATGCAAGCGAAGGTCATCGCCAGCACCAGCGGAATGGTCAGCGCGACCACCATGCCGGTGCGCACACCGAGGGAGAAGAAGCTCACCAGCAACACGATCGCCAGTGCCTCGACCAACACCTGGACGAATTCGCCGACACCGGTTTTCACCGCTGCCGGTTGGTCGGACACCTTGCGCAGCTGCATGCCGGCCGGGAGGTTCTTTTGCAGGCGCGAGAATTCGCCCTCCAGCGCTTTACCCAGCACCAGAATGTCGCCGCCGTCCTTCATCGCCACCGCAAGACCGATGGCGTCTTCGCCCATGAAGCGCATGCGGGGCGCCGGTGGATCGTTGAAACCGCGACGCACGTCGGCGACATCGGAAATGCGGAACGTCCGATCACCGACCCGGATCGGGAAATTCTTGATCTCGTCGACCGTCTGAAAATTCCCCGAGACCCTTAGCTGCACACGCTCGCTGCCGGTCTCGAAGAAGCCGGCGGTGGACACCGCGTTCTGCTCTTCCAGCGCCTGCTGTACCGCCGCCAGTGGCAAGCCAAGGGTGGCGAGTTTGACGTTGGACAGCTCGACCCAGATTTTCTCGTCCTGCAAGCCAAGCAGATCGACCTTGCCGACATCCTTGACCCGTTGCAGTTGGATCTGGATACGGTCGGCGTAATCCTTGAGCACCGCGTAGTCGAAACCGTCGCCGGTCAGCGCGTAGATATTGCCGAAGGTGGTGCCGAATTCATCGTTGAAAAACGGCCCTTGAATCCCCGGCGGCAAGGTCTGGCGAATGTCGCTGACCTTCTTGCGCACCTGATACCAGAGGTCGGGAATGTCCACCGAATGCATGGAGTCGCGGGCAATAAAGGTGACCTGGGATTCACCCGGGCGGGAGAACGACACGATGCGTTCGTACTCGCCGGTTTCCATCAGTTTCTTTTCGATGCGTTCAGTGACCTGACGCGAGACTTCCTGCGCGGTCGCCCCCGGCCAACGGGTCTGGATGACCATGGCCTTGAAGGTGAACGGCGGGTCTTCGCTCTGGCCGAGTTTGGTGTAGGACAAGGCGCCGACGATGGCCAGCAAAAGCATCAGGAACAGTACGATCTGGCGATTACGCAACGCCCATTCGGAAAGGTTGAAGCGCATCGGGACTTACTCCTTGTCCGCCAGATTGACCACACGGTTGGAGCGATCCACAGGCCGCACCTGCTGACCTTCGAGCAATACGTGAACGCCGGCGGCGACTACCCAGTCGCTGGCGTTGAGGCCTTCGAGCACCGGCACGCTTTTCTCGCCGAACGGGCCGATGCGCACCGGGGTCTTTTTCAGGGTGTTGTTGGCGCTGACGACCCAGACGTAGGTCGCGCCGTTTTCCGCGGTGAGCGCCGAGAGCGGCACCGACAGCGGCACGGCATCCGCCGATTGCACAAACACCCGGGCGCTCTGCCCGAGTTCCGCCGGGACCTTGCCACTGGTGAACGAGATGCGTGCAGCGAAGGTGCGGGATTTCGGATCGGCTGCCGGCGACAGTTCACGAATCTGCCCGGCGAAGCGCTGGTTCTGCTGGGTCCACAGTTCAACGGTCACTGGCTGGCCGACTTTGAACCGTCCGAAGCTCTGCTCCGGCAGGCTGATCGACACTTCGCGCTCGCCATCAGTGGCGAGGGTGAACACGGTTTGCCCGGCGGCAACCACTTGCCCGACTTCCACCGAACGCTTGGCCACCACGCCGTCCTGCGGTGCGCGCAGCACGGCGTAACTGGCCTGGTTGGTCGAGACGTTGAATTCGGCTTTGATCTGCTTGAGACGGGCTTCGCCGGAGCGGTAGAGGTTTTCCGCATTGTCATAGGCGGAACGGCTGACCATCTGCCGCTCCATCAGGGTCTTGTAGCGGTCACGCTCGGCGCGCACCAGATTCAGATTGGCTTCAGCGGCGGCGACCTGTGCACGGGTGGCTTCCAGCTGCAGGCGCACATCCTGCGGATCGAGTTCAGCCAGTGGCTGATCGGCTTTGACCCGCTGACCTTCTTCGACCAGTCGTCGGCTGACTTTGCCGCCAATGCGGAACGCCAGATCGGGTTCGTAGCGCGCGCGTACTTCGCCCGGATAACTTTCCATCGCCTGCGCCGAAGGCTCTGGCTGCACCACCATGGCCGGTCGAACGCTGACTTGCGTCGCCTCTTCCTGACCGCACGCGGACAATAAAAAAGCCAGGCTGACTGGCACGGCAAACGACAACGCATGGCGGAACATGGTGACGGACCTTTCGCTAATGGTGCTTGGAATATTTATACTGGCCGGTATGGTATTAATAGCAAACTCACCAGTCCAGTATTAAAAGCGAAGAATGTCGAACAATCTTTCAGCTCCAAACGGCCCGGGCCGTCCGAAGGACCCGGCCAAGCGCCGGGCGATCCTCGATGCGGCGAAAACCCTGTTTCTGAGTCACGGCTACGCCAACACCAGCATGGACGCGGTGGCCGCCGAGGCTGGCGTGTCGAAACTGACGGTTTACAGCCACTTCAATGACAAGGAGACGCTGTTCTCCTCCGCCGTGATGGCCAAATGCGAGGAGCAGCTACCGCCGCTGTTCTTCGAATTGCCCGCCGGAATCCCCGTGGAAAAAGTGTTGCTGAACATTGCCCGGGGCTTTCATCAGCTGATCAACAGCGACGAGTCGGTGAATCTGCACCGCTTGATGATGGCGCTGGGTACGCAAGATCCGAAGCTGTCGCAGATTTTCTTCGAAGCCGGTCCCGAGCGCATGGTGCAAGGGATGGAGCGGCTGCTGAAACGCATCGACGAGACCGGCGCGCTGCGCATCGATCAGCCGCGTAATGCGGCCGAGCATTTCTTCTGCCTGATCAAGGGCGCGGGGAATTTTCGCTTGCTGTATTGCTGCGGTGAGCCGCTGAGCGAAGAGGCTTCAGAGAGTCATGTGCAGGAAGTGGTGGGGTTGTTCATGCGGGCGTATCGGCCCTGATTCTGCGGTGTTTTTGCGGACGCCTTCGCGAGCAAGCTCGCTCCCACATTGGATTGCATTTCAGATGTGGGAGCGAGCTTGCTCGCGAATGGACGCAACTCGGTCTCAGGGTTTCAACGCTTTCTTCGGGTAAATGTCATATCGACTGGATTTACCATCCAGCGCATGGCTCGGTTTCGGCCCCTCGATGCATGGCGCCTTGCGCGGACGCTTGACCACCACCCGATGCGTCGCCAGTGCCAATGCCGCTTCGAGCAGCGCCGGTGCATCCGGATCATCCCCGACCAGTGGCCGGAACAGGCGCATTTCCTTCTTCACCAGCGCGGTTTTCTCGCGGTGCGGGAACATCGGGTCGAGGTAGATCACCTGCGGCGGCTCGCCCTCCCAGTTGCGCATGACTTCGATGGAGTTGCCCTTGAGCAGCTTCATCCGCGCGACAATCGGCGCCACGTCGAAATCTTCCGCCGCCCGCGCCAGACCATCCTCCAGCAGCGCACCGATCAGTGGCTGACGCTCGATCAGGCTCATCTCGCAACCCAGACTGGCCAGCACGAACGCATCCTTGCCCAGCCCCGCCGTGGCATCCAGCACCCGTGGGCGCACGCCCTGGGCGATGCCGACCGCCTTGGCGATCATCTGCCCGCTGCCGCCACCGTACAGACGCCGATGCGCCGCGCCACCCTCGACGAAGTCCACGCGCACCGGCCCCGGGGCATCCGGGCCGAGCTGTTGCAGCTGCAAACCCTGCTCGCCGACCTGCAAGGCAAACTCGCCGTCGTCCACCTGCAGCGGCAGGCCCAGACGCTCGGCCCACTGCTCGGCCTGCGCTTCAAACGTCGGGGCAAGGGCCTGGACATGGATGCGGCAGGCCGCGGGTTGCTCAATCATGAAAACACGCTCAAAAAAGTTAAGGATCGGCAAAAAGTGGCCGATAAAACAATCAACGCGCATTTTGCCAGAGCTGAGCGTCAACCGAAAAAAATGTCAGGCATTCTTCCCACATCGATTGGCTACATTTCGCCCAAGGGCGACTTCAGCCGTCATAACACTCAAGCATTGGGCGGCGTCAGTCACCTGTGGCAGGATTTCTTTGCCCAGGCTCTGGCCGAACAGACGAGTGATGTGGTGCCGGCCTGTGGCACCTTTCCACCGGTTGACCTGAACAGCCCGGAAGAACCGACCCTGGGCAGCGAGCTGCACGCGCACATCGTCGAGCAGCGTCAGTGCGACGTGGTCGACACCGAAGTGCGTCCGCCGGAGCCGCTGTTCCTGCCGATCGCCGAGTTCGAAACCGACCTGCTGGACAAGCCGTTCCCACCGTTCCCGCCAGAAGAACTCAAGGCTCAGCAAGAGCAGCAGGATTTCGACAGCAGTTGGGTCCGGCCGATCGTGATCAACAACGGTCAGCCTGTGCCAGAGCCTGGCCCGGCGCCGCAGAAAAAGCCGCTGTACCTGCCGATTGCCGAATTCGATCTCGATCTGCTGCAAAAACCTTATCCGCCGTTCCCGCCGGAAGAAATTGCCGAGCAACAGAAGGCACTGAACTTCGATAACGGCTGGGCGCGCCCGATCGTCCTGCAGAACCTGCGCCTCGCCGCCTGACACCTCAGCGACACACGCTCCAGCGCCCGACATCGACATGGAAGTGATTGCGATGGGCGGCGTTGTAATCCGGACTCAACACCACACTGAACGCCTCGCAGGCGCCGTCGCGCACCTGCCGCAGAAACCGTGCGTCCTGATTCTGCTTCGGCCAGTCCTTGAGCACGCTGATGCTGCGCCCGTCCGCCAGACGAAAACCGGCAATGTCCAGCGCATCGGCACTGGCATGCCGGCTGAGCGCCCCGCTCTCGCGGTTATAGACATTGCGACAGGCAAAGCTGCCGAGGTGATCAAGCCGCGCCACCCTCTGCCCGTAAACAGATTGCGCGGCGGGTTGCAGGGTATGCCGCTCAAACATCGCGTAAGCCACCGCCAGCGGGCAACTGGCGAGGAAGCTGCTGCTCAGCGCCACCTCGCCGCCCTGCACGCGCACGGCGTCAACCAAAGGACACTTGGCGTCGGGGCTGTCGGCTTGCGCTGTGACGCGCAGACCCGAGCTGCTCAGGACTTGTGCGCATAACTCGGGATTGCCGCGCAGGCGCATCAGTTTGAAACCGGTCAGCCAGTTCGGCGCGGCCTTCACGTCCAGCGGCGCCCACGGATTCCACTCGGCCGGTACGTCGAGCCAGCCGCGCCAGACGCTGACCACGGCGCCAGCAATCACCAACAGTACCGACAGCGCGATCCAGCGGCCCATGCTCAGCCTTTGAAAAATTGATTGGCCTTGGCGTACGGCATCGATTGCGACGTGAAGCCGAACGTGCCGTGCTGCTGGATTTCTTCTGCCGCGCGGAAGAACTCACCGAACGCCGCCAGGGCCAGTGCCGAACCGGTACTGATGCGCCGCACGCCCATTTCTTCGAGCTCCTTCACGGTCAGTTTCAAACCGCCGGACATCAACACATTGACCGGCTTCGGCGCCACTGCGCGCACCACCGCCAGCACTTCTTCGGCGTTACGCAAACCTGGCGCGTATAGCACGTCGGCGCCGGCCTCGGCGAAGGCTTGCAGGCGGCGAATGGTGTCGTGGATATCGGGATTGCCGTGCAGGTAGTTTTCCGCGCGAGCGGTAAGGGTGAAGGGAAATGGCAGTGTGCGCACGGCGGCGACAGCAGCTTCGATGCGTGCCACGGCATGTTCAAAGCAGTAGATCGGTGCGTCGGCACGGCCCGTGGCGTCCTCGATCGAACCGCCCACCGCGCCGGCCTCGGCGGCACGCAGCAAGCTTTTGGCGCACTCGGCCGGGTCATCGGCGAAACCGTTTTCCAGGTCCACCGCCACCGGCAGATCGGTGGCCGCGACAATTGCCCGGACATTGGCCAGGGTGTCATCGAGACTCAAGGCGCCGTCGGCCTTGCCTTGGGAAAATGCGTAACCGGCACTGGTGGTCGCCAACGCCTGATAGCCCAGACTGGCGAGCATCTTCGCCGAGCCGGCATCCCACGGGTTGGGAATCACGAAAATCCCCGCACCTTCATGCAGGGCTTTGAAGGCTTGGGCTTTGCGGGCTTGTTCGTTACGGGCGTGGGCGTCCATCGGCAGGCTCCTGAGCAGGGAAAATCCGCCTCAGAGCAAGCCGAGTTGCTCGGCGGCGGGTTCTCTGTATAGCTCAGGCAGGGATGGCAGGCCAGGCAAACGTTGCATCAATTGTGCGTGAAAACGTTGCGCCAGCTTCGCCGCCATGACGTTGTCGGCGGTGTGCAGGAAGATGTAGGGCGTGCGGCCCTCTTCGATCCACTCGGCAATTTTCGCCACCCATGGCACCAGGAACGGGTCGTTGGCCTCAAGCTCGGGGTGGCCGATGAAGCGCACCTGCGGGAACTGGGTGAACGCCGCCGGACGGGTCGGTACCCGGGGCTTTTTCGATTGCGCGTGGATCACCGAAGACTCGGTCGACAGGCAACTGAACAGCGCCCGTGGATCGAGGCAGATGCGTTCTACGCCACGGTCGAGCAGCAAGCGATTGAGCAGGCGTTCGCTCTCACCCTTGGCAAAGAACTGTTCGTGACGCACTTCCACCGCCAGCGGCCGGTCCAGCGCGTCGATGAACGCGGTCAGCTCCGGCAGTCGATGCGGGGTGAAGCTTTTCGACAATTGCAGCCACAGCGGCGAAACACGTTCGCCGAGCGGGCTGAGCAGGTTTACGAAAGTTTCGGCGGCGGTCAGTTGATCGCGCAGGTCACCGCTGTGGCTGATGTCGCCGGGAAACTTGGCGGTGAAGCGAAAGTGTTCGGGCATGGTCTCGGCCCAACGCTGCACAGTGACCGGCGAGGGGCTGGCGTAGAAGGTCGTGTTGCCTTCGACGGCGTTGAACACTTGGGAGTAGAGAGCGAGGAAGTCGGAGGTCTTGGCGTCTTCGGGGTACAGATACTCGCGCCAGGCGTTTTCACTCCAGGACGGACAACCGAGGTAGTAAGGCAGATCCATCAGATGTACAAGTCGAGGCCCAACACATCCGCATCCCAATCGACAAAACCGGCGGTGCTCAGGTAGCTGGCCAGGGCCATTGCTACGCTTTTGCTCATGGCGCGGTGATAAATCATGTCTTGCTGACGGGCAGGCAGATTGGCAAGGCGTTGTGCGGAGGCTTTGGCAGCGCGGGCGGCCAGTTGCTCTTCAGTCGGGAATTCCAGCTCGCCGTCGATATCGTCGACGGATTCATCCAGCGCCACATTGCCTTTGCGAGGCTTGCGCTTGATGGGGTAGGACTGAGAGGAGAGGCCGTCTATACGCATAAATTCATGCTCGGTATCGATGATGGCAATTTAGCGGCACTTGACCGACTTAGCAAACTGCCGAGTGATAACTAGAACACATAAAGCGTAAAAGGTTTAAAGCGCGGGGTTGGAAACTGACGATTGGCAGTGACTTTAATTGAACACCGGATATGTGGGAGCGGGCTTGCTCGCGAAAGCGGTGTGTCAGGCACCTGGATAGAGACTGACATGGCCTCTTCGCGAGCAAGCCCGCTCCCACAGGTTTTGTGGTGATCAGCGAGCCTTCGGGGTGGCAACTTTATCGCGCAGATAAACCGGTTGCGCATCATCGGCAGGGATCGACTCACCGCGTTCCCAGGCAAACCGCGCCAGGGTCAGCAGGTCTTCAGCGTGAGGCAGCATGCCGGCGTCCTGACCAGACAGACTGACCGCGATCCGCTCACCATAGCCCCAACCGGTACCGGCACCGAACCACTCACCGCTGGCATCGGCCGGCAATGCCGCGACTTCCGGCGGCAGTACCGCTTCGACACCGACCAGACGCATCTCGCCCGCCGTTTCGCGGTAGCAGCCCCAATACACTTCATCCATCCGCGCATCGATGGCCGCTGCGACCTGGCTCACGCCGTGTTCGCGATACGCACGTTGCGCCAGTACAGCGAGGTTTGACACCGGCAGCACCGGACGATCCAGCGCGAACGCCAGCCCCTGCACCACGCCGATGGCAATCCGCACGCCGGTAAACGCACCCGGCCCGCGACCGAACGCGATGGCGTCCACCGCTTGCAGCGTGGTGCCGGCATCGGCCAGCAGTTGCTGGATCATCGGCAGCAGTTTCTGCGCGTGCAAACGCGGGATCACCTCGTAATGGCTCGTGACCTTGCCGTCATGCAGCAAGGCAACGGAGCAAGCTTCGGTCGCGGTGTCCAGGGCCAGCAAGGTGCTCATCGATGTATCCAAAACAGGTGGTGGAAAAAGTGCGTCAGTATAAACAACTACGGCCCGCAAGCGGGCCGTGGATGATGCAGCCAATCAGCTTTTTCAGCTCAGCGCTTCGAGCACCTTGGCGGTGATCGCTTCCACCGAACCAACGCCCGGGATGTGGCTGTACTTCGGCTTGCCGTTGGCAGCGGAGAGCTTCTGGTAGAAGTCCACCAGCGGCTTGGTCTGCGAATGGTAGACCGACAGGCGATGACGCACGGTTTCTTCGGTGTCGTCCTTGCGCTGCACCAGATCGTCGCCGGTAACGTCGTCTTTGCCAGCCACTTTCGGCGGGTTGTAGACGATGTGGTAAACGCGGCCGCTGGCCTCGTGAACGCGACGACCGGCGATACGCTGAACGATTTCTTCGTCTTCAACAGCGATTTCAACCACGGCGTCCAGCTCGACACCGGCGGTTACCAGTGCTTCGGCCTGTGGAATGGTGCGCGGGAAACCGTCGAACAGAAAGCCGTTGGCGCAGTCTGGTTGAGCGATGCGATCCTGCACCAGCGCGATGATCAGGTCATCCGACACCAGACCGCCGGCATCCATGATGCTCTTGGCTTGAACGCCCAGCGGAGTGCCGGCCTTGACCGCAGCACGCAGCATGTCGCCGGTGGAGATTTGCGGAATGCCGAATTTCTCGGTGATGAACTTAGCCTGAGTACCTTTACCGGCCCCGGGAGCTCCCAGCAGAATGACGCGCATCGATGTGCTCCTCAATTTTTTATATAGAAAACAACAGGATTCGCCTCTTGGGGCGGATCTTAAAAATATGGGTCGTGGCCGCACAAACGGCCAAAGGCTGATCAAGATACACAGCAGGCTGCGCCCACACAAGACGCCAAAAGTCGGAGAAACCGCCGCCTGCCGCGACCTTGCGACCCGGTGAGCCAAGTCGCAACCCCATCACTAACTGTCGCCTGACCGCACTTTCTCCCTGTGTACAAAGCGGCACCCGGCCTGTGCACCGGGCGCCCGATACCAGCGCAGAAACCTTAGCCGGTATTACGCAAACCGGCGGCGATCCCCGCCACAGACACCAGCAGCGCCTGTTCCACCGGGCTGCCCTGCTCGACATTCTGTTGCCGCGAACGGGCCAACAGCTCGGCCTGCAATAGATGTAGCGGATCGAGATAGGTGTTGCGCAGACGGATGAATTCCAGGGTGTCCGGGCTATGTGCCAGCAGCTGCGACTGGCCGGTCAGGCCGAGTACCACCGCGCACGCCTGCGACAATAGGTCGCGTAACTGCGCGCCCAACGGCAGCAAGTCCGGCTCGACCAGACGCTGATCGTACGACAGCGCGATGTCGGCGTCGGCCTTGGCCAGAACCATTTCCAGCATGTCGATACGGGTGCGGAAGAACGGCCACTGTTCGCGCATCTGCCCGAGCAGTTCGCCCTCGCCACGCTCCAGCGCCTTGCTCAACGCGGTTTCCCAGCCGAGCCAGGCCGGCAGCATCAGACGGGTCTGGGTCCAGCCGAAGATCCACGGAATCGCCCGCAGGCTCTCGATCCCACCGGCACGGCGCTTGGCCGGACGGCTGCCAAGGGGCAAGCGCCCCAGTTCCTGCTCCGGCGTCGATTGGCGGAAATACTCGACGAACTGCGGATTTTCCCGCACCACGGCGCGATACGCGGCGACGCCGTCGGCGGCCAGTTCATCCATCAGGTGGCGCCATTCGGGCGTCGGTGGCGGTGGCGGCAACAACGTCGCTTCCAGCACGGCAGCCAGATACAGATTGAGGTTCTGCTCGGCGATGTCCGGCAGGCCGAATTTGAATCGAATCATTTCGCCCTGCTCGGTGGTGCGGAACCGCCCCGCCACCGACCCCGGCGGCTGCGACAGGATCGCCGCGTGCGCCGGACCGCCGCCTCGGCCCACGGTGCCGCCGCGACCGTGGAACAGCAGCAGTTCGACTTGCTGCTCGCGGCAGATCTCCACCAGCCGCTCCTGGGCGCGATATTGCGCCCAGGCCGCAGCGGTGGTGCCGGCATCCTTGGCCGAGTCGGAATAACCGATCATCACTTCCTGCGGGCCTTGCAGCCTGGCGCGGTAGCCCGGCAACAGCAACAGACGTTCCATCACCGGCCCGGCGTTGTCGAGGTCGGCGAGGGTTTCGAACAGCGGCACCACGCGCATCGGCCGCAGCACACCGGACTCTTTGAGCAGCAGTTGCACCGCTAGCACGTCGGAGGCGGCGCCCGCCATCGAGATCACGTAGGAACCCAGCGATGCACTCGGTGCGGCAGCGATTTCCTTGCAGGTGGCGAGCACTTCAGCGGTGTCGGCGGACGGTTTGAAATGCGCCGGGAGCAGTGGCCGACGATTGCTCAATTCGCGAGTGAGGAAGCTGATGCGCTGTTCCTCGTCCCAGTCTTCGTAGCGACCGAGGCCGAGGTAGTCGGTGATTTCAGTCATCGCCGAGCTGTGTCGCGTCGAATCCTGACGCACATCAAGGCGCACCAGGAACAGGCCGAAGGTCACCGCCCGACGCAGGCAATCGAGCAACGGCCCATCGGCGATCACGCCCATGCCGCATTCGTGCAACGAGTTGAAACACAGTTCCAGCGGATCGAGCAGATCGCGGTTGTTGTGCAACACGTCAGCCGGTGCCGGCGTGTTGGCCGTCAGCGACGCCTGTGCCCAGTTGCGCGTGGCGCGCAGGCGTTCGCGCAATTGCTTGAGCACCGCACGGTAAGGTTCGGCGCTGTCGCCGGCCTTGGCCTTGAGCGCGTCGCTGGCCTGCTGCATCGACAGTTCAGCAGCGAGGTGATCGACATCGCGCAGGTACAGATCGGCAGCCATCCAGCGCGCCAGCAACAGCACTTCGCGGGTCACCGCTGCCGTGACGTTCGGGTTGCCGTCACGGTCGCCGCCCATCCACGAAGCAAAGCGGATCGGCGCCGCCTCCAGTGGCAAACGCAGGCCGGTGGCAGCAAACAACGCCTGATCGGCCTTGCGCATGTGGTTGGGAATCGCCTGCCACAGCGAGTGTTCGATCACCGCAAACCCCCACTTGGCCTCGTCGACCGGGGTCGGCCGGGTGCGGCGGATTTCTTCGGTGTGCCAGGCTTCGGCGATCAGCCGTTGCAGGGTGTTGTGGATCTGTTCGCGCTCGGCGCTGGTCAGGTCGCGATGATCCTGCGCGGCGAGTTGCGCGGCGATCGCGTCGTACTTCTGGATCAGCGTGCGCCGCGCCACTTCGGTCGGGTGTGCGGTCAGCACCAGTTCGATTTCCAGGCGCGCCAGTTGCCGGGCCAGGGATTCGGCGCTGTGGCCTTCATTGCGCAGGCGGGCGAGCAGTTCCGGGAGCACGCGGGATTCGAACGGCGCCGGCTGCGACTCTTCGCGACGATGAATCAATTGATACTGCTCGGCGATGTTCGCCAGGTTGAGAAACTGGTTGAACGCCCGCGCCACCGGCAGCAGTTCGTCTTCGCTCAACTGATTGAGGCTGGCGCTGAGTTCGGCGTCCATCGAGCCACGCCGGTCGGCCTTGGCGCCCTTGCGGATCTGCTCGATCTTGTCGAGAAATTCCTCGCCGTACTGGTCGCGGATGGTATTGCCCAACAGCTCACCCAACAGGTGAACGTCCTCGCGCAAGCGTGCATCAATATCGGTCATCAGCAGTTCTCCAGCGGTAATCGGGACGGCTCAGAAACGAATGCTTTGCCCAGAGAGTGCCGCTCTACGGCGCTTCTTACAAGCAGACGACGAAGGGACTTTAAACCTTGGGGCTTGGAGCTAGTCTCAATAGCAAGCCGTACAACGGCTTGCCCCCGGCCCCGCCGGACACTCACCCAGGCCTGCCACGAGCAGGCGCGAAATGAGGTCATCATGAAAATTCGTGAACTCGCCCAGCATTGGGAAGAAAACGCCAAGGGTCGCCTGACCGACACCGGCTACACGATTCATCTGGACGTCGAGGCCGCTGCGCGGCTGGCGGCGATTGCCGAGATGTACCCCAAACGCCACCCGGAAGAACTGCTCGGCGAACTGATCGGCGCCGCGCTCGAAGAATTCGAGGCGAGCCTGCCGTATGTGAAAGGTTCGACCGTGGTCGCCACCGATGAGGAAGGTGATCCGCTGTACGAAGACGTCGGGCCGACACCGCGGTTTCTGGCGCTTTCTCGCCGGCATCTGCAGGACTTGTCCGCCGCTGCCGGCAAGCAAAAACACTGACACAACAAAGATCAAACTGTGGGAGCGAGCTTGCTCGCGAATGCGGTATTTCAGCCGACATTGATAGCGACTGATTCACCGCATTCGCGAGCAAGCTCGCTCCCACATTGATCGTGTTCAATTTCAAAAATCGTACATTTTTTACTCGCGCGTACCTCTCCCCGCCTCCAAAGTTCCCGGTTTAGAGCCTTGTCCGTTTGGTCAAAAAAAAATTTGGCGATAGGCCATCTTTTCTGAACTTTTGAAAAACGCCTCCGGTCGGAAGCTGTAACCACGCCTGGAACGAGCGTTTCAAAAACTCGCTTTACACGACGCTCGCGGCTCCTCGACCAGGATGGATTTTCAGTTTTATCAGGAGTTAAACAATGGAGTTGAAGACCATGAAGACCCAAACCTCGTTCTCCCACCTGCGCGGTCTGAAACTGGCTGCTCTGGCTATCGGTACCAGCTTCGTTCTGGCCGGTTGCGCCGGTAACCCACCGACCGAGCAGTACGCCGTGACCCAATCGGCGGTCAACAGCGCCGTCAGCGCCGGTGGTACCGAGTTTGCTGCGGTGGAAATGAAGCAGGCGCAGGACAAGCTGAAACAAGCCGAAATCGCCATGCACGACAAGAAGTATGAACAAGCTCGCACCCTCGCCGAACAGGCCGAATGGGATGCGCGTGTAGCAGAACGCAAGGCTCAGGCCGCCAAGGCCGAACAGGCTCTGAAGGATTCCCAGAAAGGTGTTCAGGAACTGCGTCAGGAAAGTCAGCGCACCGTGCAGTAAGCGCGCATCCCGAATCGCAAAGCTGAAACTTTTATCGATAGAAAGGACGACAAATTATGCGTAAGCAACTGATGATCCCCGCTCTTCTGGCCGCAAGCGTTGCCCTGGCTGCCTGCTCCACTCCGCCTAACCCGAACCTGGAACAGGCGCGCACCAACTACGCCGGCCTGCAGGCCAACCCACAGGCCAGCAAAGTCGCTGCCCTGGAAACCAAGGACGCCAGCGATTACCTGGACAAGGCCGACAAGGCTTATCTGGACAAGCAAGACGCTGCCAAGGTTGACCAACTGGCCTACCTGACCAACCAGCGCGTGGAAGTGGCCAAGCAGACCATCGCCCTGCGCACCGCTGAAAACAACCTGAAGAACGCTGCCGCGCAACGTGCCCAGGCCCGTCTGGACGCTCGCGATCAGCAGATCAAACAGCTGCAGAACAGCCTGAACGCCAAGCAGACTGATCGCGGTACCCTGGTGACCTTCGGTGACGTGCTGTTCGCCACCAACAAGGCTGACCTGAAATCCAGCGGTCTGGTGAACATCAACAAACTGGCGCAATTCCTCCAGGAAAACCCTGATCGCAAAGTGATCGTCGAAGGCTACACCGACAGCACCGGCGCGGCGTCTTACAACCAGTCGCTGTCCGAGCGTCGTGCGACCTCGGTTCAAGTCGCACTGATCAAGATGGGCGTAGATCCTTCGCGCATCGTGGTTCAGGGTTATGGCAAGGAATACCCGGTTGCCGACAACGGCAGCGTCTCGGGCCGTGCGATGAACCGTCGTGTGGAAGTGACCATTTCCAACGACAACCAGCCAGTGCTGCCACGTTCGGCCGTCAGCTCGAACTAAGCGTCACGCAGTAACGCAAAAGCCCCGCCTGACTGAGTCAGGCGGGGCTTTTTTTGGCCATACATATTCCCCTGTGGGAGCGGGGGGGGGGGGGGGGGGGGGGGGGGGGGGGGGGGGGGGGG
>NZ_JBYOKU010000016.1:0-130829 GCF_057799175.1 Pseudomonas sp. 14P5.3.2 | reverse complement strand
CGTTAATTTCAGTTTTCTGTCGAGCCCCTGAAAAAGCCTGCTTATATATAGACGCAGTGTCAGCGAATGAGCAGTATATTGCCCAAACCCAAAGCAACACCCTGCTCTCACCTTCGGATGATGCCTCGCAATGACTGACCAACCTCGCTCTCTGGCCTCAATGCTGTTCCCGGTTGGCCTGTTATTAATCGCCATGGCTTCCATCCAGTCCGGCGCCTCTCTGGCCAAGAGCATGTTCCCGGTGGTTGGCGCCCAAGGGACGACCACCCTGCGCCTGGTTTTCGCCAGCGTTATCATGCTGTTGCTGCTGCGCCCGTGGCGCGCCAGGCTGACCGCTCAATCCTTGCGCACGGTGATCGTTTACGGAATGGCGCTGGGCGGGATGAACTTCCTCTTCTATATGTCACTGCGCACCGTGCCACTGGGGATCGCAGTCGCACTCGAATTCACTGGCCCGCTGGCCGTCGCCATTTATGCCTCGCGCCGCGCAATCGACTTTCTCTGGATTGCCCTGGCAGCGGTCGGCCTGCTGCTGTTGATCCCGACCGGAGCGACATCAGCGGGAATTGATCTGGTTGGTGCCGGTTATGCCTTGGGCGCCGGCGTGTGCTGGGCGCTGTACATTCTGTTCGGCCAGAAGGCCGGTGCCGACAACGGCGTCACGACTGCGGCCCTCGGCGTGATGATCGCCGCATTATTCGTCGCCCCGATCGGCATCGTGCATGCCGGTGCAGCGCTACTCACCCCGTCGCTGATTCCGGTCGCCATCGGCGTCGCCATCCTCTCAACTGCCTTGCCCTATACGCTGGAAATGGTCGCCCTCACCCGCATTCCAGCCCGCACCTTCGGCACCTTGATGAGCATTGAACCGGCCTTTGGTGCGCTGTCGGGGCTGTTGTTTCTGCAGGAATACCTCACGCTGTCACAATGGATGGCGATCCTCTGCATTATTCTCGCCTCGGTCGGAGCAACCATGACCATGGGCAGTTCCGCCAAGCCCGCCATTGCGGCAGATTGAAACAGGATTTGACGAAGGTCTGGCAATTGGCGTTCATTTAGGCCATGTTTAGGCCCCTTAACTCAGTGCCAGGCATGGATTTTTTCGGATAGGGATATCGAACCGCTTAAAGCGCAGGCGAATACAGGCAGACCCGAGCGCCAGACTCGCGGCTACCATAAGGACGGTAATGAAACGAATTTTGATACTGATCGCTGTATTGGCAGTAGCGGGGTGCGCAGCGACCTCCAAGACCCAGGTGAAGCACGGTAAAAAAGGGCTGCACATCAACTGTTCCGGGCTGTCGTCCTCTTGGGACAAGTGCTACACCAGCGCCGCCGATGCTTGCGCCCCAAAGGGCTACAAAGTCATCGCCAAATCAGGGGACGCCGTGGAAGAGCCAGGCGACTACCCATTCGGTCTCAATCCGGCCGGCTATACCAGCCGCAGCATGATCGTCATCTGCAAATGAATCATTCTGGCTGCTCGCATCGTCGAGCAGCCAGCTGACGCCCGATCTCCTCATGGCTGGACTTCAATACCGTCCGTTGAATGTCCGGTGTCACCAGCATCCTCGCCACCACCAGTGCCCCGACACATTGCGACAGAATCGCCCATGCCAGGCTGTCGCTCTCCAGAATCTGTGCCCAACTGGCTTGCAGCCGACAAATCCACAACTCTGCCTGCTCACGAACCTGATCATCTGAACGGGCAATTTCCGCGCCCAGCGTCGGCAAGGCACAGCCCGATTCTGGCTGCTCTACGTGGGCCATGCTCAGGTATTGTTTGAGACAGCGCTCCAGCCGCTCACGATCCTGTGCTCCCTGCCCTCCGAGTCGCTCCAGGCTTTGACACAGTTCGCGCTCGACGATGGCCGTGAACAGCGCGTCTTTCGAAGAGAAGTGACTATAGAAAGCAGCGCCACTGAGGCCGATAGCCTTCATCAAACCATCGACCCCGACAGTCGAAAAGCCCGAACGCTTGGCTGACAGCGCGCTGCTGTTCAGCAGTTTTTCTCGGGTTTCCAGCTTGTGACCAGCGGAATACCGCATGTACTTGCCCTCTTTATCGACCGCCTTGACGTTATCCGGATCCTAGCATAACGTTCGTTCACTTAACGATCGTTTACTAAAGGGATTCACCCATGAATAACAAGAAGGTCGTGTTAGTGGTTGGTGCCGGTGATGCCACGGGCGGAGCGATTGCCAAGCGTTTTGCCAAAGAGGGTTTTGTCGCTTGCGTCACCCGCCGCAGCGCCGACAAATTGCAGCCGCTAGTCGACGCGATTCAGGCCGAGGGTGGCGAAGCACACGGTTTTGCCTGCGATGCGCGCAAGGAAGAAGACGTCATTGCCCTGATTGAAGACATCGAAACCCGCCTCGGCCCGATCGAAGCGTTTGTCTTCAACATCGGCGCCAACGTGCCTTGCAGCATTCTTGAAGAAACCGCACGCAAGTATTTCAAGATCTGGGAAATGGCCTGTTTCTCGGGTTTTCTCAATGCCCGCGAAGTGGCCAAGCGCATGGTCACCCGCAAACGCGGCACCATTCTGTTCACCGGCGCCACAGCCGGGCTGCGTGGTGCTTCCGGATTTGCCGCATTTGCCGGCGCCAAACACGGTATCCGTGCACTGGCGCAAAGCATGGCGCGCGAGTTGGGCCCGATGAACATCCATGTCGCCCATGTAGTGGTCGATGGCGCCATCGATACCGACTTCATCCGCAACAGTTTCCCCGAGAAGTACGCGACCAAGGATCAGGACGGCATTCTCAACCCCGAACACATCGCCGAAAACTATTGGTACCTGCACAGTCAGCCACGGGATGCCTGGACATTCGAGCTGGACCTGCGCCCCTGGAACGAACGCTGGTAAGCCCCTCCTCCATAACAATAATCAGAGAGCAGCGAAGATGACGAAAACCGTGGAGTTCTATTTCGACCTCGGCAGCCCTGCCACCTACCTGGCCTACACGCAGTTGCCGAAGATCTGTGCCCAGACCGGCAGCCAACTGATCTACATCCCGATGCTGCTGGGCGGTGTGTTCAAGGCGACCGGCAACGCTTCACCGGCAATGATTCCGGCAAAGGGCCGCTACATGTTTCAGGATCTGGATCGCTACGCCAAACGTTATGACGTGCCGCTCAAGTTCAATCCGCACTTCCCGATCAACACGCTGACATTGATGCGTGCCGTCACCGGGATACAACTGCACCAGCCAGAACGCTTTCAGGCGTTTATCGATTGTCTTTTCAAGGCGCTGTGGGTGGAGGGGCGCCCTCTCGATGAGCCGGCCACCGTCGCTGCGGTATTGAGCGAACACGGCTTCGCCCCCGATGAAGTACTGGCCCTGACCAACGACGAGTCGGTCAAGGCTGTACTCAAGGAGAATACGGAGACAGCGGTAAAACGCGGCGTGTTTGGTGCACCGAGCATGTTCATCGGCAACCAGATGTTCTTCGGACAGGACCGGCTCGACTTCGTCGAAGAAGCCCTGCGCCAAGCCTGAATCAGCAGCAGAACTCAGGCGCTGGCAATAGCGCCTGAGCTTCAACCATTCAGATCGCCGCTGTGCGCGTGTTCAGCCACTCCAGCGCGGCCCCCTCAAGCAATGGACTCAGACGCTCACGCACTTCGGCATGGTAGGCGTTGAACCACTGCTTCTCTTCCTGCGTCAGCAAGGATGGCTCCAGGCAACGCGTGTCGATCGGGCACAGGGTCAGCGTTTCAAACTTGAGGAACTCGCCAAACTCGCTGCTCCCCGCCTCGCGGTTCATTGCCAGATTCTCGATCCGCACGCCCCAACGACCCGGACGATAGGTGCCCGGTTCAATCGAGGTGATCATCCCCGGTTGCATCGCCGTTTGCGGTGCCGGTGCTGCCTGATAGGCGATCACCTGCGGGCCTTCGTGCACGTTGAGGAAATAGCCGACCCCATGACCGGTGCCATGACCGTAATCCACGCTTTCCGCCCAGATCGGCGCGCGAGCGATGGCATCGAGCAACGGCGACAGAATGCCTTTCGGGAACTGCGCCCGCGACAGGGCGATCACGCCCTTGAGCACGCGAGTGCAGTCACGCTTCTGCTCAGCCGTCGGCGTACCCACCGGCACCATTCGAGTGATGTCGGTAGTACCACCGAGGTATTGGCCTCCCGAGTCGATCAGCAGCAAACCGTCGCCCTCGATCACCGCATGTTCTTCTTCGGTAGCGTGATAGTGCGGCATTGCACCATTGGCATTGAACGCGGCAATCGTATTGAAGCTCAGCGACACGTAATCCGGACGGCGCTCACGGGCAGCGGTGAGCTTTTCATCGATGGTCAGCTCGGTGATGCGTTCGCGGCCCCAGGCCGATTCCAGCCAGGCGAAGAATTCGCACAACGCCGCGCCATCCTGCTCCATGGCCTTGCGGATGTGCTGAGCATCGGCCTCGCTTTTTTGCGATTTGGCGAGGGTGGTCGGATTCAGGCCTTCGACCAGTTTCACCGCACTGTCCAGGTTATCCAGCAAACCGCTGGTCACCCGCGCCGGGTCCACCAGCAGGCTCGCGCCGCTCGGTACAGCGCGCAAGGCGTCGGCGACTTCACGGTAATCGCGCAGGGTCACGCCGTCCCGCTCCAGCACCGCACGCAGCTCGGCATCGACTTTGCTCAAGGCCACGAACAGTGTTGCTTGCTGTTGATTGATCAACGCAAAAGAAACAAACACCGGGTTGAACGACACGTCGCCGCCACGCAGGTTGAACAGCCAGGCGATGTCATCGAGGGTGGCGATGAAGTGCCAATCGGCGCCGCGCTCCTGCAGGGTCTCGCGCAGTTTGGCGAGTTTTTCGCCACGGCTGACCGTCGCTTGCGGTGGCAGATGTTGATAGATCGGCGCGTTCGGCAGGCTCGGGCGATCCGCCCAGACTTCATTCAACAGGTCGATGTCGGTGCGCAAACGCGCGCCGCGGGCTTCAAGCTTGCTGCTCAGGGTGCGCGCCGAAGCCACGGCCATCACCGCACCGTCGACCGCGACTACGCCACCTTCCGGGGTCTGCTCGGCCAGCCAGTCCAGCGGGCTCGGCTGCCCCGGTTGCAGCTTGACCAGTTCGATGCCGCTGCCCTTGAGTTCCTTGGTCGCCTGTTCCCAATAGCGACTGTCGGCCCAGACCCCGGCGAAATCAGCAGTCACGATCAAAGTGCCGACCGAACCATGGAAGCCCGACAGCCATTGCCGCCCCTGCCAGTAGCCCGGCAGGTACTCCGACAGATGCGGGTCGGCCGATGGCACCAGCAACGCATGAATGCCTTCGCGGCGCATCAGTTCACGGGTGTGCGCCAGGCGCTGGGGAACCGTTCCTTCGGTCAAAGTCTGGGTACTCATCATGTCTCCTGCCAATCACTTCATCGTTATTGTTCGTAGCCGTACAAACGGCTGGTTAAAGCCCTGTCGCCCAGAATGCCGGGGCACTGGCGCAGGCGCTTTTGATCAGTTCTGCCGCCTGATCGATATCGTCGGCGGTGGTGAAGCGGCCAAGGCTCAGGCGAATCGTGCGACCGGCCAGCCGTGCGTCGTGCCCCAGCGCCAGCAACACGTGAGAGGGTGTGTTGCTGGCCGAATTACAGGCCGAGGTCGCGGAAAAAGCGATCGAATGGCTCAAGGCTGCACTGTTGAACTCACCTTCGCTGAAGGTCAGGCTCAAGGTATGCGCGATGCGCTGGCTGGCGCTGCCGTTGAGGCGCACGCCCGGCAGGCTCAGCAACTGCTCAAGCAACCGCTCACGCAGCGCCACGATGGACTTTTTCTCGGCATCGAATTCGGCAGCCGCCAAGGCGAATGCCGCGCCCATGCCGGCGATCTGATGCGTCGCCAGAGTCCCGGAGCGCAGCCCGCCTTCGTGGCCGCCGCCATGAATCTGCGCCTGCAAACGCTGTTGCGCGCGCGGGCCGACATACAACGCGCCGATGCCTTTTGGGCCATAGAGTTTGTGCGCGGAAAACGACATCAAATCCACCGGCCACTGCTGCAGATCAATCGCCACTTTGCCAGCGCCCTGAGCGGCATCGACATGGAAAAACGCCCCACGGCCGCGCACCACTTCACCGATGGCCGGGATATCGTTGAGCGTGCCGAGTTCGTTGTTGACCAGCATCAACGACACCAGAAAGGTGTCGTCGCGCATTGCTTCGCTGACCGCTTGCGGGGTGATCAGACCTTCGGCGTCCGGCACCAGATAGGTCACCGCGACGCCGGCATCCTGCAATTGCCGGGCGGTATCGAGAATGGCTTTGTGTTCGATCTGACTGGTAATGATGTGGCCACCGGCAACGCCGCGCGCCTGGGCCACACCCTTGAGGGCGAGGTTATTGGACTCGGTGGCACCGGAGGTCCAGACGATCTGCGCAGCCTCGGCACCGACCAGTTCGGCGACTTGCCGACGGGCCTGCTCGACCGTTTGCCGGGCCTGCTGGCCGAAGGCGTGGGAGCTGGAAGCCGGGTTGCCGAAGTTACCGTGAAAACCCAGACAATCGATCATCACCTGAATGACCCGCTCGTCCACCGGGGTGGTGGCGGCGTAATCGAAATACAACGGACGTTTATTCATAAAAGACTCGCAGAGCGTGTTCCGGGATCAGGAGGCTCGTGTCTGCAAACGGCACAGCGCAGCCTTGTGAGCTGCGCCTGGGTTCGAGACCGTCATCAATACCTGATCGGATGCCGTTAAAGAAGAACAACTTCATTTAAAAGTGCGTAGGAACGCTCCTGAAG
Source organism: Pseudomonas sp. 14P5.3.2 (assembly GCF_057799175.1). Classification (NCBI taxonomy): domain Bacteria; kingdom Pseudomonadati; phylum Pseudomonadota; class Gammaproteobacteria; order Pseudomonadales; family Pseudomonadaceae; genus Pseudomonas; species Pseudomonas sp. 14P5.3.2. The sequence goes on along the minus strand of NZ_JBYOKU010000016.1, from coordinate 124,081 downwards.
TCGAGCTTAACAGGCATCGGGCCGGCGGTTGAAGCAATGCGTCAGTGAAAGCTTTCGAGAAGCAGCGGGTACAGCGAAATCACCAACAGCGCCGCCATGCCCCAGTTGAACACGCGCAACCAGCGCGGGTCCTTCAGCACATTGCGCAGCAGCGTGCCGCACGCCGCCCAGACACCGACGCTGGGCAGGTTGATGATGGCGAACACGGCGGCGATGACCACCACGTTGGTGAAATAACCCTGCATCGGCGTGTACGTGCTGATGGCACCGATGGCCATGATCCAGGCCTTGGGATTGACCCATTGAAACGCGGCGGCACCGAGATAGCTGATCGGCTTGGCCTCGCCTTCCACGCCCTCGCCTACCGGGCCCGAATGGGCGATTTTCCACGCCAGGTACAGCAAATACGCGGCACCGAGATAGCGCAACACGGTGTAAAGAATCGGGTAAGTCTGGAACACCGCGCCGAGGCCAAAGCCCACTGCGACCACCAATACGAAGAAACCGCAGGTGATGCCGAGCATGTGAGGAATGGTGCGGTTGAAACCGAAGTTCACGCCCGATGCCAGCAACATGGTGTTGTTCGGCCCCGGTGTAATCGAGGTGACAAGGGCAAACAGGGCAAAGCCCAACAGCAGATCAAGCGAGAGGGTCATGGGAGCAATCCGTCGGGGGTCATTCAGGTGTTGACCCTATCGCACGGCAGCCCGCAAACCCACGGACAGTTACGCGAAAATACGAGCAGTACAGTTTTCGATTAACTTGGACGACCGTGCAGCTGTATCGCACGTCCGGCGCTCATTTCAGCTTTCTTGTCGAATTGCGATTCGCCCAGCAGTGCCGCTTTCTTCGCGTGATATTCGTCGAAGGACAAGCCGCTGCGGTTCAGCGCTTCCATCGCCAGTTCGCGGGTTTCTTCGGCGGTGTACGGCCGTTGTTCAGGGGAAACGTGGGTCGCGCAACCGGCAAGTACGGAGACGGCGAGCAGCAGCGAAACAGTCAGTAAACGATTCATGGGGAGCGTCCTGGCGAGCGGTGGTAGTCGATGGACAAAGGCTACGCCCGCGCCCGTGCGGGCAAAAATCAACGCTCTCAATAGTGGCTATCAGGATTTCAGCTTTAACGCCCTCATATCTCCTAACGATCTATAAATATCGATTAACGTTCTTTTACGGAATAACCAGCAGCCGCTATAAATCCCTGCACGCGGCGAACAACTGTTGCTCCAGCAACTGTTGCTCAGGCAACAGCAGATCAACAAACCCGTCTGATATCTGCACAACCGACTCACGCCAGAACGCTCAAGCCCAGGTAATCCGGGGCTCTCAGGAATTGGTACAGCGCTTGCTCAAGCCTTGGCACTTACTCACTGCTCGCTGAGCAACTGTTGATAAAAAGGAACTCATCATGTCGCGTCCCCTGAAAGTCGTCGCCCTCTCTGGCGGCACCTGGCGTCCATCGCGCACTCTGGTGCTGACCCAAGCGCTGTTGGCCGAACTGGCTGGGCACTTGCCGATCGAGAGTCATCTGATCGAGCTCGGCGATATCGCCCGCCCACTGGGCGGCGCTCTGTCGCGTCAGGAGCTGAGCGCCGAGGTCGAAGCCGAACTGCAAGCCATCGAACAGGCCGATCTGCTGATCGTTGCCGCGCCGGTGTATCGCGGCTCCTATCCGGGCCTGCTCAAGCATTTGTTCGATCTGATCGACCTCAACGCGCTGATCGACACCCCGGTGCTGCTCGCCGCCACCGGTGGCAGCGAGCGCCACGCACTGGTGCTCGATCACCAGTTGCGTCCGCTGTTCAGTTTCTTCCAGGCCGTGACCCTGCCCATTGGCGTGTACGCCACCGAGGCCGACTTCGCCGATTACCAGATCACCAGCGAACCGCTGAAAGCGCGGATTCGCCTGGCTGCCGAACGCGCCGCGCCACTGTTCGGCACGCAAATCAAACCGTTGCTGAAAATCGCTTAAGGAGCTGCTCATGGATGTTTTCTGGTTCCTGCCGACCCACGGCGACGGCCATTACCTGGGCACCACCCAAGGCGCGCGCCCGGTCACCCTGAATTATCTGAAACAAGTGGCGCAAGCCGCCGACAGCCTCGGCTATCACGGCGTGCTGATTCCTACCGGGCGCTCCTGCGAAGACTCGTGGGTGATCGCTTCGGCGCTGGTACCGTTGACCGAACGTCTGCGTTATCTGGTGGCGATCCGTCCGGGAATCATTTCGCCAACCGTTTCGGCCCGTATGGCGGCGACACTCGATCGACTGTCCAACGGTCGTCTGCTGATCAACGTGGTGACCGGCGGCGATCCTGACGAAAACCGTGGCGACGGCAGCTTCCTCAGCCACAGCGAACGCTACGAAGTCACCGACGAATTCCTCAAGATCTGGCGCCGCGTGTTGCAAGGCGAATCGGTGAATTTCGAAGGCAAGCACCTCAAAGTACAGAACGCCAAGGCCCTCTATCCGCCAGTGCAGAAACCGTATCCGCCGCTGTATTTCGGCGGCTCGTCCGACGCGGCGCACGACCTGGCCGCCGAGCAGGTGGACGTATACCTCACCTGGGGCGAACCGCCCGCCGCCGTCGCCGAAAAACTCGCCGATGTGCGTGAGCGCGCCGCTCGGCATGGACGCAAGGTGAAGTTCGGTATTCGCCTGCACGTGATCGTTCGCGAGACCGCCGAAGAGGCGTGGAAAGCTGCGGACAAACTGATCGAACACATCAGCGACGAGACCATCGAAGCGGCGCAGAAGTCCTTCTCGCGCTTCGATTCCGAAGGTCAACGGCGCATGGCGGCGTTGCACGACGGGCGTCGCGACAACCTGGAAATCGCCCCCAATCTGTGGGCCGGGGTTGGTCTGGTACGCGGCGGTGCCGGTACGGCGCTGGTGGGCGATCCGCAGCAAGTGGCGGCGCGGATCAAGGAGTACGCCGACCTCGGTATCGAGAGTTTTATCTTCTCCGGCTATCCGCATCTGGAAGAAGCGTACCGCTTTGCCGAACTGGTGTTCCCGCTGTTGCCCGAGCCGTACGCAAGTCTGGCCGGACGCGGCGTGACCAACCTCACCGGGCCGTTTGGCGAAATGATTGCCAACGATGTGCTGCCCGGCCAAGCCAAGGCCTGACCAAAATCCCCTGTGGGAGCGGGCTTGCTCGCGAAGGCGGAGTGTCAGGCACCAGAATATTGACTGAACTGACGCCTTCGCGAGCAAGTCGAACCGTCGCACCGCCGCTCCTACAGGGGGGATTGCATCGATTTTGAGGAACACCGTGTGACCGCCAAACCACAAAGCACCCTGCTCTCCCCGCTGCAGACTGCCCGCCAGCTGGCCGCTGAATTCGCCCTCACCGCCGTCGAGCGTGACGAGCGCGGCGGCACGCCGAAGGCCGAACGCGATGCCCTGCGCGACAGCGGCCTGCTGGCCCTGAGCATTCCCACCCGTTACGGCGGGCTCGGCGCGACATGGAGCGAAACCCTGCAGATCGTGCGCGAGTTCGCCAAGGTCGACAGTTCCATCGCCCACGTCTTCGGCTTTCATCACCTGATGCTCGCCACCGTGCGTCTGTTCTCGCGGCCCGAACAATGGCAGCCGTGGTTCGAACAGACCGCGCGACAGAACTGGTTCTGGGGCAACGCCCTCAACCCGCTCGACACCCGTACGGTGGTCAAGGACTTCGGCGGCTGGCGCGAGTTTTCCGGGAAGAAAAGCTTCTGTTCCGGCGCCAGCGATTCACAGATGCTGATCGCCTCGGCCGTCGACGAAAGTGCCGGCGGCAAATTGCTGATCGCGGCGATCCCCAGCGGTCGCAGCGGCATCACCCTGCACGACGACTGGAACAACATCGGCCAGCGCCAGACTGACAGCGGCAGCGCCACGTTCGAACGGGTGCGGGTCGAAGAGTCCGAGCTGCTGCTTGATCCCGGCCCGTTGAGCACACCGTTCGCCTGCCTGCGTCCGCTGATTGCGCAATTGACCTTCACCCATATGTTTCTCGGCATCGCCGAAGGTGCCTTTGAAGAAGCCCGGCAATACACCCTGAGCGAAACCCGTCTCTGGCACAAATCCGTAGCCCGCAATGTGCGTGAAGACCCGTACGTGCTCGCGCATTACGGCGAGTTCTGGGTCGCGCTCGAAGGCATTCGCCTGCTGGTCGAACGGGCCGCCGCGCTGCTCGATGAGGCCTGGGCCAAGGGCCCGAACCTGACCGCAGAGGAACGTGGACATCTGGCCACGGCGATTGCCACCGCCAAGGTCGCCGCCAGTCGTCAGGGGCTGGAGATTTGCAGCCGCTTGTTCGAAGTCACTGGCGCGCGTTCGACCCACGCCTCGCTGCGCCTCGACCGGCACTGGCGCAACCTGCGCACGCAGACCCTGCACGACCCGCTCGATTACAAACTTCATGAGCTGGGCGACTGGGCGCTGAATCAGGCGCTGCCGGTGCCGACGTTCTATTCCTGATCTTGCCTTTAATGGAGCGAGTCCCATGCAACTGCTGACCCTTCCGCCCTCACCCGCTCTGGCGACGTCGATCCGCGCCACCGCGCAGGTCTTCGAAGACCCCAAGTCCCAGGCCCTGCTCGCGCATCTGCAACAGGTCGCGCCGAGCGAAGCCAGCGTGCTGATCATTGGCGAGACCGGCACCGGCAAGGAGCTGGTGGCGCGGCATATCCACAATCTGAGCCACCGCCGGCATCGGCCGTTTGTCGCGGTCAACTGCGGTGCGTTCTCCGAATCGCTGGTGGAAGCCGAGCTGTTCGGCCATGAAAAAGGCGCCTTCACTGGCGCCCTCAGCGCCAAGGCCGGGTGGTTCGAAGAGGCGGATGGCGGCACCTTGTTTCTCGACGAAATCGGCGATTTGCCGATGGCGATTCAGGTCAAGTTGCTGCGGGTGTTGCAGGAGCGCGAAGTGGTACGCCTCGGCTCGCGCAAAAGCATTCCGATCGATGTGCGCGTGCTGGCGGCGACCAACGTGCAACTGGAGAAAGCGATCAATGCCGGCAACTTCCGCGAAGACCTGTTCTACCGATTGAACGTGGTCAATCTGGAACTCAGTCCGTTGCGCGAGCGGCCCGGTGACATCCTGCCGCTGACCCGGCATTTCATCGAGGCCTACAGCCAGCGCCTGGGTTACGGACGGGTCAGCATCAGCCCCGGCGCCGAACAGAAACTGCGCAGCTACAGTTGGCCGGGCAATATTCGCGAACTGGAAAACGTCATCCACCACACCCTGTTGATCTGCCGCAACGGCGTGATCGAGCGCGACGATTTGCGCCTGTCGAACCTGCGCATCGAGCGCCCGGACGATCAGCAGTCGAGCACCGACGACTCACCGGAAGCGTTGCTGGAGCGGGCCTTTCAAAAGCTCTTCGAACAACAGGCCGGCGCCCTCCACGAAAAAGTCGAAGACGCCCTGCTGCGCGCCGCCTATCGCTTCTGCCATTACAACCAGGTACATACCGCCGCGCTGCTCGGTCTGAGCCGCAACGTCACCCGCACGCGTTTGATCAAGATCGGCGAACTGGCGGTGAACAAGCGGCGACTCACGGAGAACCTGCACGGTGAACGCCTGATCCAGTTGTCGATCTAGCCCACCAGATTGCAGTGCAGCGCATCGTCATGACTGCGGGCGATGCTGCTCAACACCTGAAATGAATTGAAGGTCACGGTTTTCGCCTGATGGGCGCGGATCAACTGCCAGAAATCCTGCTCGCCGCTTTCATAGCGACAGAACGCCGCCTCTCCTGCCTCACGGCTCTGCCATTGCAGCAAGCTCAGCACCCGCCGACCGTCGTCGCTGACCTGGACGCTGGCGCTGACGAAGCCTGCGTAGCGCTGCGCCAGATGTTCGCTCTGCTGCGACAGCGCCGAGACCAATGCCGGTTGCTGGCGCGGCTCGATCTCGAATTCGATCAACTGGGTAAAACTGCGATTTTTCGCTGAAGTGTGCATGAGAAGTCCCCACTCATCGTAAGACGAGTCTTGCGACTCGAAGGCCTGCAGGGTAAAACCTCTAGTTAAGTCAAGGTCAAGAGTCATTTTGCAAAAATGATCACCAAGGAAAACCTGCACAAGCAACTCACCGTGGGCGAAGTCGCAGCGCGCAGCGGTGTCGCGGTCACTGCCCTGCACTTTTATGAATCGAAAGGCCTGATCAAGAGCCAGCGCAATGCCGGCAATCAGCGGCGCTATCCACGGGAAGTCTTGCGTCGGGTGGCGTTGATCAAGGTCGCGCAGCGCCTGGGCATTCCGCTGGCAGAAATCGGCGAGGCGCTGAAAATCCTCCCGGACGACCGTGCCCCGACCGCGGCGGACTGGAAAGTCCTGTCCGAACAATGGCGCCGCGAACTGGACGAGCGAATCAATCAACTGACGTTGTTGCGCGACCGGCTCACCGGTTGCATCGGTTGCGGCTGCCTGTCGATGGAGGCCTGTCCGTTGCGCAACCAGGGCGATGTACTCGGTGATCAGGGGCCAGGGGCGCATTTTCCGGACTGACGGCTCGTCGGGGAAAAATGCTGGCCGCGCAGACAGTTCTATAGTGAATCCTCCACAAATCCGGTGGAGTTCCACCCCGAAAACAAAGAACAGGGAGAACGTCATGAGCGTCAAACCCATTCCCGAGGGGTATCACAGCATTACCCCGTACCTCGGCATCCTCAAGGCCGCCGAGGCCATCGAGTTCTACAAGAAAGCCTTTGGCGCGACCCAAGTCATGCGCCTGGACATGCCCGACGGGCGCATCGGCCACGCCGAACTACGGATTGGCGACAGCGCGATCATGCTCGGTACGCCGTGCGATCAAGGGCCGTTGAGCGGCCCGGACAACGCGGTGTCGGTCGGTCTGCATCTGTATGTCACCGATGTCGACAAGTCCTTTCAGCGAGCGCTGGATGCCGGGGCGAGTGCGGTGTCCGAGGTCAAGGATCAGTTTTATGGTGATCGCAGCGGCACGCTGAAGGATCCCTATGGACACGTGTGGTTTCTCGCCACGCGCAAGGAGGATCTGACGGAAGAGCAAATCAAGCAGCGGGCGATGGAGATGTTCAGTCAGGGTTGAGATTTTCAGCGTTTGGGCTGGCCTCTTCGCGGGCAAGCCCGCTCCCACAGGGATCTCTGGTGTTTATACAATGGGTGTCACACAGAAAAACACTGTGGGAGCGGGCTTGCCCGCGAAGGGGCCGGCACTGCCGACACACATCACACTTCATGAACCACCACACCACGCTTCAACCCTTGCCCCGAATGCCGAACACTTTCAGGATGCATCCCACCCGCACCTGAACAAGGATCAGCCCGATGTTTGCCGGATTCGTCAAAGACCAGTGCCACGTCAACGGCGTCGACATCGCCTATCGCCTCGGCGGCAGCGGCCCGGGGCTGTTGCTGTTGCACGGGCACCCACAGACCCACGTGATCTGGCACAAGATCGCCGAACAACTGGCCGAGCATTTCACCGTGGTCGCCGCCGACCTGCGCGGTTATGGCGACAGCGCCCGACCGGCTGCCGATGAACAACACCGCAACTATTCAAAACGCGAAATGGCCCGAGATAACGTCGCGTTGATGCAGTCACTGGGGTTCGAACAGTTTTCGATTCTGGCCCACGACCGTGGCGCCCGGGTCGCCCATCGCCTGGCCCTCGACCACCGCGCTGCGGTGCAGCGGATGATGCTGCTGGACATCGCCCCGACCCTGGCGATGTACACGCAGACCAACGAAGCGTTCGCCCGCGCCTATTGGCACTGGTTCTTCCTGATCCGCCCGGCGCCGCTGCCGGAAACCCTGATCGAAGCCGATCCCGAAGCCTATCTGCGCAGTGTGATGGGCAGCCGCAGCGCCGGACTGGCGCCGTTCACCGAGCACGCGTTCGGCGAATACCTGCGCTGCCTGCAACGTCCCGGCAGCGCCCGGGGCATCTGCGAGGACTACCGCGCCAGCGCCAGCATCGATCTGGAACATGATCGTGCCGACATCGCCGCCGGCAATCAGCTTGAACTGCCGCTACGCGTATTGTGGGGCGCGCAAGGCACGGTCGGGCGCTGTTTCGATCCGCTCAAGGAATGGCAGCAAGTGGCGACCAACGTCAGCGGCAAGTCACTGCCCGCCGGGCATTATCTGGCCGAAGAAGTGCCGGAACTGCTGCTCGCCGAGGCGCTGGATTTCCTGCGCTGAACCGAGCCGTTCCTGGCCGATGCTATGCTGGCGGCTTGTGCCGCCAGTGCTCGTTCCCACATGTCCCAGAACAAAGACCCCGTGCCCCTGCCCGAAGACTTGCGCGTGCTGCTGACCGTGATCCGCAAGAACGGTTTCGCCGCCGCCGCTGATGAATTGGGGCTGTCCCCGGCCTACGTCAGCAAACGCATCCAGATTCTCGAATCGACCCTCGGCACCCGCCTGCTGCACCGCACCAGTCGCCGGGTGTCGCTGACCGAGGACGGCGAGCGGGTGCAGCGCTGGGCCTTGCGCATCCTCGATGATTTCCAGCAACTGCACGACGACCTCGCCGACGCCCACGACAGCCCGCGCGGGCGTTTGCACATCTGCAGCAGTTTCGGTTTCGGTCGCAACCATGTGGCGCCTGCGGTTTCGCGGCTGGCCGAACGGCACCCGCAATTGCAGATTCGCCTGGACCTGTTCGACCGCGCAGTGGACATCGTCAACGAGGGTTTCGATCTGGAAATCCGCGTCGGCGACGACCTGCCCGGCCAGCACATCGGCCGGCAACTGGTGAGCAACCGCCGTGTGCTGTGCGCCGCACCCGAATACCTTGAGCGCCGAGGCACCCCGCAGACCCTGGACGATCTGCAACAACACGACTGCCTGGTGATCAAGGAGCGCGACAACGCCTTCGGCGTCTGGAATCTGGACCGCAATGGCACGCAGGAAAGTGTGCGGGTCAGTGGGCCGTTATCTTCCAACAACGGCGAGATTGTCCTGCAATGGGCGCTCGACGGCCGCGGCGTGTTGCTGCGTTCATTGTGGGATGTAAAACCGTTGCTGGAACAGGGCCGACTGCTGCCGGTGCTGACTGATTACAGCCAGAGCGCCAATGTCTGGGCGGTGTACCCGACGCGGCTGGCCAACTCCGGCAAGCTGCGCGCGTGTGTGGAGTTTTTGCAGGGGCATTTCAAGGGTCTTTCTCTCTAGCCAAACACCACAAAACCCTGTGGGAGCTGGCTTGCCAGCGAAGGCGTCAGCTCAGCCAATATAAATGTTGGATGTGCTGGCCTCATCGCTGGCAAGCCAGCTCCCACAGGGTCAAAGGTGTGTCAGGTAAGCCATGGGTTGGCGGCCAGGTGTTCGCGCTCGAACGCCTCGATCTGCTCACGCCGCTGCAAGGTACTGCCAATCGCATCCAGCCCCAGCAACAGCGCAGTCTTGCGCAAGCCATCAATCTGGAAATCAATGACTTCACCGTCCGCCAGTCGAATCTGCTGGGCCTCTAGATCGACACTGATCTGCGCCATGTCAGGCTGGCTCACCAGTCGGCCAATGCGCTGCACTTGAGCCTCATCCAGAGTGATCAGCAACACGCCGTTGCGCTGGCAGTTGTCGTAGAAGATCCCGGCAAAACTGCTGCCGATCAGCGCGCGAATGCCCATTTGCTGCAACCCCCACACCGCATGTTCGCGACTTGAACCGCAGCCGAAATTCGGCCCGACCACCAGAAAGTTCGCGCCCAGCCAGGCCGGCTGGTTCAACACGAATTCAGGGTTGGGCGTGCCGTCGGCAAGAAAACGCAGATCGAAAAACAGCCCACGATCCAGACCCTGACGGTCGATACCCTTGAGAAACTGCTTGGGCATGATCACGTCGGTGTCGACGTTGGCCGCGAGCATTGGCGCAGCCTGACCGCTGACCTGAGTAAAGGGTTGCAGGCTCATGGGCGTTCTCCGAAGTGGCGGATGTCGGTCAGGTGGCCGTTGATCGCCGCGGCGGCGACCATGGCCGGGCTCATCAGGTGCGTGCGTGCCCCCGCGCCCTGCCGGCCTTCGAAATTGCGGTTGGTGCTGGAGGCGCAGCGGTCGCCGGGGGCCAGCACGTCATCGTTCATCGCCAGGCACATCGAACAGCCGGACTGGCGCCATTCAAACCCGGCGTCGATGAAGATCTGCGCCAGCCCTTCGGCTTCGGCCTGGGCGCGGACCTCACTGGAGCCGGGCACGATCATCGCCCGCACATGCCCGGCCACCCGCCGCCCGTGCACGACGCTGGCGGCGTCACGTAAATCTTCGATGCGCGCGTTGGTGCAGGAGCCGATAAAAGCGTGACTGATGACAATATCGCGCAGCGCCATCCCCGCCTCCAGGCCCATGTATTGAAGGGCGCGGCGCATGTCCTGACGCAGGATCGGATCGTCGATGGTCTGCGGGTCCGGCACCCGTGCGCCAATCGCCGCCGCTTGATCGGGGCTGGTGCCCCACGTGACCATCGGCTCCAGCAGACTGGCGTCGAGGTACACTTCGCGGTCGAACACGGCGCCGGAATCGCTGCGCAATTCACGCCATTTTTCCACGCCGCGCGCCCAGAGCTCGCCTTGTGGCGCGCGCGGTTTGCCGTTGAGATAAGCAAAGACTTTTTCGTCCGGCGCCATGAACGCGCCGCGCGCGCCCGCCTCGACCGCCATGTTGCAAATGGTCATCCGCGCTTCGACGCTCAGCGCATCAATGGTCGAACCCGAGAACTCGATCGCATAGCCCGTGGCCCCCGACGCACCGATCCTGCCGATCAGCGCCATGATCACATCCTTGGAGGTCAGCCCCGGCGCAAGTTCGCCATCCACCGTCACGCGCATACTTTTCAGGCGCTTGTAGACCAGCGTCTGCGAGGCCAGCAGATGCTCGATCTCCGAGGTGCCGATGCCAAATCCGAACGCCCCCAGCGCACCGTACGTGGTGGTGTGGCTGTCGCCGGCGGCGATGACCATGCCCGGCAGGATGAAACCCTGCTCCGGGGCGATCACATGCTCGATGCCTTGGCGCTTGTCGAGAATATCCAGCAGTTCGATGTCGAAGTCCCGGCAGTTTTCCGCCAGATACGACACCTGCCGCGCACCGCCCGCATCAGGCATCGCCGCCACCCGTTTGGGGGTGGTCGGATTGACATGATCGACCACCGCCAGCGCCGTGGCCGGCCGCCAGACCTTGCGCCCGGCAGCGCGCAGACCGCTGAATGCCTGTGGACTGGTGTATTCGTTGATCACCTGACGGTCGATATACAGCAGCACATGGCCTTGGTCGTCGAGGCGGCACACGGTGTGCGAATCGATGTGTTTGTCGTAGAGGGTTCTGGGGCTCATCAAGGCGCTCACTCAGGGAAATCCGGTGCTCTCCATCATAGGGAGCGCCGACCGGCCATCAATTGCCTGACAGTGAGTGCGGCATTCATGAATCGTGTTTGATCGGCTGATCACCAAACACCCCCTGTAGGAGCGGGCTTGCTCGCGAAAGCGTCCTCTCAGTCGACATCCTTATTGAATGAACCACCGCATTCGCGAGCAAGCCCGCTCCCACAGGGGGGGGGTGGCGTCTGGGAGGAATTGCGAAACATTTACTTTCATATCGTCTTTCGGGATTTGTCCGGCTCATCCGTCCTATAGAGATGCAGGCCGTTCGCGTAGGCAACAGCCACGACCGCGCCTTTTACGGAGAACCATGCTGCGAAGCCCGTAGCAGAGGCTCCTCTCACCGAATCAAGACGCGCAATCATGTCAAAGAAATCCCGCTCGAAACTGTGGTTCCTGGTGCATAGCTGGCTCGCGTTGCCGATCTGGTTTTTTGTCCTGATCGTCTGTGTCACTGGCACGCTGGCGGTGGTCAGCCAGGAAATCGTCTGGCTGGCCAACCCGCAAATGCGCGCCAGCCCGCCATCGGACGACGCGCCGCTGCTCAGTTACGATCAGGTACTGGCGGCGATCAAACAAGCCGAGCCGCAGACCCTGGTACAAAGCATCAGCCGTCCCGATGAGTCGCACTTTGCCCTGGACGTCGAAGTCAGCTACCCGGACGGTCGCTCGCTGACGGTCTATGTCAATCCGTACACCGGAGTCATTCAGGGCACCGCCCCCAGCTTCGACTTCAAGGCGTTCACCCGCGCCCTGCACGGCTGGTGGCTGGTGCCGTTCACCAACGGTTTCAGTTGGGGCTGGTATCTGGTGTCGTTTCTTGGCGTGCCGATGCTGGTGTCGTTGATCACCGGGTTGGTGGTCTACAAAAAATTCTGGAAAGGTTTTCTGCGCCCGACCCTGCGCATACGCCACGGCGCGCGGATCTTCTGGGGCGACTTCCACCGCCTGTGCGGCATCTGGTCGATCTGGTTCATCGCGGTGATCTCCATCACCGGCATCTGGTTCCTGATCCGCGCGATCCTGTTCGATAACCAGATCTCCATTTCCAGTGAGCCGATCATTCCCGCCATGTCCCGAGAGAGCGTGCCGATTTCGACCGCCGGCACACCACCGCCGCGTATCAGCCTGGACCGCGCCGTCGAGATCGCCCAGCAGAAGATCCCAGGGCTGGAGGCCAGTTTCGTCAGCCTTCCAGGTAACGCCTACAGCCACATGAGCGTCGGCGGTCGCGGCTGGTATCCGCTGATGTTCCAGACCGCAACGCTCAATCCGTACAACGGCGACATCGCCGCGTCCCGCCTGCTGTCCGATCGCTCCTCGCTGGAGTTTGTCACCGAGTCGATGCGACCGCTGCACACGGGTGATTTCGGCGGTATCTGGATCAAGTTGATCTGGTTCTTCTTCGGCCTGCTGCTGAGCATGATGGTACTCAGCGGCTTGCTGATCTGGACCAAGCGCACGGCGCTGGCCACCGCCAATGCGCTGAAGCGCGAGGAAAAGAAAAACCGCATCCAGGCACAACCGGCCCGTACCCATGTGCCTTCGGAGGTGAGCCTGTGAGCAAGTCCGGCACGATCACACCGCCCTCCCGACTGGCCCGTTTCTGGCACCAATGGCGCTTTCACCTCAATGTTCTGCTCCTGCTGATTCCGCTGGGCTTCATGCCCAAGTACTTCGCCGACGCTTCGCTGTTTCGCGGCGACAGCGGTTTGGGTCAACGGGAGATTGGCAACATCCAGGTCGGCCCGTGGAGCCTGCGACTGGCCGAATTGCGCAACGAAGCACCGACTCTCACCGGACCGGCCGGCTATATGAAGGATTTCAGCGCCGCCCTGTGCGATGCCTGTATCGATCAGGTCAAGGCTACCTACCTGCGCATCGGCAAGCCGCGCAGCCTGCGCGCCGCTGGCACTATCTTCTTCGGTACGCCGTACCGCATGGGCACACAAATGCCGATTCCGGAAAAGACCCGTCCCGACGCCGAACTGTGGATCACCATGGAAGGCTGGGACGGCAGCATGCATCAGGCCTCGATTCCCCTGAGCCAGGCCTCCCCCGCGACCCTCGCCTGGCTGAACCAACAAGGAGCCAAACCATGAACTGCGTTCAACGCCCTTCCCGTCTGCGGTTGCGCGCCGCGTTGCTGATGCTGTGCGCAGGTTTCAGCGCCGGCGCCCTGGCCCATAACCCGATGTGCGAATGCAAAGCCGTTGACGCCGAGCAGATCAAATGCACCGGCGGCTTTTCCGATGGCAGCGGCGCGCCGGGGGTGACCCTGGACGTGATCGGTTACGACGAAACCATTCTGGTGCCGGGCAAGCTTGGCGCCGATTCGAGCCTGACCTTCAAGAAACCGGCGGCCGAGTTTTATGTGCTGTTCGACGCCGGCCCCGGGCACGTCGTGGAAATCGACCAAGCCGATATCGAGGCCCCATGAGCACGCCCACCACCCAAGTCGTACGTCCGGCCGGCGCCGGGCATGAAACCCTGAATGTCCTGATCTTGTGTTTGCTGATCCTTGCCGTCGCCGGATCAGTGGTGGCATGGCGCGGGGTGTCCCATGAGCCGGAGCCGGTTTCCAGCCATCAACTCGATGCACGGCGCGACCTGAGTGCCGCCGAGCAAGGCATCTATGCCGACCTGCGGGTGACCCTCGACGAGATCCGCCTGCTGCGTGAAGAACAGCAAAGCCTGCCGACCCCGCAAAATCTGGCCGAGGAAGGTTTCGCCCCGTTCGCTCAGGATGCCAGCTCGGTCAGCCGTGGCGGCCATGCCTGGCAGTTACTGGCGGACAGCGCCTATTTCGGCCACAGCCAGTCGCCCGCCGTCGCCGGTTCGTTCGTGATGTTGCTGAGCGCCGACGCCAGTGCCGCGCCGGACATCTGGCTTAACCGCGACGCCGATCTGCAAACGCCTGCCGAGCTGACCGACGCAGCGCTGTCCGCCGCCGGCTGGAAACAGATCGTCGCGCAGTTCGATGCCGGCGTGACCCGCGAACATCGCCACTGAACCTTCGCCTTCACCCGAGAGAAGACCGCTTGCCCATGCTTATTTCACTGACTCGCCGTCCCCTCCTGCGCACTCTGCTGATAGGCCTGTGCGCGTGCCTGCTGAGCCCACTGGCCAGTGCTGAACCGGGCAAACGCCTGCGCATCGGCATCACCCTGCACCCGTATTACAGCTATGTGGCGAACATCGTCGGCGACAAGGCCGATGTGGTGCCACTGATTCCCGCCGGGTTCAACCCGCACGCCTATGAGCCGCGCGCCGAAGACATCAAGCGCATCAGCGGTCTGGATGTGATCGTGCTCAACGGTGTCGGCCATGACGATTTCGCCGACCGCATGATCGCCGCCAGCGAAACGCCGAACATCAAGACCATCGAAGCCAACGAAAACGTGCCGCTGCTGGCCGCCACCGGAACCGCTGCGCGCGGCGCCGGCAAAGTGGTCAACCCGCACACGTTCCTGTCGATCAGTGCCTCGATTGCCCAGGTCAACAACATCGCCCGCGAACTGGGCAAACTCGACCCGGACAACGCCAAGACTTACACCCAGAACGCCCGCGCCTACGGCAAACGCCTGCGGCAGATGCGCGCCGATGCGCTGGCCAAACTGACCCAGGCGCCCAACGCCGAACTGCGTGTGGCCACGGTGCATGCGGCTTACGACTATCTGCTGCGCGAATTCGGCCTGGAAGTGACGGCCGTGGTCGAGCCGGCCCACGGCATCGAACCCAGCCCGAGCCAGTTGAAAAAGACCATCGACCAACTGCGCGAGCTCGACGTCAAGGTGATCTTCTCCGAGATGGATTTCCCCTCCACTTACGTCGAAACCATCCAGCGAGAGTCGGGGGTGAAGCTGTATCCGCTGTCGCACATTTCCTATGGCGAATACACCGCCGACAAGTACGAAAAGGAAATGACCGGCAACCTCGACACCGTGGTGCGGGCGATTCAGGAGTCCGGGGCATGACGGCAAAAGAATCCCTCTCTGACACCCCGCCATCCCCTGTGGGAGCGGGCTTGCTCGCGAAGGCGCCGGGTCAGCCAACATCTTTATCGAATGACACACCGCATTCGCGAGCAGGCTCGCTCCCACAAGGATTGGGGCCGACTCTGGATTTTGCGCAAGTCTCTCTGACCCTCGGGCGCACCACGATTCTCGACAACGTCAGCTTCCAGGTCCAACCCGGCCACGTGCACGCTCTGGTCGGCCCCAACGGCGGCGGCAAGAGTTCGCTGATCAAGACCCTGCTCGGGCAGATGCCGCATCAGGGTCAACTGAGCCTGCACTGGCCCGGCCAACCCGGCACCATCGGTTATGTGCCGCAGGCGCTGGAATTCGATCGCGGCCTGCCGATGACCGTCGACGATTTCATGGCCGCCATGTGCCAGCGCCGGCCGGCGTTTCTCGGCTTGAGCAAGCACTACGCCAAGGCCATCGGCGAGGCGCTGGAACGGGTCGGCATGCAGGACAAACGCAAGCGGCGCATGGGCGCGTTGTCCGGTGGCGAACGTCAGCGCGTGTTGCTCGCGCAAGGCTTGATCCCGGCCCCGCAATTGCTGGTGCTGGATGAGCCGATGTCTGCCCTCGACGAAGCCGGGATCCAGGTGTTCGAACGCCTGCTCGGTGACTGGCGCGCGGCCGGCATCACCGTGCTGTGGATCGAGCACGATCTGGAAGCGGTCAAGCGTCTGGCCGACCGGGTCACCGGTCTCAACCGCCGCGTGCTGTTCGACGCTACGCCGCAACAGGCGCTGACTCCGGAACGCCTGTTGAGTCTGTTTTCCACCCATCCACGGAGCGCGGTCTGATGAGTTACGAAGCCTTTCGTTTGATGGTTCAAGGCTGGGCGTCGTCCGGTTACCTGCCGGAGGCGCTGGCCTACGGATTTGTGGTCAACGCGCTGCTTGCCGGCCTGTTGATCGGCCCGGTGCTCGGTGGCCTCGGCACGCTGGTGGTGGTCAAGCGCTTTGCGTTTTTCTCCGAAGCGGTCGGACATGCGGCGCTGACCGGCGTGGCCATCGGCATTCTGCTTGGCGAACCCTACACCGGGCCGTACGGCAGCCTGTTCGGTTACTGCCTGCTGTTCGGCATCCTGCTCAACTATTTGCGCAACCGCACCGGCCTGGCACCGGACACCCTGATCGGCGTGTTCCTCTCGGTATCGCTGGCCCTCGGCGCGAGCCTGCTGTTGATTCTGGCCGGCAAGATCAACGTGCACATTCTGGAGAACGTGCTGTTCGGTTCAGTGCTCACCGTCAACGGCAACGATCTGCTGGTGCTGGCCATCGTCGGTTCGCTGGTCATGGCGCTGGCGCTGCCGTTGTACAACCGGATCATGCTCGCCAGTTTCAACCCGCAACTGGCAGCGGTGCGCGGCGTGGCGGTGAAGACTCTGGATTACCTGTTCGTGATTCTGGTGACGCTGATCACCGTCGCGGCGGTGAAGGTCATCGGCGCGATTCTGGTCGGCGCGTTGCTGGTGATTCCGGCGGCGGCAGCGCGGTTACTGAGCCAGTCGCTCAAGGGCTTCTTCTGGTGTTCGGTGCTGATTGCCACCGTCAGCACGCTATGCGGGATTCTCGCGCCGATCGTCTTCGACCTGCCGATCCCCTCCGGCGCCGCGATCATCCTGGTCGCCGGCATTGCCTTCGCCCTCGCCGCCATTGCGCGCGGGGTCGTCCCGAGTCTGAAAGGGAACCTTGGATAAATGACTTTCTCACTGCGAAAACTGACCTTGGCCATGGCCCTGTGCGGCGTGGTCGGCAGCCCGCTGATGGCGGCTGAAAACCCTGAACCGCTGCGCGTGCTGGCCTCGTTGCCCATCACTTACGGTCTGGGCGAAGTGCTGCTCAAGGGCACTGACGTCAGCCTCGAGCGCGCAGCTCCGGCGAATCTGCCGGGCAGCCGTCAGACCGCATACTTCACCGGTCGCGGCGCTCCGGCGCTGGGCAAACTGGCGAGCAATGCCGACGCGGTGATTGGCGTGCGCTCGCTGTGGGCCGATGATCCGCTGTACCCGATCGCGCGGCGCAGCAACATTCGCATTGTCGAAGTCGATGCGGCACGTCCGGTCGACGGCGCCCTGCCGGGGATTGCCGTGCAGCCGGGGTTGAAGGTCGATGGTTTGAACAGTCAGCCATGGCTGGCGAGCAACAACATGGGGCGGATGGCCGACGTGATCGCGGCGGATCTGGTGCGTCTGGCGCCGTCCGCCAAACCAAAGATCGAGGCCAATCTGGCGGCGCTGAAACAGCGCCTGCTCAAGCTCAGCGCCGACAGCGAAGCGCGCCTGGCCGAGGCTGAAAACCTGAGCGTGATGAGCCTCAGCGATCACTTCGGTTACCTGATCGGCAGCCTGAATCTGGAGCTGATCGGTCAGGACGCACGAGCAGATGCCGAGTGGACAGCCGAAGATCTGAAGAAACTCACGGTGACGCTGAAGGACAACGACGTGGCGCTGGTGCTGCATCATCGCCAGCCATCGGAGGCAGTGAAAGCAGCAATTGCCGCCTCGGGGAGTCATCTGCTGGTGTTGAGTACCGATGCGGCGGATCCGGTGGCGGAGCTGGAGGGGAATGTGGATTTGTTGCTCAAGGGCTTGAGCGGGGCGTAGTTTCAGTAATACCGCGTTATCGTTCTTCGCGAGCAAGCCCGCTCCCACAGGGGAGTTGTGCGCACCACAGATCCAATGTGGGAGCGGGCTTGCTCGCGAAGAGGCCCGCTAGAACAACACCATTGCCAGGAATGAAAAAACCCGCTGCCTGTCACCAGTCCAGCGGGTTTGTTTTTGGCGGATAAATTACTGAGCCGCCGCCTGCCCTTCCATCTTCTGACGCAGGCTCAGCGGACGCATGTCGGTCCAGACTTCTTCAATGTAGGCCAGGCATTCCTTCTTCAGGCCGCTCTTGCCCACGGTGCGCCAGCCTTCCGGTACGGCTTTGTAATCCGGCCAGATCGAGTATTGCTCTTCGTGGTTGACCACGACCTGAAAGAGGATGTCCTCGCGGTCGAATACTGACGTCATGCTGGTTCTCCATCGGTGTAAGGGTAGGCTGCACCTGGGGTGCAGCCGGGTATGTAGATAGAACGTTCGGCGCTGCGAAAAATTTACTCGGCGGCGGTAGCGGCGGCCAAGGCGCGGCCGAAGATCTCGGCGACACGATCGATTTCGACAGCCGTGATCACCAGCGGCGGCAGGAAGCGCACCACCGCGCCATGCCGGCCGCCCAGCTCCAGAATCAGCCCACGCTTGAGGCACTCACGCTGCACCAGCGGTGCCAGGCGCGCGAATGCCGGTGGATGACCGAGGGCGTCCGGCGCGCCGTTCGGGTCAACCAGCTCAACGCCCAGCATCAAGCCACGACCACGAATATCGCCCAGTTGCGGGAAGTCGCGTTGCAGGATCCGCAGATGTTCGCTCAGACGCTCGCCCATGGCGGCGGCGTGTTCGCAGACCTTGTGTTCGAGCAGATAACGCATCACCGCCGAACCGGCCGCCATCGCCATCTGGTTGCCACGGAACGTGCCGGCGTGGGCGCCCGGCTGCCAGGTGTCGAGCCAGTCACGATAGACCACCACCGCGAGCGGCAGGCTGCCGCCGATGGCTTTGGACAACACCACCACGTCCGGGACAATGCCGGCGTGTT
This sequence comes from Pseudomonas sp. 14P5.3.2, assembly GCF_057799175.1. Classification (NCBI taxonomy): domain Bacteria; kingdom Pseudomonadati; phylum Pseudomonadota; class Gammaproteobacteria; order Pseudomonadales; family Pseudomonadaceae; genus Pseudomonas; species Pseudomonas sp. 14P5.3.2. The sequence goes on along the minus strand of NZ_JBYOKU010000016.1, from coordinate 105,076 downwards.
CGAAGGCAAACATCTTGCCGGTACGGGCGAAACCGCTCTGGATCTCATCGACGATCAGCGCCACGCCAGCCTTCTCGGTGATCCGGCGCAAGCCACGCAGCCACTCGATATCGGCCGGGATCACCCCGCCCTCGCCCTGCACCGCTTCGACGATCACCGCCGCCGGCAACTGCACGCCGGCTTCAGGATCGTTGAGCAGGTTTTCCAGATAACTCAGATTGGCTTTCACCCCGGCCGCGCCGCCGAGGCCGAACGGACAGCGGTAATCATAGGGAAACGGCATGAACTGCACGCCGTTGCTGAGCAAGGCACCCAGTGGTTTCTTCGGCCCCAGGCTGCCCATCAGACTCAGCGCACCCTGGCTCATGCCGTGATAACCGCCGGAGAACGACAGCACGGTGCTACGCCCGGTGGCGGTGCGCACCAGTTTCAACGCGGCTTCCACCGCATCGGTGCCGGTCGGGCCGCAGAACTGGATTTTCGCCTCGGCCGCCAATGCCGGCGGGAGCAACCCGAACAGGTCCTGGACGAACTGATCCTTGACCGGTGTGGTCAGGTCGAGGGTGTGCAGCGGCAGTTCATCGGCCAGCACTTGCTGGATCGCCTCGATCACCACCGGGTGGTTGTGCCCCAGCGCTAGGGTGCCGGCACCGGCCAGGCAATCGATGAACGTACGGCCCTCAACATCTTCGACATACAGGCCCTTGGCACGTTTGAGCGCCAGCGGAATGCGCCGCGGATAGCTGCGGGCATTGGATTCCTGCTGACTCTGCCGGGCCAGCAGTGGTGACTCGTTGAACTGATACAGGGTTTCGGCCGGCGCGGAGGTGATCCGGGCCGACGACTCTTCGATAAGGCTGGTGGCGACTGACATCTCTCGACCCCTCAATACGCTATGGATAGTGACCAAAACAGCACACCGCACAGGTGCGCGTTCCGGTCGCGGGGCGCACATGCAGGTTTTCCTGTTCTGGAAACGCTTAAGCGGGGCGAGGATTTAGACCCCGGATCGAGTTGTCAGTCGGGCACCGCCAATGGCTTGTGCATTGCAACGCGGTGCAGGCCCTGATCGGTGAAGGCCGGCGCCGTCTCGCGGTAACCCAGATGCCGATAAAAAGCCGCGCCGATACGGGTGCTGGAAACGCTCACCTGTGGCACACCACGAATCCGCAGCCAACCTTCAAGATCAGTCATCAGAGCGCGCCCTGCACCACGGCGAAACCATTCCGGCTGCACATGGCAAAAGCCGATGTCGCCGCTGCCCGCCGCCATGCCGACGCCCACCGGCTTGTCCTGCAGCAAGGCGATGTTCAAATAGAAATGCGGATCGGCAAGGTGCGCACTGATGACGTCGGCGGACTGTAGGTCAATCCAGCGGCTGAGCAGTTGCGGGTCGTTGCGGTGGTCGAGCGCACAACCGACGCGGATCGAACGCTCGATGATGCGGCTGATAAGGCCGGCATCGGCCGGCCTGGCCGGGCAAATGCAGATCGGTGCTTCCATGGCGCGTTCCCTCAATCCATTGAGTCAGAGCAGCCCCGACCTTAACGCCGGGGCCGGCGAATCACCAATGCAGAGACGTTACATTTGATGTGCCACAGCACAAATCCCAATTGTGGGAGCGGGCTTGCTCGCGAAGGCGTCCGGTCAGTCGATACGTTGCTGACTGGCACGCCGCCTTCGCGAGCAAGCCCGCTCCCACAGGGGATTTTTGGTGGTTCAGGCAGGTTGCAGCGGCATGGTCAGCTCGACGCGCAGCCCATCCGGGCGGCTGTCGAAATGCAGGGAGCAAGCGCAGCGCTGGACGATGGCTTGCACGATGGCCAGGCCGAGGCCGCAGCCGGTGCTCTGACCGTTGCGCCAGAAGCGTTGGGTCAGGTGCTGCAAATCATCGGCGGCGATACCCGGCCCATGGTCGCGTACCACAAAGCGTGCGCGCTGGCCGACGGTTTCCAGACTCAATTCCACGCTAGCGTCCGCCGGGGTATGGCGCAGGGCGTTGTCGAGCAGATTGCGCAGCGCGGCAATCGACAGCACCGCCGGCATTTGCACCGGCGCACTGGAGAGCTGCTTGGGCAATTGCAGCTTTATGCGCTGACGCTCACCGCCGGCCGCATCCTGCATCGCCAGTTTCGCCACCTGCTCGGCGCTGCACTGCACGCCGTCGTCGAACGACAGACTGCCCTCGACCCGCGCCAGCAAGAGCAATTGCTCCAGCGTGCGGTGCATGCGGTCGGCGCCCTCCTCGGCCCGCGCCAGCGACTGATCGCGGGCGCTGCCTTCGGTCATGCGCGCCACCTGCAGGTGGGTCTTGATCGCCGTCAGCGGGCTGCGCAGTTCGTGGGCGGCGTCACCGGTCAGGCGGCGTTCACGCTCGATGGTCTTGCCAATGCGCTGGAACAGCTGGTTCTGCGTATCGAGCAAGGGTTTCAGCTCGCTGGGAAACGACTGCAACTGCAACGGCTCAAGCGAGTCGGCATTGCGTCGCATCAAGGCTTCGCGCAGTCGATTGAGCGGCGCCAGGCCCTGGCCGATGCCCAGCCACAACAGGCACAGACAACCGAGCAATGCCACGCCGACCGGCACCGAAGCCGCCAGCAGGATCGACATGTTCAGGGCTTCGCGCTCGATCTGCCGATCGGCGGTGGTAATCCGCACATCACCTCGCGCAAGGGTAAAACTGCGCCACGGCGCGCCATCGATCATCTGGTCGTGGAAGCCCATTTTTTCCGCTTCCAGGGTTTGCTCGGGGCTGCTGTGGCTGCGGGCCAGAATCTCTCCGCGCAGCGAACTGACCTGACAGGCCATGCCGCCGGGAATGTTCAATTGTTCGGCACTGAAATGGGTGCCCTCGCCCTTGCTCGGCAGCGCCGGCAATTGCTCGAGCAGCCCGGCGACCATGCGCGCCGAGGCTACCAGACGCTGGTCGAGGGAAAACATCATCTGATTGCGCAAGTCGCTGAGCATCCAGGCCGCGGCCAGCGCCCAGATCAGGGCGAAGGCGGCGCCGAGGGTCAGACTCAGGCGCAGACGCAGACTCATCACTTCTGTTGTTCTCCACCATCGGCCGGCCCGAGGCGATAGCCCAGACCGCGCACAGTTTCGACAATACCCTTGCCGAGCTTGCTGCGCAGGTGATGGATGTGCACGTTCAGCGCATTACTTTCCAGCTCGTCATTGAAGCCATAGACGCTGTCCTTCAACTGCTCGGTGGACAGCACCCGGCCACGGTTGTGCAACAGCGCCTGCAACAGCGATTGCTCGCGACGCGACAATTCCACCGGTTTTCCGGCCAGCGTGGTTTCACGGCTGCTCGGATCGTAGGTCAGCGCACCGTGTTCGATCAGGTTGACGCTGCGTCCGGCGACCCGGCGCAACAGGGTTTGCAGACGGGCGAACAGCTCCCGCAAATCGAACGGTTTGAGCAGGTAATCGTCAGCCCCGGCCTGCAGGCCATCGACCCGATCGGTGACCGAGTCGCGCGCGGTCAGGATCAGCACCGGAATTTCCAGACCCTGCTGACGCAGTTGTTGCAGCAACTTGAGGCCATCTTCGTCGGGCAGGCCGAGATCGAGCACCATCACGTCGAATTCGGCGACCTTGAGCATCGCCCGTGCTTTCGAGGCGGTGTTGACGTGCTCGACCGTCAGGCCCTGCGCCGTGAGACCGGCCACGATACCGCTGGCGATCAGTTCATCGTCTTCACAAACCAGTACGTGCATGGGGGCTCCATGAGCAAAAACGCCATTCAAGCAGCCGAAGATTAAGCCGCAGTTATGCCAAGTGTACCGTTTAACGAGAGAAACGCTGCGTAGCCGCCCCCACCACCGCAGTACGTCAGGTAAAGAGTCGGTCATCTACCTGCGTTCCAATCTGATCGACAACCGCCAGGCGCAACTTTCAAATTGAAACATACCGGGCATATTAAAAATCAAGCTGTGCAACTAACATCGACTGCACACGATTAACAACAACGCTTTCTTCAACAACCATTAAAGGACTAAACATGTCTCGATTAGGAAAGGCCGTCGCTGTTGACTGGCGCTCAGGCAAAGACCAGATTTACTTCTTTTTCACGCACTACAACATATACTCGCGCTTCAGCCTGGCAGAAAACAAAGTACCTGAAAAATATCCTTTGGAGGTATCCGGGAATTGGGATGACTTTCATGACGCCTATCAGTTGCGGTTTGGTTTTACGACCACTGGACTCGACACTGACAGGATAGACGGAGACTTCCTGTGGCTATTTCATTATGGAGAGGATCGACTCACTCCCTATGTCACCAAATATGATCAGGACGATGAACGCTGCATCAGCACGGTTCCAGTTCAGGAATCACGCTGGCATAAACTTGTGCCTTACTTCGACCGGATCATTGCAGGAACGTGGTGGCAAACCATGCCGGGCCGAGCACAGTTGTTCCGTTTCCTGATGGACAACGGTAAGGCGCTCAGGCTTGATTTTGGTTATGAGACACTTGTCGAAGAAACCATTAATGATGAAACATGGCCTGGGTTGGCCCAGTATCAGGACCGAATCATGACGGGTGCGCAAAACGATCGTACGCTGGCGGACAGTTACTGGTATCTGTTTTTGGACAAGGATGAATACATCCGCTACAACATTCAGGAAAATCAGGTTGAGTCCGGTCCCATCCAGATTGACGACGAATCCTGGCCAGGACTGCTGCGCGGCTGAAAACACTTTTTTCAAGTGAGTTATTGTTGGCGATTAAGCATCGATTAATCGCCAACATTGCTACACACCTTGTCCCTACCCGCCAGAACAGTCAAACCCGCAATCATATTAATAAGCTTTATCAAGCGAAGTTGAGCCATTGGCAAACAGCAAGATGTCAGCGGCAACGAATAACTCCGAGATACGAAATCTTGTCTTTATGTTTATCTGAATGACAACCGGCCCGCCGATATGATCAAGACGCGAAAAAAACATGTGGCGCGTATACAATCTCCGAAATCCGCTGGCCCGGGTTGCTGATAAACCGAGACCTCTTGCAGGCATCAGCGCATCTGCTTCGGGCCGTCCATCGGACAGCGTGCGGGGCGGTTAATCATCGGTTAATCGCCATCCACCATTGTGCCCACACTTGCACAGGGACAAGGCTCCTCCATGCGTCATTTTTTTCTTTTGTTTGCACTGCTGATTTCCGGCCTGGCCCAGGCCGGAAACAATCCATTCGAGACCAAACCGGAGTTTCTGCCGGTCGACAAAGCCTTCGTGCTGACTTCCGAACGCCTTGAATCCGGGGAAACCCAGCTGTTCTGGCAAATCACCGACGGCTATTACCTGTACCAGAAACGTCTGAAATTCGACGGTTTGCCGGCCGAGCAACAGCCGGCATTGCCCGAGGGCGAGTCGCACAGTGACGAGTTCTTCGGTGAACAACCGGTGTATCGCCAGGGGCTGGAAGTCAAAGTCCCGGCCTCGGCCAGCGGTCAGATCAAGGTCAGTTACCAGGGCTGTGCCGATGCCGGCCTGTGTTATCCGCCGCAGACCCGGGTCATCGATCTGGGCGGCAAAGCGACGCCGACAGCCAGTGCCGAAGCGCCGGATCAGGCCTTGGCCAGCAGCCTGCAACAACGGGCGCTCGGCTGGAGCCTGCTGGTGTTCTTCGGCCTCGGCCTGTTGCTCGCGTTTACCCCATGTTCGTTGCCGATGCTGCCGATTCTGGCGGGCATGATTGTCGGCAGTGGCGCCACCCCACGCCGTGGTTTCGCCCTGGCCAGCAGCTATGTGATCTGCATGGCGCTGGTGTATGCGGCGATGGGGGTGATCGCCGCCCTGCTCGGCGCCAACCTGCAGGCATGGCTGCAAAATCCGTGGCTGCTCGGTGCGTTTGCCGCAGTGTTTGTGGTGCTGGCGCTGCCGATGTTCGGCTTCTTTGAATTGCAGTTGCCGGTGGCCTTGCGTGATCGCCTCGAACACGCCTCGCGCAGTCGCAGCGGTGGCAGCCTGATCGGTGCCGGTGTACTCGGTGCGTTGTCCGGGCTGCTGGTCGGCCCGTGCATGACCGCGCCACTGGCCGGCGCTTTGTTGTACATCGCGCAAAGCGGCAATGCGCTGCACGGTGGCTTGATTCTGTTCGCGTTGGGCATTGGTATCGGGGTGCCGCTGTTGCTGCTGGTGACCGTGGGCAATCGCTTCCTGCCGAAACCTGGCGCGTGGATGAATCTGCTCAAGGGCATCTTCGGTTTCCTGTTCCTCGCGACCGCGCTGCTGATGCTGCGCCCGGTGCTGGACGCCTCGTTGTGGCTGGGCCTGTGTGGCGCGTTGCTGCTGATCGCCGCGTTCTGTGCCTGGAAGCAATCGGAAGGTTTCGGCCGGGTCGCCCAGGTGTTCGGCGCCAGTTCGTTGCTGCTCGGTCTGTGGGGCAGCCTGCTGCTGATTGGTGCTGCCGGTGGCAGTGACGATCCGTATCAGCCGTTGCAGGTGTACAGCGCCGGCCGGGTCGCCAGCGCCACGCCGAGCGGGCATGAGGCGTTCACCACGATCAAGGATCCCGCAACCCTGCAACACGAACTGGATAGCGCCAAGGCTCAGGGCCAATGGGTGCTGCTCGATTACTACGCCGACTGGTGCGTGTCGTGCAAAGTCATGGAGAAACAAGTGTTCGGCAAGGAAAAGGTCATGCAGGCGCTGAGCGATGTGCGCCTGCTGCGCCTCGACGTCACCGCCGACAATGCCGCCAGCCGCGAACTGCTCGGCCGCTACAAAGTCCCGGGGCCACCGAGTTTTGTCTGGATTGGCGCCGACGGCGAAGAACGGCGTAGCCAGCGCATCACCGGCGAAGTCGATGCCGATACATTCCTGCAACGCTGGACCACCACTCGAGACGCCAACTGATGCTGACGTTCACCCTCGGCACCTTCGCCATCGCGCTTAACCATCTGCTGCTGATCAGTGCCTTGGCGCTGGCGACCTTTGTCGGCTGGCGGGTGGCCAAGCGTGGCGGCGATAATCCCGAGTCGGCGCTGTTCAGCCTTTTCCTGTTGGGCATGCTTGCGGCGCGCGTGGCGTTTGTCGCCCTGTATTGGGGGCACTATCGCAACGACCCGTGGCAGATCATCGACCTGCGCGACGGCGGTTTCCTCGCCTGGCCGGGGGTGATCGTACTGCTGCTGGCTGCACTTTATCGCGGCTGGCGCCGCCCGGGCCTGCGTCGGCCACTGGGTTTTGGTGTGGCCAGCGGCGTGCTGTTCTGGCTGCTGGCGACCCTGTCGCTGAACATCTACGAGCAAGGCACGCGCCTGCCGGAAATCACCCTGCGTAACGCCGCCGGTGAAACCATCCAGCTCAGCGACTATCAGGGTGGCCCACTGGTGATCAACCTCTGGGCAACCTGGTGCCCGCCCTGCCGGCGTGAAATGCCGGTGCTGGAAAACGCTCAACAACAACGCCCGGACCTGACCTTTCTGTTCGTCAATCAGGCCGAAAGCATGCAAAGCGTTGCCACCTTCCTCGAAACCCAGGGCCTGAGCCTGAACAACGTACTGTTCGACCGCAGCGGCCGACTGGGTCAAGCCGTGGGTTCCATGGCGCTGCCGACTACGCTGTTCTACAGCCCTGACGGACGTTTGCTGAGCAGCCACCTGGGCGAACTGTCGAACGCCAGCCTGGCACGCGCCCTGGAAAACTTCGACATCCCAAATCCAACCGCCGCACCGGCCACCCCTGCAAGGAAACTGCCATGCCCCGCCTCCGCCACCTGCTGACGTTGACTCTGGGCACTGCCCTGCTGCACCTGCCGTCGGTTCAGGCCGCCGAAGAATTGCCCGCCGCGATCAAGCAGATCGAAGCCAAGGGCGCGAAAATCGTCGGCCAGTTCGACGCGCCGGACGGCTTGCGCGGTTATGCAGCGCAGTACCAGAACCGTGGCATGGCGCTGTACCTGACACCGGACGGCCAGCACGTCTTGCTCGGCAATCTGTACGACGCCGACGGCAAGGACTTGAGCAGTGAGCCGTTGCAGAAACTGGTCTACGCGCCGATGGCCAAGGAAATCTGGGGCAAGTTCGAAGCCAGCAACTGGATTCAGGACGGCAACAAGGATGCACCGCGCACCGTGTACCTGTTCAGCGATCCGAACTGCCCGTACTGCAACATGTTCTGGGAACAGGCGCGGCCATGGGTCAAGGCCGGCAAGGTACAACTGCGGCACATCATGGTCGGGATCATCCGCGAAGACAGCCCGGCCAAATCCGCTGCACTGCTGGCCGCGAAAGATCCGGCCAAGGCCCTGGAAGACCACGAAAAGGCCGGCAAGGCCAGCACCCTCAAGCCATTGAAAGACATCCCGGCGGCAGTGCAGACCAAACTCGCGGCGAACATGCAGTTGATGGAAGACCTGGAATTGCAGGCGACTCCGGCGATTTTCTACATGGATGACAAGGGTGAGCTGCAACAGCAGCAAGGGGCACCTTCGCCGGAGAAACTGGCGAAGATTCTCGGGCCGAAATAAGTCCGAATTCTTTATTGCCTGATCTGGCCTCTTCGCGAGCAAGCCCGCTCCCACAGGGATCACCGCGGTCACTGTGGGAGCGGGCTTGCTCGCGAAAAGAACGATGACACGGTTTAACGGTTGCGCTCAGCCAAAAAGGTAAACAACACCTCGCTCACAAACTGCGGATTCTCCAGACTGGAGATATGCCCTGCCTCCGGCACCAGCACCCACGGGCAACCGATCAGTTCGGCCATTTCCTGAGCCTCTGAGGGCGGTCGTGGTTTGTCCTGGTCGCCGCACAGCACCAGAGTGGTCGCGGCGTTCAGCTCGCCCAGACGCGGCAACAGGTCATCACGGCTGAACGTGATTCGGCCCATCGGCACGATGCTTTCGCGCAGGCGATCCGTGGTGTAGGCCGCCAGTTTGGCGCGGAAGTCCTGATACAGCGGCGACTGCGGATCGATGCCCGGACGGAAGAAGATCGGCACCACGATGTCGAGCAACTGTGGCGCAATCTCGCCGCTTTCTTCGATCTGCTTGAACAGCGAAAAATAGTATTGACGGGTTGGCTCAGGCTCGACGCCGACGTAGGTGTCCATCAGCACCAGCCCGTTGATCCGCTGTGGTGCCGACAAGGCCAGCCGCACGCCCCACATGCCGCCGACCGACAGCCCCGCCAGCGTTATCTGCTCGATCTGCAGGTGATCGAGCAAGGCCTCAGCCTGCCGCGCAATGTCATCCAGCGAGGTGGTGCCTGGCGGCAAGCGCCCGGATTCACCGTGGCCCCACAGGTCCAGGGCAATCACCCGGTAGTGCGGCGACAGTGCAGCGATCTGCGGTGCCCACATCGCCGTGTCCCACAGATAACTGCCGGCCAGCAACACGGCCGGGCCGGTGCCTTGATCAATGTAGTGCAGCGCTTGTCCGTCAACCGTGAAGAAAGGCATCGACCACCCCCGCGACAAAAAAGAGAACCGGCAGACTGAGCTGCCGGTTGTTGATCGTCAACCCTGGATATGTACGTGAATATGCCGGTTTATTTGTGTTGAATTCACTGACGCTTTCGCGAGCAAGCCCGCTCCCACAGGGGAATGCATTCCAATGGTGGGAGCGGGCTTGCTCGCGAAGGGGCCGGTGAAGACGCCGGAATTACAAGCCTTCCAGCTCCGCCATCAGATCATTCAAGCGATCCACCTTGTCCTCGGTCATGTCACTGGCCGCCAGGCCTTCGATGTACTCGGCCAGTTCCTGCACCGTGCTGCACTCGAACATCGCCCGCAGCGGCACATCGCGTTGCAGGGTTTTCTGCACCCGCGAAGCGATCTGCGTGGCCAGCAACGAATGCCCGCCCAGTTCGAAGAAGTTGTCGCGCACGCCGACCTTGTCGACCTTGAGCACTTCGGCCCAGATGTCGGCCAGGGTCTGCTCCAGCTCGTTGCGCGGGGCCAGGTAGTCCTGGCTCTGCAACTGACCGATCTCCAGCGCCGGCAGGGCCTTGCGGTCGAGTTTGCCGTTGGCGTTGTGCGGCAACTGATCCAGCCACAACCAGTGCAGCGGCACCATGTATTCCGGCAGTTCGCTGCGCAGGCGTTGCTTGATCCGCTCCAGACGTTCGCTCGGGTTGAGCGCCGAATCCGCCGCGACCAGATAGCCGACCAAGTGCTTGCCATTCACGCCTTCCTGCACGCCGACCGCCGCATCGCGGACTTCCGGCTGTTCGTGCAGACGCGCCTCGATTTCACCCAGTTCAATCCGGTAACCGCGAATCTTCACCTGATGGTCAACCCGGCCAACGTACTCCAGCACCCCGTCACTGCGCCGCCGCGCGAGGTCACCGGTGCGATACAGACGCTCGCCCGGCACGCCGAACGGGTTCGGCACGAACACCGGCGCGGTGCGCAGCGGATCGCTGACGTAACCGCGACCGACACCCGTCCCCGCTACGCACAACTCACCCACCGCACCCAACGGCACCAGTTCCAGCGCGCCATCGACCAGGTACAGCACGTTGTTGTCGGTCGGCGTACCGATCGGCAAATAGCTGCCGCGAGTCGAGGCCAGGTCAACGCGGAAGAACGCCACGTCATCCGAGCACTCCGCCGGCCCGTAAGCGTTGACCAGACCGATGTCCGGGTAACGCAGCAGCCACTGGTGCGCCAGTTCCGGCGGCATCGCTTCACCGGTCGGCAGCATCCAGCGCAGGCCGTCGAGGCTCAGGCGATCAGAAGCGAGCATGCCCTGAATCAGCGACGGCACGCTCTCCAGCACGGTGATGCCCTGCGCCTGCACATGCACCAGCAAGCCCTGCGGATCGTGGGCGATGGTGTTCGGCACAATGTCCACCCGCGCGCCGAACAACGGCGCGGCGAGGAACTGCCAGACCGAAATATCGAAGCTTTGCGAGGCGGTCTGCGCGATCACGTCGGCGTCCGTCAGTTTCAGGTACGGCACCTTGCTCAACTGGTTGTTGAGCATGCCGCGCTGCTCGACCATCACGCCCTTCGGCAACCCGGTCGAACCCGAGGTATAGATCACGTAAGCCAGATTGTCCGGGCCACTGTGGATGCCGAGGTTGTCCGCGGAGGTCGCCAACGCCTGCACCTCTTCCCAGACCAACAGCCGTGGACGGTTGGCGCAGCTGAATTCATCGAGCAAGGTCTGCGCCTGTTCGCGACAGGCTTCGCTGCACACCAGCACCGGCGTGCGGCTCAGCTCGATGATCCGCTGCAGACGCTGGCTCGGCAGGCCCGGGTCCAGCGGCAGGTAACCGGCACCGGCCTTGAAGCTGCCGATGATCATCCCCAGCAGATCGAGATTACGCTCGGCCAGCAATGCCACCGGTTGATCCATCTGCACCCCGGCCGCAACCAGTGCATGACCGAGACGGTTGGCGTTGTGGTTGAGCGCGGCATAGCTCAGTTGCTGATCGAGGCAAGTGGCGGCGATGCGCTGCGGGTGCGCCGCGACCTGCGCTTCGAACAGCGCCACGTAGCTCTGCTCCAGCGGATAATCGTGGGCGCTCTGGTTGCAACCGTGCAGCAGGAAGTCCTGTTCCTCGGCGCCCAGCAGCGGCAGGTCAGCCATGTCGCCGTGGAAACCCTCGACCAGCGCCAGCAGCAGGCGCTTGAACTCGCCGAGCATGCGCTCGATGGTCGACTCGTCGAAATAGCGCTGGTCATACGAAAGATGCAGACCGAGGTCATCACCCGGGTAGCACACCGCCGTCAGCGGGAAGTTGGTGTGGGTGCGACCGGAGTCCGAAGTCGCATTGAGGCTCTGCGCGCGGTCCAGTACCGAGACTTCCACCGGGGCATTTTCGAACACGAACAGACTGTCGAACAGCGGCTGGCCTTTCGGCAGTTCACTCTGCTCCTGAATGTTCACCAGCGGCAGGTATTCGTACTCGCGCAGCTGCATGTTGCTGTCGAGCAGGCCGCTCAACCACTGGCGCACACTGGCGCGCTGATCGTCCGCCGGGATCTGCACCCGCAGCGCGATGCTGTTGATGAACAGGCCGACGGTGCGTTGCATCTCCGGCATTTCCACCGGACGCCCGGCCACGGTCACGCCGAACAGCACGTCGCGATCACCGCTCAGGCGTCGCAGCACCAAGGCCCATGCCGCTTGGGCGAAGGTGTTGATGGTCAGTTGATGGGCCTGGGCCAGCTCACGCAGACGGGCGCCATCTTCAACGTTGAGACGGGTGTAGCGGTCACCGACGATCATGCCGCCGCTTTCACCGGCGTGTTCGCGCAGGAACGGTCGGTCACTCGGGATCGGCGTGGTGCGTTCGAAACCTTGCAGGTTCTGCTGCCACCACTGGCGCGCCTCGGCCAGGCTCTGGCGTTGCAGCCAGCCGATGTAGTCGCGGTAACGCGGCGGCACCGACAACTGTGCTTCGCGCCCCTCACCGAGGGCGGTGTAGATCTCGAAGAAATCGTTCATCAGCAGCGAGCGGCACCAGGCATCGATGAGGATGTGGTGGTTGCTCATCATGAACCAGTAACGCGCCGCGCCGACCTTGATCAGGCGCAGGTGGAACGGTGCCTGATTGAGCAGATCGAACCCGGCCTCGCGCTCGCTTTTCAGCAGCGCCTGCAGCTTCGGTTCTTGCTCTTCTTCGGCAACGGCGCTCCAGTCCAGGTACTCGATCGGCGTGCGCCCCGGGCTGTGGATCACTTGCAGCATGTCTTCGCCGACGTTCCAGCAGAACGACGCACGCAGCGCTTCGTGACGGGCGACCACCGCTTGCCAGGCCTGGGCGAAACGCTCCGGATCGAGCTCGCTGTTGATGCGGTAGCGATCCTGCATGTAATACAGACCGGTGCCCGGTTCGAGCAAGGTGTGCAGCAACATGCCTTCCTGCATCGGCGTCAGCGGATAGACGTCTTCGATCTGCGCCGCCGGCACCGGCAGTGCATCGAGTTGCGCCTGGGTCAGTTTCGCCAGCGGGAAGTCCGACGGCGTCAGGCCACCGGCCTGGTCTTGCAGGCAATGTTCGATCAGGCTTTGCAGCTCGCCGAGGTAGGCGTCGGCCAGATCGTTGATGGTTTGCGCCTCGTAACGCTCGCCGCTGAAAGTCCAGCGCAGCAACAGTTCGCCGCCGTACACCTGACTGTCGATGCTCAACTCGTTGGGCAACGGCGCCTGCGGATCGTGGGCCGCACCGACCGGCTCGTCCAACGGACGGAACAGCGCATCGCTGGCGAAACTCTGGTCGAACTGGCCGAGGTAGTTGAAGGTCACCGGGGCATTCGGCAACGCCGCCATGCTGCGCTGGCTGAGGTCATCGGCCAGATAACGCAACACGCCATAACCGAGACCTTTGTGCGGTACCGCGCGCAGTTGCTCCTTGATCGCCTTGATCGAAGCGCCCTGCCCGGCGGCCTCTTCGATGTTGTGCGGGGTCAGGCGTAATGGATAGGCGCTGGTGAACCAACCGACGGTGCGAGTCAGGTCGATCTCGTCGAACAGGGTTTCGCGGCCGTGGCCTTCCAGTTGAATCAATGCCGACGGCTGACCGCTCCAGCGGCACAGCACACGGGCCAGCGCGGTCAGCAGCAGATCGTTGACCTGCGTGCGGTAGGCCCGCGGCGCCTGTTGCAGCAGTTGTTGGGTACGCTCGGCATCCAGGCGCACGCTGACGGTTTGCGCGTGACGATTCTGCTGTCCGCCCTGCGGGTTTTCGCACGGCAGCTCGGCGTTCGATCCGGCCAGTTGGGTCTGCCACCAGTTCAGTTCCTCGCGCAGCGATTCGCTGCCGGCATAGGCCTGTAAACGTGCAGCCCAGTCCTTGAAGGCACTGGTTTTCGCCGGCAGTTTTACCGACTGTTCGGCATCGAGCTGGCGGTACACGGTTTGCAGATCGTCGAGCAATACGCGCCAAGACACACCGTCGACCACCAAGTGATGGATCGCAATGAACAGCCGTTGCTGACCTTGCGGACCATCCACCAGCAAGGCGCGCAGCAGCGGGCCGTTTTGCAGATCGAGACTGCGCTGGGCATCGGCGAACAGCGCTGCGCACTGGTCCATCGCCGCCACCCGCACCTGCCACAACACCTCGGCGTCGGACACCGGTTGATGCGTTGCCTGCCATTGATCGTTGGCCTGAGTGAAGCGCAGACGCAGGGCGTCGTGCTGTTCTATCACCGCCAATAGCGCCTGCTCCAGACGATGCGGTTCCAGCGCCACGCTCGGCTCCAGCAGCAGCGCCTGGTTCCAGTGCTGACGCTCAGGAATATCAGTATCGAAGAACCAGTGCTGGATCGGCGTCATGGCCGACTCACCGACCACCAGTCCCTGCTCGGCAGTGACTTGCTCGCTGCGGCTGGCGACAGCGGCGAGGGTCTGCACCGTCTGATGCTGGAACAGATCCCGCGGGCTGAAATGAATGCCCTGCTGCCGCGCACGGCTGACCACTTGAATCGAAAGAATCGAGTCACCACCGAGTTCGAAGAAGTTGTCGTTGAGGCCGACCTGTTCGACGTTAAGCACCTCACACCAGATCTGCGCCAGGGTCTGCTCCAGCTCATTGCTCGGGGCGACGTAGTGCTGACGGTTCAGCTCGGGATCCGGTGCCGGCAAGGCGCGGCGGTCGAGTTTGCCGTTGGCGGTCAGCGGCATGCTCGCCAGCAGGATCAGGTGCGTCGGCACCATGTAATCCGGCAGTTGTGCCTTGAGGTGCGACTTCAGTGCTTCACGCAGTTCGGCCTGTTGCGCTTCGCCTTGCTCGGCGACTTCGCTGACCAGATAACCCACCAGTTGTTTGCCGCTCGGTGCATCCAGCGCCAGCACCACCGCTTCGCGGACCGAGTGGTGATCGAGCAGACGGGTTTCAATCTCGCCCAGTTCGATGCGGAAACCACGGATTTTCACCTGATGGTCGATCCGGCCCAGGTATTCCACCAGACCATCGGTACGCTGGCGCACCAGATCGCCGGTGCGGTACATGCGTCCGCCATCGGCGGCGAACGGGTCCGCCACGAAACGCTCGGCGCTGATGCCCGGACGGTCGTGATAGCCCTGCGCCAGACCGGCGCCGCCGACGAACAACTCACCGGTCGCGCCTTGCGGCACCAACGCCAGATCGGCGTCGAGAATGTACGCCACGCGGTCACCGATCACGCTGCCGATCGGCACGCTGCCGGCGCCCTCTTCCAGCACTTCCGGGGCGAGACCGGCCAGCGGCATGACCACGGTTTCAGTCGGGCCATAGGCGTTGAAGAACAGACTCGGTTTGAACGCAGCACGAATCCGTTGCAGGTGCTCGCCAGTCAGCGCTTCGCCGCCGGTGATGATCATCCGCACCGGCAGAGTTTCATTCTGCGTGGCGAGGAACTGCGCCAGCTGGCTGCCGTAGCTCGGGGTGAAGCCGAGCACATTGATCCGATGGGTGCGGATCAACCCGCAGATTTCTTCCGCATCCCACTGCCCTTGCGCTCGCAGCACCACTTGCGCGCCGCTGAGCAACGGCACCAGCAGACGCTCGGTGGCGGCGTCGAAGTTGATCGAATAGAAGTGCAGCTCGCAGTCGTCCGGGCGCATGCCGAAACGTTCGATCACGGCCTGGCAATGCATGGCGATTTCACCGTGGGACACCACCACGCCTTTCGGTTTGCCGGTCGAACCCGAGGTGTAGATCAGGTACGCCTGATGCTGCGGCAGGCTGATAAAGGGCAGCTCAGTGGCCGGGTAATCCGCCAGCGCCGCGCTGTCGTCTTCCAGGCACCAGCGCGCCACGTTCGACGGCAGATCGCCAAGCGCATTGAACATCGCGCGGTCGCTGAGCAGCAGACCGATGCGGCTGTCTTCGATCATGTAGTGCAGACGGTCGAGCGGGTATTCCGGGTCCAGCGGCACGTAAGCGCCGCCCGCCTTGAGGATCGCCAGCAAGCCGACGACCATGTCCAGCGAACGCTCCAGCGCCAGACCGACCCGCACTTGCGGGCCGACCCCACGCTCACGCAGGGCCCAGGCCAGGCGATTGGCCCGCGCATCAAGTTCGGCGTAGCTCAGGGTCTGCCCGGCGAAGGTCAGGGCCGGGGCGTCTTTGCGCGCCAGTGCCTGTTCGGCAAACAGGTGATGGAGGCATTGATCGAGACGACGTTCGCCCGGTTCGACACCGAGGCTGTCGAGCAGTTGTTGCTGCTCGGGTTGGTCTAGCAGCGGCAACTGGCTCAAACGCTGTTGCGGGTCGGCGATCAACGCTTCCAGCAGGTTGCGCCAATGCTTGGCCATGCGTGCGATGGTCGGCTCGTCGAACAGATCGGTGCTGTATGTCAGGCAGCAACCGAGGCGATGGTCGAGGTCGGTGACTTCCAGGTTGAGGTCGAACTTGGTCGCTCGCGCATCGTTGGCCAGGTACTCGACGGTCATCCCGGCGAGCATGCGGCTCTGCTGGAACTCCCAGCGCTGCACGTTGCACATCACCTGGAACAGCGGGTTGTACGCCGCGCTGCGGGGTGGTTGCAGCGCTTCGACCAGATGATCGAACGGCAGGTCCTGATGCGACTGGCCCTCAATCACGGTGTGACGCACTTGCTCGAACAACTCGCCGACCGACATCTGCCCGTCGAGCTGGCAGCGCAGCACTTGGGTATTGAGGAACGCACCGATCAGCCCTTCGCTTTCCGGGCGGATACGGTTGGCCACCGGCGCGCCGATGCGCAGGTCGGTCTGACCGCTGTAGCGGTAGAGCAAGGTGGCGAGCGCGGCGGTCATGGTCATGAACAGGGTCAGACCGTTTTGCGCATTGAACGCACGGACGCGGGCGGCAAGATCGTCGCTCAGGTCGAAACGGAACAGCTCGCCCTGGTGGCTTTGCACCGGCGGACGCGGACGGTCGCCGGGCAGTTCCAGCAGCGGATGTTCGCGACCGAGTTGCGCGGTCCAGTAGTCGAGTTGACGCTGACGTTCACCGGACTCCAGCCACTGCCGTTGCCAGACGCTGTAGTCGAGGTACTGCACCGGCAACGCTTCGAGCGGCGAGTCGCGGTCATCGACAAAGGCTTCGTACAACGCGCTGAGTTCGCGGGCAAAAATATCCATCGCCCAGCCTTCGGTGACGATGTGGTGCAGGGTCAGGACGAAGTAATGCTCCTGCTCGGCGGTCTTCACCAGACAGGCGCGCAGCAGTGGGCCGCTTTCCAGATCGAACGGCAGATGCGCTTCTTCGTCGGCCAGTTGCTGAACCCTCTGCTCGCGCTGGTCCGCCGGCAGTTTCGAGAAATCTTTCCAACCCATGCGCACGCCGGTCTCGGCATGCACCTGCTGACGGGCCACGCCATCGACGCTCGGGAACGTGGTGCGCAGGGTTTCGTGGCGCAGGATCAGCGCCTGCAAGGCCGCCTCGAAATGCTCGACATGCAACACGCCGCGCAGGCGCGCCATGCCGCCGACGTTGTACGCCGGGCTGTCCGGCTCCATCTGCCAGAGGAACCACATGCGTTGTTGCGAATAGGACAGCGGCACGACTTGGCGGCGATCGACTTTGGCAATCGGCGGCTGCTGGTTGGTCTGGCCGCTGGCCTGGATCAGGCGGATCTGCTCGGCGAAGTCACCGAGTTCGCTGTGCTCGAACAAGGCGCGTAACGGCAACTCGACGTCACAGGCCTGGCGGCTGCGCGAGATGATTTGCGTGGCCAGCAATGAGTGCCCGCCGAGGGCGAAGAAGTCGTCGCGCAGACCGACTTGAGGCAGACCCAGCACTTCGCGCCAGATTGCGGCAATCTGTTGCTCCAGTTCGGTGACCGGTTCGACGTGTTCACGCACCTGCCACTGCGGCTCGGGCAAGGCGCGGCGGTCGAGCTTGCCGCTCGGGCTCAGGGGCATTGCGTCCAGGCGCATCAGTTGCGCAGGGACCATGTATTCCGGCAGTTC
This sequence comes from Pseudomonas sp. 14P5.3.2, assembly GCF_057799175.1. NCBI lineage: Bacteria > Pseudomonadati > Pseudomonadota > Gammaproteobacteria > Pseudomonadales > Pseudomonadaceae > Pseudomonas > Pseudomonas sp. 14P5.3.2. The sequence continues at coordinate 87,230 of NZ_JBYOKU010000016.1, read as the reverse complement.
GGCGGCCAGTGCGGTTTTCAGACGAGCGATTTGCGCGTCCTGATCTTCGCGGGCATCGATGGCGGTGAAGTAGCCGATCAATTGCGCGCCAGCGGCGGTTTCCCGCACCAGTACCACGGCTTGAGCGACGCCGTCCTGGGCCAGCAGGCGCGCTTCGATTTCTTCCGGCTCAACGCGGAAACCACGCAGTTTGACTTGCTGATCGAGACGCCCGAGGTATTCGATCACGCCGTCAGCGGTCCAGCGTGCACGGTCACCGGTGCGATACAGACGTGCGCCCTGCTCGCCCAGTGGGTCGACCACGAAACGCTCCGCAGTCAGCGCCGGGCGAGCGAGGTACCCCCGGGCCAGACCGATGCCGCTGATGCACAGCTCACCCGGCACACCGGCCGGCACGGGATTGAGATCGGCGTCGAGCACGCGGCAGATCACGTTGCCCAGCGGCCGGCCAATCGGCGAGCGCTCGCCGTCGGCGCTGGTGCAGTGCCAATGGGTGACGTTGATTGCGGTTTCGGTCGGGCCGTAACGGTTGTGCAGTTGCACCGCCGGCAGTTGCGCCAGCACGCGGTTGCGCAGTTCCGCCGGCAGCGCTTCACCGCCGGAGAATAACCGGCGCAGGCTGGTGCATTCGGCGCTCAGCGGCTCGTCGATGAACAGCGCGAGCAACGGCGGCACAAAGTGCAGCGTGGTCACACCGTATTCCTGAACCAACTGGGCGATGCGATGCGGATCGCGGTGTTCACCGGGGCCGGCGATCAGCAGACGTGCGCCAGTGATCAGCGGCCAGAAGCACTCCCACACCGACACGTCGAAACTGATCGGCGCCTTTTGCATCAGCACGTCGCTGTCGTTCAGGCGGTAACTGTGCTGCATCCATTGCAGACGTTCGGCCAACGCGGCGTGGGTGTTGCCGACGCCTTTCGGTTGGCCGGTGGAGCCGGAGGTGTAAATCACGTAGGCGAGGTTGTCGCCATGCAGGTGCAGACCCGGCGCCTGGCTCGGCCAGTTCTCCAGATGCAGCGCGTCCATGGCGATCACGCTGACGCCGTCGCTGGCCGGCAGACGGTCGAGCAATGCGGTCTGGGTCAGTAGCAGTTCGACGCCGCTGTCGCTGAGCATGTAAGCCAGGCGCTCGGCCGGGTAATCCGGGTCCAGCGGCACATACGCGCCACCGGCCTTGATGATCGCCAGCAGACCGATCAGCAGTTGCGGCGAACGCTCGGCAGCAATCGCCACGCACACATCCGGGCCGACACCTTTGTCGCGCAGATAATGCGCGAGGCGGTTGGCCTGGGCGTGCAATTCGGCGAAGTCGAGGCTGCCGCCGTCCCACACCAGCGCGGTGCGTTCCGGGGTCTGCCGCGCCTGTTCGTTGAGCAGTTCCGGCAGCCATTGTTGCGCCGGGGTGCACGGGGCGATGCTCCATGCCTGCTGCTGTTCGTGCTCGCACGGAGTGAGCAATGGCAGGTCGCCGATCGCCTGTTGCGGCTGTTCGCAGACGGCGCGCAGCAGGTTGCTGAAGTGCTCGGCCAGACGCGCGATGGTCGCTGCGTCGAACAGCTCATCGGCGTAGTCGAAGGACAGGGTCAGGCGCCCGTTGCGATCTTCTTCGCTGTGCAGTTGCAGGTCGAACTTGGCCTCGCGGCTGTGCCACGGCAACTCTTCGGCGAGCAGGCCCGGCAGGCGCTTGAGCGCACTCAAGTCGCGCTGCTGATGGTTGAACATGACCTGGAACAGACCCTGCTCGCGGGCCTGCGGGAACGCCTCGAGCAGTTGTTCGAAGGGCAGATCCTGATTCGCCTGAGCGCCCAGTGCAGCGTCGCGGGTCCGCGCCAGCAACTCGACAAATGACAGCCGTGAATCAACCTCGGCCCGCAGCACTTGAGTGTTGATGAAGAAGCCGATCAGGCCCTGGGTTTCCAGGCGCGGACGGTTGGCGTTGGGGATACCGATGCGGATATCGCGCTGACCACTGTAGCGGTGCAGCAGGCTCTGGAAGGCCGAGAGCAACAGCATGAACGGCGTCGACTGGTGAGCCTGGGCGGTCTGCTTGATCGCATCGCTGAGGCTGACCCCGAGGCGCACACTGTGGCGCGCAGCGCTGTGCAATTGTTTGGCCGAACGCGGATGATCGGTGGCCAGTTCCAGCACCGGATGTTCGTCGCCCAGTTGGGCTTTCCAGTACGCCAGTTGCCGCTCGCCCTCGCCTTGCGCCAGCCATTGGCGCTGCCAACTGCCGTAGTCGGCGTATTGGGTCGGCAGCGGCGCGAGTTCGGCGCGCTGGCCTTGAGAGGCGGCAGCGTACAGGCGCGAGAATTCGTCGATCAGTACGTTCAGCGACCAGCCGTCGGCAATGATGTGGTGCAGCGTCACCAGTAACTGGTGATCTTCGTCGTCGAGACGCACCAGCGTCACCCACAGCAGCGGGCCTTTTTCCAGGTCGAACTGGGTGCGCGCTTCGTCCTCGCGGATCTGTTGCGCGCGGGCTTCACGCTCGTGCGCCGGCAGGTCGCTGATGTCGATCAGTTGCAGGTTGAATTCAGGTGCGGCGTCGACTTGTTGCAGCGCCACACCGTCGCGTTCGAAGAAACGTGTGCGCAGCGATTCGTGGCGCTCGATCAGTTGCTGGAAGCTCGCACGCAACGCGTCTTCGTCCAGCTCGCCGCGCAGACGCAGGGCGCCGGGAATGTTGTAGGCGCTGCTTTGCGGGTCGAGTTGCCAGGTGATCCACAGCCGGTTTTGCGCCAGCGATTGCGGCAGTGCTTCGCTGCGCGACAAGGTGTTGATTGCGCCTTGGGCGCTGCCGCCGTCCTGTTGCTGCTGCGCCACGGCAGCGGCGAACGCGGACAGGGTCGGGGCTTCGAACAACAGGCGTAGATTCAGCTCCAGCGCCAGTTCTTCACGCACTCGGGCGATCACTTGCGTGGCGGCAATCGAGTTGCCGCCGAGCAGGAAGAAGTGGTCGTCGGCACCGACCTGTCTGACGTTGAGTTGTTCGGCCCAGATCTTGCCGATCAAGGCTTCCAGCTCGGAGGCTGCCAGGGTCGATGCGGTACTTTGCACCTCGGCGGACGGGAACACCGCGTAGCTGTCGAGGCTGCCATCGGCCAGACGATTGCGGCACGCCGAGCGTTGCAGCTTGCCGCTGGACGTCTTCGGCAGCGCGCCCGGGTTGAGCAGCACCACCACGCTCGGCGCTTGTTGATAGGCCTCGGCCACCGCTTGGCGAATGGCTTTGATCAGCGCTTCCGGCGGCAGGATTTTTTGCACGCTGCGGCTGATTTCCGCGGCGATGCCGATGCCTTCTTCACCGTCCTGAGTGACCGCGAATGCCGCGACGCGGCCCTTGCGCACCACTTCCACTTCGTTCTCGACAGTCTTCTCGATGTCCTGCGGATACAGGTTGTGGCCGCGCACGATGAGCATGTCTTTCAGGCGACCGGTGATGAACAGTTCACCGTCGCGGATGAAGCCCAGGTCACCCGTGCGCAGCCAGGTGCGGCCGGCGTGCTGGACGAAAGTCTTGGCACTGGCCTCGGGATTGCGCCAGTAGCCGTGGGCGATGCTCGGGCCGGTGGCCCAGACTTCGCCGACGAGGTTGTCAGCCAGTTCGTTTAGCGTTACCGGATCGACGATCAGCACCGCATGCTCCGGCTGGCTGATGCCGCAACTCATGATCGGGCTGCCGTCGCCCGGCTCGGCGCGGTTTTGCGCCAGCGCCTGATCATCGACGCGCAGCGCAGGAATACCAGCGCCACGGGGGGTGCCGGCGACGAACAGGGTCGCCTCGGCCAGACCATAGGAGGCCATGAAGCTGTCTTCACTGAAACCGCACGGGGTGAACTTCTCGGCAAAGCGTTCAAGGGTGTCGAGGCGGATCGGTTCGGAGCCGGAATAGGCCACGCGCCAGCGGCTTAGATCAAGGCGTTCCAGCGCCGAATCGCTGACCCGCTCGCTGCACAAACGATAGGCGAAATCCGGCCCGCCACTGATGGTGCCGCCGTATTGGCTGATCGCTTCGAGCCAGCGCAACGGGCGGCCAAGGAAGTACGCAGGTGACATCAGGATGCACGGCACGCCGCTGAAAATCGGTTGCAGCAGGCCGCCGATCAGGCCCATGTCGTGGTACAGCGGCAGCCAGCTGACGATCACGTCATCGGGGTTCACGTCGATGCCGAAACCGTGACGAATCAGCAGCTCGTTGGCCACCAGATTGCCGTGGCTGACCTGCACACCTTTGGGCAACGCGGTGGAGCCGGAGGTGTATTGCAGGAAGGCAATGTGATCTTGCGGCAGAGCCGGCTCAACCCAGCGTTCAGCCTGCGCGCTGTCGAGCGTATCGACGCACAGCAGCGGCGGCGCACCTTCGATTTGCTGCAAGGCATCGCGCAGGTCAGCGCTGGTCAACAGCAGGCGCGGTTCGGCGTCGGCAATGATCGACAGCAGGCGTTCCTGATGATGACGACGGGCGGACTCCGGCGGATAGGCCGGCACCGCAATCACCCCGGCGTACAGACAACCGAAAAACGCCGCGACGTAATCCGCGCCGCTGGGAAACAGCAGCACCGCGCGATCACCGAATTCAGCCTGGGCCTGCAACGCGGCAGCAATGGTCCGCGCGCGCTGATCGAGTTCGCGGTAACTGAGCACCACGCCCTGCTCCTCGGTTTCGGCGAGAAAGCGCAGGGCCAGTCGATCCGGCGTCTGTGCCGCACGGCGCTGGAGGGCTTGGACCAGAGTGCTGGGGAGTTCGAACGCGTCGGTCATGAGGTTTCCTGCCTGAATTCGGCTTGCTAAGTGGAATCGGGTTGCTGCGTCACGCCGGTCGAGGGCGTGCAGGGCGCGGTCTGTGCCGACCGCGCGAGGCTTGGGAATGCTGTCTGGCCGGGGCTGTGCGCCGAAGACATTCACCAATGAGAACGGATGACCTGTGGAAATAATTAGTCGGCGCGCAGGATCGCCAACGGGGGCCGAGGTGTGGCGGTGTGTCGCAGTTCTCGATTCGCACCTTTACGGAGCATTAGTTCTCTTTCTCAATTGACAATCATTATCATTCAACATAATTTGTCGCTCGATGTGTAGGACGGCCCCGTCCCCCAGGCGTCCCACTAACCTATTGGCAGCAAGGTGATTTCCATGACGGAACAAGTATCCACAAGCAGGTGCGATTCACCGCTACTTCAGGCCTTCGTCGACAATCGACTGATTCTGGTGAAGATTGCAGCCCGCATTACCGGCTGCCGTTCGCGCGCCGAAGACGTGGTTCAGGATGCGTTCTTCCGGCTGCAGTCGGCTCCACCGATCACGTCGTCAATCAAGGCTCAATTGAGTTACCTGTTCCAGATCGTGCGCAATCTGGCCATCGATCACTACCGCAAACAGGCGCTGGAGCAGAAATACGCAGGCCCGGAAGAGGAAGGGTTGAACGTGGTCATTCAAGGCGCTTCGCCAGAAACCTCGCACATCAATTTCTCGACACTGGAACACATCGCCGACGCCCTCACCGAACTGCCCAGCCGCACCCGCTACGCCTTCGAGATGTACCGCCTGCACGGGGTGCCGCAAAAGGACATCGCCAAGGAACTCGGCGTCTCGCCGACCCTGGTCAACTTCATGATTCGTGATGCGCTGGTGCACTGCCGCAAGGTGTCGGGCAGTCGTGGGGATGCGGCTTCGATGGGTCGTCGCTAAGCCCTGAATTCGGCGTCAAGCCATTCGCGAGCAAGCCCGCTCCCACATTTGACCGGCGTACACAGGTCGATGTGGGAGCGGGCTTGCTCGCGAATGCGGCCTCAAGATCACGTAGATCTTTGAGGCCTGAACCTCAGGCCAGCTTGCACCGATCGAAAAACCGCTCACGCCCCAGAATCATCAGCGCCGCACGCTTGTGCGGGAAGTCGAATTCCTTCTCGCAGTGGAAGCACTGGTTGTGCATGTGGCCGATCATCTTCGCGTTGTCGGCACGCGGTTCGGCAACCACGCGCTGAGTGCGCGAATCATCCAGAAACAGGTAGTGCACCAGGGCCGACAACCAACTCGCGACTTTGTGCGGGCCACGGTGATTCTCCTCCCCCACCAGCATGTGAATGCCACGGTCGTAATTGTCGGCGTCGTAGAACGGCGCAATACGATCTTCCTTGGCCCAGTAGGCTTCGAAATAGGCAAACGGCTGATCGTCGAAACAACCGATCAGCGTCAGGGTGTGCGGATCGGCGTCGAGCTTGCTCAGGTATTCGCGATGCTGCTCAAGACTGCCCTCCTCCTGCCAGAAACTGGCGACCCGCGGACTGTTCTGCCAACGGTTGAAACGCGCCAGATCCTGCTCGATTTCCACCGTGCGCAGGGAAATCCACGCCCCGAGGCGTGCATCGAAGCGCCGATAGACTTCACCGCGCGGCTTCACCGGGCGCAGCGGATGGCGTTTGCCCTGGCTGATCACCATTTGCTGCGGGTAGCTGCCGCTCAACGAGGTACCGAGCCATGGCTGCGGCAGTTGCCAGAACAGTGTGCGTTCGCAGCGATACTCACCGGCCACCTCGGTACTCACCAGCAAACCGCTGAGCAAGGCTTCGGTCGGTGGCTGATCCAGCTGCCAGAGCAACTGCTGGCGCTCCGGCTCACGGGCGAACAACCAGTAACAGGCCGCCCACAACGTCAGGCCGGGCGGCAGGGCAAAACGCTCATCGAGCTGAATCGGGCCGTTGCCGTCACGATCCATACGCAGGCGAATCAGCGGTTGCCCGTCCAGGCTCAGGCTTAGACGGCTTTCAGTTGCATCGGCTACCAATTGGCTGCCCGAAGGCAAGGCCAGGGCAGTCAGGTCATTCAGATTGGACATGGGTCGGGCTCACGATAATCGTCGACAGTTCAACGATGGGACGTGAGCCAGGGGAGGAAATTTAGCCGCCGGGGTGAAAAACGCTCAGGGGTGCGGCACCGGCACCACGGCAATCTTGTACGGCTCGAAGATTTTCAGCATCTGGCCGTTGTTGCGCAGCCCCTGCAGTAACTTGCTGAACGCCTCGCCGGTGATCGGTGCGCTCGGGCGCAAAATGGCGTAGTGGTGATAAATCTGATCGATGCGCTGCGACACCAACAGCTCATCTTTAACCTTTTCATTGCGCTTCAGATAATCGAACAGGTATGAGCGCGTCACCAAGGCAATGTCGGCGCGCCCGCGCAGAACCATCAACAGGTTGCTGTCGTGGGAATAGGTCAGCGTGGCGTTGAACGTATCAGCAAGGTATTTGGGATCGGCATTGAAGTTGGCAAACTCATAGTGATAACCGCTGTACAGCGCCAGGCGCTTGCCCTTGAGATCGGCGAAATAGTTTTCCTGGCGAGCATCTTTGCGTTGCGCGACAAAAATCTCGGCATCTTCCAAGCCCATATCGACCGTGGTATGTAGAATGTCCTTCCAGCCCCACTCGGGGTTTTCGAAGATGGCCATGTCGGTGCGACCTTCCTTCAGATCGCCGAAACGCCGGGGAATCGAGGTCGGTACCAAGACAAACTGATAGTCCGTCTGCAACGCGTTGAGCGCTTCGACCAATTCCGGCAGCAGCCCGGTATCGGCGCCGCTTTCCGGGCGAATGGTGTAAGGGGGAAAGTGCGCGGCGCCCACTCGAACCAGTTGCGCCGCCTGCGCAGGCAACCCTGAAAATGCCGTCAGCGCGACGAGTACCAGACCCGTGGCCGTCCGAATTGGCGAAGACTTCAAAACACCCCACTCCCCGAAAAAATACCGATCAATGCATTCAAGCTAGGCGGTTTCGCCCAGTTAGCCAGTTTCCCGACCTTATAGAAAAATGGGTTAACGCTCTTCGAGCACCAGAATCAGCGCTTCATCGGCCAACTGATCGAGGCTCAGGCTGCCGCCGGCACGGAACCAGGTGGTGGTCCAGGACAGCGCGCCGGTGAGAAAACGTCGGGTAACGAATACGTCGCCACGGATAAAACCGGCCTCCTTGGCTTCCCCCAGCACCTGCAGCCAGATGTCCTCGTAGACGTCGCGCAGGGCCAGCACCCGGGCCTGACCGTCTTCGGACAACGAGCGCCATTCGTAGACCAGCACCGCCATGGCTTCGCCGCTGCCGCCCATGATCGATTGCAATTCGCAGCGGATCAGCGCCAGCACCCGCTCGCGGACATTGGTGGCTTCGGCCAGCGCGGCGCGCATCAGCGCGGTGTTGTAGCGGATGGTCTCCTCCATCACCGCACGGAGGATTTCATCCTTGCTTTTGAAGTGATGAAAAATGCTCCCGGACTGAATCCCCACCGCCCCCGCCAGGTCACGCACCGTCGTGCGCTCGTAGCCCTTGTTGCGGAACAGGTGAGCCGCCACTTGCAGCAGTTTGCCGCGGGCACTGTCAGGGTCGGTCAACTGGCCTTGGTCGACCAGTTCGCGCATGACCCTCAGGGCTTTTTGCTCGTCCACCCGTTCTCTCCTACAGTCGATCAGTCTGTTGCCCCCTGAACACGCAGGGTTGCGCGCAATTTAAGCCGCGGGCCGCAACCAAGCAAGCGCTTGGGCAGAAGATATTTCAGTGGTTTACAAACCAAGCGCTTGCTTGGTAGCCTCCAGACACTTCTGTCGCAGGTCCCTGAGTCGGAGATAAAAATGCCCACCACCGTTCGGATCGGATGCGCCAGCGCATTCTGGGGTGACACCAATACTGCCGCCGCACAACTTGTGGCCGGCGGTCAGCTGGATTATCTGGTGTTCGATTACCTGGCCGAGATCACCATGTCGATCATGGCCGGCGCCCGTATGAAGGACCCGCAGGCCGGGTTCGCCGGGGACTTCGTCGAAGTGCTCGCGCCGCTGCTGCCGCAGTTGGCTGAACAGAAAATCCGCGTCATCAGCAATGCCGGCGGGATCAATCCAAAAGCCTGTGCCGCCGCCCTGCAAGCCGCCTGCGACAAGGCCGGGGTCAAGCTGAAAATCGCCGTGCTGCTCGGCGATGACCTGCAACCGCAATTCAAGCAACTTGCCGCCCAAGGCATCCACGAAATGTTCAACGGCACGCCGCTGCCGCCGATGTGCGTATCGACCAACGCCTACCTCGGCGCACCGGGCATCGTCGAAGCCCTGCGCCTGGGCGCCGACATCGTCATCACCGGGCGCGTGGTCGACAGCGCGGTGGTCAGTGCGGCGCTGGTACATGAATTCGGCTGGGCGTGGCACGACTACGACAAACTGGCCCAGGCCGCGCTGGCCGGGCACATCATCGAATGCGGCGCGCAATGCACCGGTGGCAACTTCACCGACTGGCGCGACGTGCCGGATTACGAACACATCGGTTTCCCCATCGTCGAAGTCAGCGCCGACGGCCAGTTCATCGTCAGTAAACCCGAAGGCTCCGGCGGATTGGTGACGCCGCTGACAGTTGGCGAGCAGATGCTTTATGAAATCGGTGATCCGCAGGCGTATCTGTTGCCGGATGTGGTCTGCGATTTCACTCAGGTCAAACTGCAGCAACAGGGCAAAAACGCCGTGCACGTCCACGGCGCCAAAGGCCTGCCGCCCAGCGATAAATACAAGGTCAGCGCAACCTGGCCGGACGGTTTCCGCTGCACCGCCAGTTGCCTGATCGCCGGTATCGATGCGGTGGACAAGGCGCGGCGCGTCAGTCAGGCAATCATCGACAAGACTGCAGAAATGTTCAGCCAGCGCGGCTGGCCACCCTACACCGAAGTCGACATCGAACTGCTCGGCAGCGAAGCCACTTACGGCCCGCACGGCCAGCGTCGTGACAGCCGCGAGGTGGTGATCAAACTCGCGGTGCGCCATCCACTGAAACCGGCGCTGATCCTGTTCTCCCGGGAAATCGCCCAGGCTGCCACCGGCATGGCTCCGGGGCTGACCGGCATCGTCGGCGGACGGCCGACGGTATATCCGTTGATTCGCCTGTTCTCGTTCCTGATCGATAAAAACGCCTGCACCCTGCAAGTCGATATGGCCGGTGAACAGCACCCCTGCGCCCTGCCCGCGCAAACACCACTCGACAGCCACGATCTGCCCACCCCCGACCAGCCACCGAAACCCCAGGGCCGCGCCGACGCCAGTGTGCCGTTGGTGAAACTGGCGGTGGCGCGCTCCGGCGACAAGGGCAACCACAGCAACATCGGCGTCTTGCCGCGCCGCCCCGAATACCTGCCGTGGATCGCCGAAGCGCTGACCCCGGCAGTGATTGTCGACTGGATGAGCCACGTGCTCGACCCGATTCATGGCCGGGTCGAGCGCTGGTACCTGCCCGGCACCCACAGCCTGAATTTCCTGCTGGAAAACGCCCTCGGTGGTGGCGGTGTCGCGAGTCTGCGTATCGATCCACAGGGCAAGGCCTTCGCCCAGCAGTTGCTGGAAATCCAGATCCCGGTGCCGCAGAGCATCGCCGAACAGCTCGACTAGAGGATTCGCGTCATGGCTTATGAGTCAATTTTCCGTACCGATCTGTTCAGCGGCCAGAACATCATCGTCACCGGTGGCGGCAGCGGCATCGGGCGCTGCACCGCGCATGAACTGGCGGCGCTCGGGGCCAATGTGCTGCTGGTCGGGCGCAAGCCGGAAAAACTGCAAAAGGTCGCCGCTGAAATCACCGAAGACGGTGGCCGCGCGCACTGGCAAGCCTGCGATATCCGTGATGAGGAAGCGGTGAAACAACTGGTCACTGAGTTGATCGCCGAACACGGGCCGATCCACGGTCTGGTCAACAATGCCGGCGGCCAGTACCCGTCGCCACTGGCCTCGATCAATCAGAAAGGCTTCGAAACCGTGCTGCGGACCAATCTGGTCGGCGGCTTCCTGATGGCCCGGGAAGTGTTCAACCAGTCGATGAGCAAGCACGGTGGCAACATCGTCAACATGCTCGCCGACATGTGGGGCGGCATGCCCGGCATGGGCCATTCCGGCGCGGCACGTTCGGGGATGGACAACTTCACCAAGACCGCCGCGTTCGAATGGGGTTACGCCGGGGTGCGGGTCAATGCAGTGGCGCCGGGCTGGATCGCGTCCAGCGGCATGGATACTTATGAGGGCGCGTTCAAAGCAGTGATCCCGACCCTGCGCGAACATGTGCCGCTCAAGCGCATCGGTACCGAATCGGAAGTCAGTGCGGCGATCGTTTTCCTGCTCAGTCCGGCGGCGGCGTTCATCAGCGGCAGCACCTTGAAAATCGATGGCGCGGCCAGTCTCGGCAGCCGCGCATGGCCGTTGCACAAGGCGAGCCACAGCGAGTCGTTCAACGGTTTCCATCGGGCGTACTTGCCCGACGTCCTCAAGGACAAGGAGTAAGCCATGCCGCAGATCCAGTCCCAACTCGATCCGTACAGTGAGGCCTTCGCCCGCAATCAGACGGCGATGCTCACGGCCATCGAGCACGTCCAGCAACTGGAACAGAACCTGCTGAACAAGGCTGCCGAAGCCAAGGCGAAATTCGACAAGCGCGGGCAACTGCTGCCCCGCGAACGCCTGAATCTGCTGCTCGACCCCGGCGCACCGTTCCTCGAACTGGCGAGCCTGGCCGGCTACAAACTGCACGACGACAAGGACGGCAGCGCCGCCGGCGGTGGCCTGATTGCCGGCATCGGTTACGTGTCCGGCATACGCGCGATGGTGGTGGCCAACAACAGCGCGATCAAGGGCGGCACCATTTCCCCGACTGGCCTGAAAAAGTCCCTGCGCCTGCAACAGATCGCCCAGGAAAACAAACTGCCGGTGATCACCCTCGCCGAAAGCGGCGGGGCCAACCTCAACTATGCCGCGGAGATTTTCGTCGAGGGTGCGCGCAGCTTTGCCAATCAGGCGCGGATGTCGGCCATGGGCCTGCCGCAAATTACCGTGGTGCACGGTTCGGCCACGGCGGGTGGCGCGTATCAACCGGGGCTATCGGATTACGTGGTGGTGGTACGCGGCAAGGCCAAGCTGTTTCTTGCCGGGCCGCCGCTGCTCAAAGCCGCGACGGGCGAGGTCGCCACCGATGAAGAGCTGGGCGGCGCCGAGATGCACGCGCAAGTCGCCGGCACCGCCGAGTACCTGGCCGAGAACGATGCCGATGGCGTGCGGCTGGTGCGCGAGATCCTGCGCATGCTGCCGTGGAACGAGCAACTGCCGTGGCTGCCCGAGCCGCAATACAAGGCGCCGCTGTACCCGATCGACGAACTGCTCGGACTGATCCCCGACGACCCGAAAAAACCCTACGACGTGCGCGAAATCATTGCGCGGATTGCCGATGAATCCGAGTTCCTTGAATTCAAGGGCGAGTTCGATCAACACACCGTTTGCGGCCAACTGAAAATCCACGGTCGCGCCTGCGGTTTGATCGGCAACAACGGCCCGATCACCCCCGCTGGGGCGAGCAAGGCCGCGCAGTTCATTCAGCTGTGTGACCAGAGTCAGACGCCGCTGCTGTTTTTCCACAACACCACCGGGTTCATGGTCGGCACCGAGTCCGAGCAGCAAGGCGTGATCAAACACGGCTCGAAACTGATTCAAGCGGTGGCCAATGCGCGAGTGCCTAAACTGACGATTGTCGTCGGCGGTTCCTACGGTGCCGGCAATTACGCGATGTGCGGGCGCGGTCTCGATCCACGCTTCATTTTTGCCTGGCCCAACAGCCGCACCGCGGTGATGGGCGGCGCGCAGGCCGGCAAGGTGCTGCGTATTGTCACCGAGGCCAAACAGCTCAAGGAGGGACTGGTGCCGGACCCGAAAATGCTCGATATGCTCGAACAGGTCACCGCGCAGAAACTCGACAGCCAGTCCACCGCGCTCTACGGCAGCGCCAACCTGTGGGACGACGGCCTGATCGATCCGCGCGATACGCGCACCCTGCTCGGTTACCTGCTGGATATCTGCCACGAAGCCGACATCCGCACGCTGCAACCCAACAGCTTCGGCGTCAGCCGCTTCTGACTGCCACGGATCCCAAGGAGAACAATAAAAATGATCTTCACCCCGGAACACGAAGCACTGCGCCGCACCGTCCGCCAATTCGTCGAGCACGAAATCAACCCGCACGTCGATGAATGGGAACAGGCCGGGCGCTTTCCGATCCACGAGATTTTCCGCAAGGCCGGCGACCTCGGGTTGCTGGGAATTTCCAAACCGGAAAAATTCGGTGGCATGGGCCTCGACTACAGCTATTCGATTGTCGCCGCCGAAGAGTTTGGCACCATCCACTGCGGCGGCATTCCGATGTCGATCGGCGTACAGACCGACATGTGCACCCCGGCGCTGGCCCGCTTCGGCTCCGATGAATTGCGCGACGAATTCCTCCGCCCCGCGATTAGCGGCGAGCAGGTCGGCTGCATCGGAGTCTCGGAAGTCGGTGCCGGCTCCGACGTCGCCGGGCTCAAGACCAGCGCGCGCAAGGACGGCGACGACTACGTGATCAACGGCAGCAAGATGTGGATCACCAATTCACCGAGTGCCGACTTCATCTGCCTGCTGGCCAACACCTCGGACGACAAGCCGCACATCAACAAGTCGCTGATCATGGTGCCGATGAACACCCCGGGCATCAGCCTCAGCTCGCACCTGGACAAGCTCGGCATGCGCAGCTCGGAAACCGCCCAGGTGTTTTTCGATAACGTGCGTGTGCCGCAGCGCAACCGCATCGGCCACGAAGGCGCCGGGTTCATGATGCAGATGCTGCAGTTCCAGGAAGAACGCCTGTTCGGCGCGGCGAACATGATCAAGGGCCTGGAATATTGCGTCGACAGCACCATCGAGTACTGCAAGGAGCGCAAGACCTTCGGCAACGCGCTGATCGACAATCAGGTGATTCACTTCCGCCTCGCCGAATTGCAGACCGAAATCGAATGCCTGCGGGCGCTGGTCTATCAGGCCACCGAGCAGTATGTGAAGGGCCAGGACGTCACACGCCTGGCGTCGATGGCCAAGCTCAAGGCCGGACGCCTCGGTCGTGAAGTCAGCGACAGCTGTCTGCAATATTGGGGCGGCATGGGCTTCATGTGGGACAACCCGGTGGCCCGCGCCTATCGCGATGTGCGGCTGGTGTCGATTGGCGGCGGCGCCGACGAAATCATGCTGGGGATCATCTGCAAACTGATGGGCATCCTGCCGGGGAAAAAGAAATGAGCGCCCTGCCCGACTGCCAGACGCTGCTGCTGGAACAGCACGGCGGCGTGCTGCACATCACCCTCAATCGCCCGGAAAGCCGCAATGCGATGAGCCTGCAAATGGTCGCCGAGCTGCGTGCGGTGCTGGCGGCGGTGCGCGATGACCGCGGGGTGCGCGCTCTGGTCCTCAGCGGTGCCGGTGGGCATTTCTGTGCGGGTGGCGACATCAAGGACATGGCCAATGCCCGTGCCCAAGGGGCCGACGCTTACCGCGAGTTGAACCGCGCCTTTGGAGCCCTGCTGCAAGAAGCTCAGGACGCACCACAAGTGCTGATCACCGTGCTGCAGGGCGCAGTGCTCGGTGGTGGTTTCGGGCTGGCATGTGTCAGCGATATCGCAATGGCCGACCATCAAGCGCAATTCGGTCTGCCGGAAACCAGCCTCGGTTTGCTACCGGCGCAGATCGCTCCGTTCGTGGTGCAACGCATAGGCCTGACCGAGACTCGCCGTCTGGCACTGACCGCCGCGCGCTTCGATGGCCATCAGGCCCGGCGGTTGGGGCTGGTGCATTTTGTCGAGCAGGATCCGCAAGCGCTGGCCGAACGCCTCGATGAAGTGATCGACCATGTTCTGTGCTGCGCGCCCGAAGCGAACGCGGCAACCAAAAAGCTGCTGCTGGCCAGTGCCGGGCAGCCTTCGAGTGAATTGCTGGATGAAGCGGCGCGGTGGTTCAGCGAAGCGGTGACCGGGGCCGAAGGGATCGAGGGCACCATGGCTTTTGTGCAAAAACGTAAACCGAAGTGGGCCCCTTAAAAGCTTCGCGAGCAGGCTCGCTCCCACAGGTTTTGTGAACGATGCAAATTCCTTGTGGGAGCGAGCCTGCTCGCGAAGAGGCCAGACAACCCACCGCCAAATACTCAGGAAGATCAACATGCCCGTCATCCACAAAATCCTGATCGCCAACCGCGGTGAAATCGCCTGCCGCATCCAGCGCACCGCCCAGGCCCTCGGCTATCGCACCGTTGCCGTATTCAGCGATGCCGACGCCAATGCCCTGCACGTGCAGATGGCTGATCAAGCCGTGAACATCGGCGCCGCCCCGGTGCAGCAGTCCTACCTGAACATCCCGGCGATCCTCGACGCCGCCCGCCGCAGCGGTGCCGACGCGATTCATCCCGGCTATGGCTTCCTCTCGGAAAATGCCGAATTCGCCCGCGCCTGCGCAGCGGCCAATCTGACCTTCATCGGCCCCAGCGCCGAGGCCATCGAACTGATGGGCAGCAAGCGCCTGTCGAAAATCGCCATGCTCGAAGCCGGCGTACCGTGTATCGCCGGCTATCAAGGCGCCGTGCAGGACGACGCCACGTTGCTGCGCGAGGCCGAGCGCATTGGCTACCCGCTGATGATCAAGGCCAGCGCCGGCGGCGGTGGACGCGGCATGCGCCTGGTGCACAGCAGCGAGGAGTTGCCGGCGCAATTGCGCACCGCTCGCTCCGAGGCGCTGAACGGTTTCGGCAGTGATGAGCTGATCCTCGAACAGGCGCTGATCGAACCACGGCACGTCGAGGTGCAACTGTTCGGCGATCATCACGGCAACCTGATCTACCTCGGCGAGCGCGACTGCTCGGTGCAGCGCCGCCATCAGAAAGTCATCGAGGAAGCACCCTGCCCGGTGATGACCCACGAGTTGCGCCAGGCCATGGGCGAAGCGGCGCTCAAGGCTGGTCGAGCGGTGAATTACCTAGGTGCCGGCACCGTCGAGTTTCTGCTCGATGCCCGTGGGCAGTTCTACTTTCTGGAAATGAACACGCGTCTGCAGGTCGAGCATCCGGTGACCGAGTTGATCACCGGGCAGGATCTGGTCGCCTGGCAATTGGCCGTCGCCGAAGGGCAGCCGCTGCCGTTGACTCAGGATCAGGTCGCGCTGAACGGCCACGCCATGGAAGTGCGTCTGTATGCCGAAGATCCGACGCAGAATTTCCTGCCGCAGACCGGTCGTGTCCAGGCCTGGGAACCGGCGGTGAGTCCTGGGGCGCGGATCGATCACGGCTTGCGCGAAGGTCAGTGGGTCAGCCCGTTCTACGACCCGATGCTCGGCAAACTGATTGCCCACGGCGCCACCCGCGAAGAAGCGCGGCGCAAACTGTTGCGCGCGGTGCAGGACAGCGTGCTGCTCGGCGTGCAGACCAATCAGCGTTTGCTGGTCAGCCTGCTGCAACATCCTCAGTTCATCAGCGGCGAGTTCAGCACCGCGTTCATCGCGCAGCACTTCACTGACCACCCTTGCCTGCATGTTTACGCACCCACCGCCGAAGAACTGGCCATCGCCGCCGTGCTGTTTTATCAGTCTGGCGCGCGGGCGCATCGTGCGCCACTCAAGGGCTGGCGCAACAATGCCGGCGTGCCGCTCAATTTCCGTCTCGGTGTGGAAGAACGGGACTGGACCTTGCAACTGCTTGCGGACGGCGCTGGCCGATTCACCGTGAACGTGATGCAGCGCGCGCTGGCGCTGACCGTCATCGATTGCGACGAGCGCGCGGTGACGCTGGAAGTCGACGGCCTGCGCCAGCGTCACGCCTATCGGGTCGATGGT
This sequence comes from Pseudomonas sp. 14P5.3.2, assembly GCF_057799175.1. Taxonomy (NCBI): domain Bacteria; kingdom Pseudomonadati; phylum Pseudomonadota; class Gammaproteobacteria; order Pseudomonadales; family Pseudomonadaceae; genus Pseudomonas; species Pseudomonas sp. 14P5.3.2. The sequence continues at coordinate 70,555 of NZ_JBYOKU010000016.1, read as the reverse complement.
GAAGAACTCTGGCTGTTCACCCACCCCGGCAGCCTGCGCCTGGAGGATCGAACTCATGCGCTCATCAGCAGTCAGAGCAGCGTCAGCTCCGGCACACTCAAGGCGCCGATGGACGGTGCCATCGTCGACGTGCTGGTCAGCGAAGGCAGCACGGTCAGCAAGGGTCAGTTGCTGGTGGTGCTGGAGGCAATGAAAATGGAGCACCCGCTCAAGGCCGGCATCGACGGCGTGCTCAAGCGGGTGCAGGTCAAGGTCGGCGATCAGGTAAAAAATCGTCAGGTTCTGTTGCAGGTCGAGTGAGTCGCCAGGCGCAAACGCGAGGTTTGACTACGCTCTGATCTATCAGGACGCGTAAATCAGGAAACCTGCGATGCCCCATTGGCTGGTCATTGATCTGGAAGCCACCACAGATGAAGGTGGCTGGCCGGTTACGGAAATGGAAATCATCGAAATCGGCGCGACGCTGGTCGATCGTGCCGGTCGCGAGCAGGATCACTTTCAGCGGTTCGTCAAACCGACCCGGCGGCCGTTGCTGACGCCGTTCTGTCGGGAGCTCACCCACATCACCCAAGCCAACATCGACGCCGCGCAGCCGTTGAGCGAGGTCTGGCCGGCGTTCGAACGCTGGCTCGGGCAACACCAGACGCGCCTCGAGGGCTGGGCCAGTTGGGGCGATTACGACCGCAAGCAATTGCTCCAGGAGTGGCAACGCCTGCAACTCGACAGCGTACTGAGCCGGGTGCAGCACATGAACCTCAAACAGCGCTTTGCCAAGGCGCGGCGACTGGAACGACCGTTGGGCCTGAACGGCGCGCTGCAACTGGCCGGCATGCAGTTCAGCGGTCAACAGCATCGGGCCCTGGAAGATGCGCGCAACACCGCGCGGTTGCTGCCGCTGGTCTTGCCACTCTGAAGTCAGGGCGAGAACTCGCCGGACACGCCCCGGGCAGGTGACGGCGCCGGGAGCCTTGTGCATACTGGCCGGCCCTTTTTAACCCTTTTAAGCCCCATTCAAGAGGAATCGCCCATGTTCAAAGTCAACGAGTACTTCGACGGCACCGTCAAGTCGATCGCTTTTGGCACCGCTGAAGGCCCGGCGACCATCGGCGTCATGGCCCCGGGCGAATACGAATTCGGCACCGCTCAGCGCGAAATCATGCACGTGGTCTCCGGCGCACTGACCGTCAAACTGCCGGACAGCAGCGACTGGGAAACCTTCGCCGCCGGCAGCCAGTTCAACGTACCGGCCAACAGCAAGTTCCAGCTGAAAGTCGCCGTTGATACCGCTTACCTGTGCGAATACCGCGGCTAAGCCCACGGGTTTTTCCCGGTGCAAAAAAATGCCCGTGTCCATGGACACGGGCATTTTTCATTGCTGGCCTCGATTATTCGAGGATTTCCACCGGCATACCGACTTCCAGTCGACCATTGCTGTCGTTGACCAGATTCTGCCCGAACATCGCGCCATCGGCCTGGGCGCGGTACTTCTGCAAGGTCGCCAGCGGTTCGCGATCGGCACTGCGCTCCCCGGTCTGCGGATCGATGGTGGTCAGGATGCAGCGCGAGCACGGCTTGACCACCCGGAATTCGACAGCGCCGATGCGAATGCGCTTCCAGCCATCTTCGGCGAACGCCGCACTGCCTTCGATCACCAGATTCGGCCGGAAACGCAACATCTCCAGCGGTCGTCCGACCTTTTGCACCAGATCCTGCAACGACGCCTCACCAATCAGCAATAGCGGGAAACCGTCGGCGAATGCCACCTGATCATCCTCGCGGCCATAACCGGCCTGCGTCATGCGCGCGCGATCAAGTGGCACCTGCACCAGACGGGTCGGCTTGCCGATGAAATCGCTGACCCAGCGGGCCGCTTCATCACCGGCATCCGGCACGCGCAGGGTGTCACGCCAGATGGTCACGCCGCGCAGCTCGGCATCGTCCTCGGGCAACGGGATATCCAGCGCGGTGTGGTCAGGCGCACTGAGGGTCAGACCGCCCTGCGCATTCCACAGCGCCGAGAGCTGGCTCATTTTCGCTTCGGCCCGTTGGGTCAGGAAGCGGCCGCTGGCCTCGTCTACCAGCATCCAGCGTCGGTCACCTTCCAGGCCCAGTTTATCCAGGCCAATCGATTGCAGAATCTCGGGCTTGCCGGATTTCAACGGGTAACGATAAAGCGCACTCAGACGCAGCATGTCCAGCTTCCTGATGGGCAAAAAAGCCACCCTATACGAGCTTTATCTGTGAATCAAAGGCAGAGTTCGGGCACTGCACGACAATGTAGGAGCTGCGGCACGCTGCGATCTTTTGACTTTGACTTTAAAGATCAAAAGATCGCAGCCTCGTTTCACTCGACAGCTCCTACAGGAGCGGTGTGGTGGTGTGATCAGGCTGGCACTTCATCGAGCATCAGGCGCTGACGCACCACATCGACCAATTTGTCCGGCTGGAACTTGGAGAGGAAGTTGTCGCAGCCGACCTTCTTCACCATCGAGTCGTTGAAACTGCCGGACAGCGAGGTGTGCAGCACCACGTACAGGCCGCGCAGGCGCGGGTCGTTGCGGATCTCGGTGGTCAGGCGATAGCCGTCCATTTCCGGCATTTCCGCGTCGGTGAACACCATCAGCAGTTTGTCGGTCATGTTCACCCCGGTATCGGCCCAGGCCTTGAGCATGTTCAGCGCCTTCAGGCCATCGCTGGCGATGTGCATCTTCACCCCGAGCTGGCCAAGGGTGTCGCGCAGTTGCGACAGCGCCACGTTGGAGTCGTCCACCAGCAGCACTTCGCGGCCACGGGCACGTTCCAGCACCGGATCGTCGAGCTTGTCACGCGAGACCTTGGCGTTGTACGGGACGATCTCGGCGAGGACTTTCTCGACGTCAATGATTTCCACCAGTTGATCGTCAACCTTGCTGATCGCGGTCAGGTAATGCTGGCGACCGGCGCTGGTCGGCGGCGGCAGGATGGCTTCCCAGTTCATGTTGACGATGCGATCCACGCCACCGACAAGGAAAGCCTGCACCGAACGGTTGTACTCGGTGACGATGATGGTGCTGTTCGGGCCCGGCACCAGCGGACGCATGCCGATCGCCTGGGACAGGTCGATCACCGGCAGCGTCTGGCCGCGCAGGTTGACCACGCCGCAGACAAACGGGTGGCGCTGCGGCATCAGGGTCAGCTTCGGCAATTGCAGAACTTCCTGAACCTTGAACACGTTGATCGCGAACAATTGGCGTCCGGCCAGTCGAAACATGAGAATTTCCAGGCGATTCTCACCCACCAGTTGCGTGCGTTGGTCTACCGTGTCGAGAATGCCGGCCATCAATGACTCCTGGGCTTGTTCTGATGAATTCACTATTGAGGGGTTATCGGCTGTTTATGGCGATTCTTGATCCCCATAGAAATCAGTATCAAAATGCCATACACAGGCATTGATGTCACATTAACATCATGGTTTACTGGCTCGGTGTTTTCATCTGCTACATTCTCTTCTGGCGCGACCACGGTTGGCGTCACAGGTTCCCGCGTGTAAGGGAATCCCCTAGTAACAATCAGGCCCAACCTGATGTTCGCAATATCCAATAGCCATTAATGTGACGCCATTCTCATTGCATGAACGGAGTCAGGCTATTGTGTGCGATCGCAGGTCAGTGGAACCTTACCCTCTGGAAAACCTCAGCCAGTGCACTTGCACGGTGGGGCGCGATCTCCCGACGATTCATGATCGTCGACACACACGGCATTCCCTCATCAGACATGACGCTGTGGAGATAAGCATGCCAATCGACCGCAAAGACTGGGCACAACGCTTCCCCGAATTTCTCGTCGAAGCTGAAACACTCCTGGCCAAGTCCGAAGAATGCCTGAGCCACCTGCAACTGATCAGCAACGACAAGGACGCCATCGACTGCATGCGCAGCACCCTGCTCAAGCTTGCAAGCCGTGCAGAAGCGTTGGCACTGGAGGCGATTTCCGAGTTTTCCCTGCATATTCACAGCCTGCTCGACCACGCGCCGGAACATATCGACCTGCATGCACAGGCTCTGGATGCGCTCAAAGACTGTTTCACCCTGATGGCCTGGCAAATCGAACTGGTCGATCAGAACACTGGCCAGTTGAGCCTGGACGCCAGCGAACAGACCTCCCTGATCGAAGCCTTCGCGTTCCAGGTAGGTCAAGGTGAATTTCAGCCGTCACTTGCGACTCAACCGTTGTCACTCATGTCTTATTCGGAACGGCAGGCCTGATTCAGTGCTGAAATTGCACGAATCCAGATAGCTGATCCGCACCGCTGAATGTCGCAATTGAATAGTTCATACCTGCCAGCGACAAACCGAATTAAATAATCACACCTGACACCAGCGGAAATTTTCCTGCGGCCTCAGGGTTTGCCTGTGTCCGTGTAACGATCAACTTCGAGCAACATCGATATCTATCGAACACAATAAAGCGACTTTTCCATTATGGAACTCACGTCCAACATGGCCTCTTTCATGACTCAATGGACATATATGGCAAACGCGACCAACGGTATCTTAAGTGGTATTATGCCGGCCATTAGTTGCTTTCAATTTAATGGCACAGTGATTCAGTGACAGGCATCCATCGAAGTTTGCGGTCAAAATGTCGTTCACTGACCCCGGTTAAAATCAATAACATAATTGACAGCATTTTCAGACAGAGATCCGCCCGCCACCGGCCGGTCTACCCGCAGCGAACATCTATTGGCTCCATCCGTTATGTACGCCAGCCTCAAGTCAATCACCACATGGCCACCCTCCCGGGAAAATGCACGCCGGTTCACTCTCATATTGTGTGTCAGCGCAGCCGTTGGCAGCTTGCTGACCTACGGTTTTTCGGCGCCACTCTCGCTCGGTCTGCTGCTGTTGAACATCGCCGCCACCGCTTGTGTCTGGGTGCAATATCGGCTGTCACGCAAATCGATCAAGTTCCAGCCTCAGGAGCTCGCCGACCGCTTGCTGGAAGTCCAGGAAAACGAACGGCACCGGCTCAGCCGCGAACTGCACGACGATATCGGTCAGTTGCTGACGGCGGCCAAGCTGCAAAGCGAATGGCTGAAAAGACGTCTGCCGCAAGACCTGCAAGAGCAATGCTCGACACTCTGCGACACCCTTGAGGAAACCCTGAACAAGGTGCGCGACGTGTCGGCTATCCTCAATCCGCGCCAACTGACCAGCCTCGGGCTGGAGGCCAGTCTGCGTGCGCACTTGCTCAAGACTCTGGCCAACACGCCGGTGCACTGGAGCCTCGATTGCCAGCAGCGGCTCAACGGGATTCCCGAAGAAATGGCAGTCGCCGCCTTTCGCATTGCCCAGGAAGCGGTCACCAACATTCTGCGTCACGCGCAGGCCAGCAACCTGTTGATCCGCGTGCAACGACTGCCGCAAGGCCTGACGCTGTTGATCAGCGACGATGGCCAAGGGTTTGCGCCTGCTGCGGATCCGGGGCGGGAAGGACAGCGCGGCATGGCCGGGATGGCCGAAAGGATCGAACAGTTGGGCGGCACGCTGAACGTCATCAGCGAGCCGGGCAAAGGCACTCAAATCGAAGCACTATTCCCCTGGGCGCCCCGTGCACTCGAGCGGGCCAGTACGAATAAGGTTATGCGTTGACTTGTAACTTACTTCTGGTGGATGACCACTCGCTGATCAGGGCCGGCGTGCGTGCTCTGGTGCTCGACATTCCCGGTTATGCAGTCGTTGGCGAAGCCAGCGATGGCTCGCAGCTGCTCGAAATGGTCGAGCAACTGGTACCCGATATCGTGTTGCTGGATATCTCGATGAAGGAAACCGGAGGCCTGGAAGCCCTGCAACGGCTCAAGCGCGTGCGGCCACAAAGCAAGGTACTGATCCTGTCGATGCATACCGATCCGGCGCTGATCATGCAGGCACTGGAATCCGGGGCGCACGGTTATCTGCTCAAGGACACGACGGCCACCGAGCTTGAACATGCCCTCGAAGCCCTGCGCAACAACGAACGCTACCTGAGCCCGGCGATCGCCCACACCGTGATCAACCAGGCGCTGACCCGCACGCAGAAAAACCAGCCGGAAGTGGCCGACTCGCACAACCTGACGGCACGGCAGCTGGAGATCCTGCGGTTGATCGTGCGCGGCAAATCCACCCGGGAAATCGCCAACGGTCTGGGCCTGAGCATCAAGACTGTCGAAACCCATCGTTCGCAGATCATGAAACGCCTGCAGATCTACGACGTGGCGGGCCTGGTACTGTTCGCGGTACGCGAGCAGATCATCAGCCTGGACGACTGATCGAGCGGTTACCGCCCAACAGCGGCGAATGCTCGGGCAAGTGCACCCGCAATGCTCCCGGACGGGCCTCGAAGCGCAGGCTTTCGCCTGTCAGCGGCTCGCCGTCAAGATTGATGCTCAAGCCCTCGGCAACCTTGATTTCGACCCAGGGCAAGCGGGCGCGCACAAACATGTTATCGAGGCCGAAACCATCGCTGAGCAGATTCTTCAGCGTGCCCACCAACTCCTGTGGCGCGGGCAGAATGCTGATGTCCAACAGGCCATCATCCGCCAGCGCCTGCGGGCACAATACGTGTCCACCACCCGCCTGACGACCGTTGCCGATGCCCAGCGCGAGCAGCTCGCCACGCCAGTGAAAGTCCGGCCCCTGCAGTTCGCCATAGGCCGCGTGCAACTCACTGAAGCGCGATAAACCGGTGAACAGATAGGCGGCCCCGCCCAACACTTTTTTCAGATCCTCGGACGTATTGGCCGTCACCTGGCTACCGAAACCGCCGGTCGCCATGTTGAGGAAAATCTGCCCGCCAACTTCGCCCAGATCAATATCACGCGGCGGTACATCGAGAAGCTCAAGTGCCTCGGCCGGCTCCAGCGGGATCCCCGCCGCGCGGGAAAAATCGTTGGCCGTCCCGAGCGGCAACAGCACCAGACTGGCCTTGTGCGCATGCGCCGCCAGGGCTTCAGCGATATCCCGCAACGTACCATCACCACCCCCGGCTATGATCTGCCGATAGCCGCCTGCCAGCGCCTCCTCCACCAGACGCTGAGCGTCACCGGCCTCCCAGGTCAGACGCACTGCCAGCTCCCAGCCCTGCTCGCGCTTTGCTTCGACGGCGGCGCGCACCGCCTCATTGAGTGCCTGCTTGCCATGCAAAATCAACAGCGCCCTGCGCTCACTCATAACGGTCACTCCCCACGGTTGAATCGGTATGAAACATCTTGACCTCTGGCACCCGCAAAAAAGCCATGGCAATCCCATTTAATTCAAACGATTGCCTGTTGCAGTCCTACACAGCGGTATTTTTTCTTACGATATGTGAGGAATCGGCTCAATTGACCAGACTCGATCATTGATTCACCGTGTGCAGGTGGTATCAATCTTCGATTTAACAACACAAGGACGTGCAGGTAATGAGTGGATACACCCTCGGTGCTGGTGACAGTTGGAATGACGGGAAGGCCAGCGCGCTTACATTTGAAACAGCCGATGGACATTTCCATGTCCAGCCATGAAGCCAAAATTCCAACTAGTCCGATTGTCCCTCTCGGTGAAAGTCGCACCAGTCACAAATCCGATTTCAAAAAAAACGCCAGAACCGCTGGAGAAGTTGATATGGAACCGCGCGTGACCGAACTGGAAACCCACCTCAAATACATTCGTCGCGATATGGACGAAGTCCGCGGGGATGTAAAGACCATCAAGCACCGTCTCGCCTATTCGGCGGGTGCTACGGCGGTGGTCTTGGGACTGTTGGGATGGGTTGCCAACAGCCGGTTCGATCAGTTGGTCACACTGATGAGCCATTGACGGAAGAAATGCAGGCATCGACGCGGTATCGGTCGAGCCTGCAGTCACCAGGCGCGGATCAGCCGAGCAGGTCGCTCAATGGAATGAACCCAACCTCATCGCCTTCTGCCAGCGTACGGCCTTCCAGCACTTCTACCAGGCCATCCGCCCAGGCTGCACTGCGCAGCACACCGGAACTTTGATTGCGGTAAATGACTGCCCGCCCCTGTTCGAGTCGACCGCGCAAGTATTCGCGCCGATTGCCGGCCACTGGCCAGACGAAGCCTGCCGGCACCGTAAACTTCAGAGGTTCTGAATCCTGCACGCCCTGACGCCTCAGCAAATAGGGCCGCGCGAGCAGAGCAAAGGTCACCAGAGTCGAAGCAGGGTTACCCGGCAGGCCGATGACCGGCACCTTGCGAAAATGGCCGAAGGTCAGCGGTTTGCCCGGTTTGATTGCCAGTTTCCACAGCGCCAGCTCGCCCTCTTCCCTCAACGCGATGCCAAGAAAATCCGCTTCGCCCACCGAAACGCCGCCGGTCGACAGAATCAGGTCGACATCCCGCAAGTCGCCCAAACGCGCCCGCGTAGTGGCCAGATCGTCCGGAAGAATGCCGGCATCAATCACTTCACAACCCAGGCGCTGCAACCAACTGCACAACACCACCCGATTACTGTTGTAAATCTGTCCCGGCCCCAACGGCTGACCCGGCTCGACCAGTTCATCGCCGGTGGACAGCACCGCGACTCGCACCTTGCGTACTACATTCAGGCCGGCACACCCCAGCGACGCCGCCAGACCTTGCTCGATCGGTCCCAGTCGGGTACCTGCCGCCAGGATCAACTCACCGACAGTGGTTTCCTGCCCCTGCGGGCGAATGTTCTGACCGACACTCATGGTTTCGATGAAGCGCACGCTGCCGTCGGTCAGAACCTCGGCGTTCTCCTGCATTTCCACGCAATCGGCCCCGGCTGGCACTGGCGCACCGGTGAAGATCCGCGCGCAGGTACCGGGCTTCAATGGCTCAGGCGCCTGCCCGGCGAACACTTTCTGGCTGACCGGCAGCGGTTCGCCGGTCCAGTCCGCCAGATTCAGGGCATAACCGTCCATGGCGCTGTTTGGCCAGGGCGGCAGATCCAGAGTCGAAATCAGGTCGTCACCCAGCACCCGCCCCTCTACTTCAGCCAACGGCAGAAACTCGCGCTCGACAATCGGCGAAGCGTCAGCCATTTCCAGCAGGCGGGCCAGCGCTTCCTCGACAGGCATCAGACTGCCAGTCTTGCCCGGCTTACCCACGGGATTCACAAGGCGCTGCCTGTTTCAGGTGAGGTACGAAATTGCATGGGCGATGCCGAGAGTCCAGCTGTTCGGCGAGAATCCCGTCCCAACCGGTGCGCACCGCATTGGTTGAACCTGGCAGGCAGCACACCAGCGTGCCATTGGCCAGACCGGCCAGAGCTCGCGACTGCACGGTTGACGTACCGATATCAGCCACCGAGATCTGGCGGAACAGTTCACCGAATCCGTCAACCTGCTTGTCGAGCAGACAAGCTACGGCTTCAGGCGTGCTGTCACGCCCGGTAAAACCGGTGCCGCCGGTAATCAACACAACCTGCACCACGTCCTCGGCAATCCAGTGGGCAACTTGCGCGCGGATCTTGTACAGATCATCTTTGAGCAGGACCCGCTCGGCCAGACGGTGGCCGGCAGCGGTCAGACGGTCGACGAAAACCTGGCCTGATGTGTCGGTTTCCAGGGTTCGGGTGTCGCTGACAGTCAGCACCGAAATGTTCAGCGGTGCAAAAGGTACATCGGCCTTGGCTTTCATTAGGCTCGTCCAGTTGTAGGAGAAACAGCCCGGTGTTATATCACAGCGCCCGAATTTTTCGCCGCCCTGCTGGAGAGCTGCCATGACCTCGAATACGCCATTGCCCCCTTGTTCCATTTTGCTCCTGGCAGGCGGACGCGGCCAGCGCATGGGCGGCCAGGACAAAGGGCTGATCGAGTGGCAGGGTGAGCCGCTGATTGCGCACCTGCAGCGCAAGGTGCGGCCGCTGACTGACGATCTGATCATCTCCTGCAATCGCAATCGTGAGCGTTATGCCGCGTACGCCGATCAATTGGTCAGCGATGAAGAGGGCGATTTTCCCGGTCCTCTGGCCGGTATCCTTGCCGGACTCAAAGCCGCCCGCCTGCCGCACCTGCTGGTGCTGCCCTGCGATGTGCCGCGAATCGACGCAGCACTGCTGCAGGACATGCGTGAAACCGCCGGCCGGTTTCCTGACAAACCTTTAATGCTGCGTCACGATGACCATTGGGAACCGCTGCTGTGTGTGATTCCAGTCGCGCTGCTGCCCGTGTTCGAAACCGCCTGGAATACCGGCGAGCGCAGCCCTGGCCGGGTCATGCGCAACCTCGGCGCGACGGCCCTGCAATGCCCCGACAATGACCCGCGACTGGCCAACCTGAACACCCCCGAACTGTTAAATGCGCATAACACTGTGTCAGACTGACAGCACTCAAGGAACTCTCACGCCTTGTACACGTCTCAAGCTCAGTAACCAAAGTATTCCCATTCGGAGACACACCCATGACTCAACGGACCCTCGCCACTTTCATGCTCGCACTGGGCCTGGCAACTCTCGCTGGTTGCTCGTCGCCAACAGTGATCACCTTGAATGACGGTCGCGAAATCCAGGCCGTCGACACCCCGAAATACGATGAAGATTCGGGCTTCTACGAGTTCAAACAACTCGACGGCAAAGAGACCCGCATCAACAAGGATCAGGTTCGTACCGTTAAAGAGCTGTAAGCTTTACGTCGACACCGGATACAGAAAAGCCCGCATTAATGCGGGCTTTTTCATGGGCGCGGGGAAAGTGAATGGCGTCACCACTGCAGGGTGATCTGGCTTTCGAACTCGCGTTCTTCGCCGGTCACCGGGTCGACAAACCGCAGCCCCTGTGCCAACAGCTTCAACGGATTGGCATAGTCATCCTCAACGTCTTTCAACACATCCGGGTAGAACGGATCATTACAGATACTCGCCCCTAGCGCGGTCATATGCACCCTTAGCTGATGCTTCTTGCCCGTCACCGGGTACAGGCCGTAGCGCCACAGATCACCATTCTTTTCCCGGACTTCCACCGCCGTTTCAGTATTGGCGACACCTGGGCCTTCCTGCATGCGGAAGAACGGTTCGCCGTCGATCAGGCGACTTTTGTGCACCAGGGGAAATTCCAGTTCCGGCAGCGCACGGGCGATCGCTTCATAACGTTTATCGATCTGCCGGGTCGGGAACAACGACTGATAAGCCGAGCGGGTTTGCGGGTTGGCGGAAAAGATCACCAGCCCCGCCGTGTGCCGGTCAATGCGGTGCAGTGGCACCAGATGCGGATTATCGAGGCGACGGATCAGACGGCGCAGCAACGTCTGCTCGACGTATTCACCGGCGGGTGTCACCGGCAGAAAATGCGGTTTGTCCGCCACCACCAGATGCTCGTCCGCATACAGGATCGACTCGAGCACCGGAATCGGTTTTTCATCCGGCACTTCGCGGAAGTAGTGAATGCGCAGGCCTTCCTTGTACGGCAGATCCACCGCAATCGGCTGCCCCTGACCATCCAGCACCCGGCCCCGGGCGATTCTGTCCAGCCATTGCTCCCGGCTGATCGCACTGAAATGCTCACACAGGCAATCCAGCACGGTAAGCCACGCACCCGGAGGCAGGTAAAGGGTGCTGGCCTGATTCTGAGCAGCGGAAAATGTTGGTGTGGACATACGGAAATTCGAACCCTCAATGCAGGCCGGCATTATCCAACACTGAGCGCAACGAACCTAGCGCAGAATCTGCGGCCCGCTCAGGCCGGAATCGACTTGAGCGCCGCGGCTTCGGTGAACTCCTTGAGCCAGCGCAGCACATCGACCGCCTCCCAGCGCCCCGGGTCATACAAGGCGTACAGCAAGCCCTGATAACCGACCACATCCAGCTGCTTGTGATAACCGGCACGCTGGAACAGCGCCTCGATCTCGGCAAAACAGGTGTTGAAATGCAGTTTGTTGAAAGGCGTCTTGCCCTCCGTGACCAGCCCGTCCAGGCGCAACTCGAGGACCGCCTCGCGCACCACGTCAACCGACATCCGGTTCACGCTGTTCTTCAACTGTTCGACATTGACCACGGTTCGTCCCTCTGACTGCCGGATTCACCTGCTCAAGTCATCAAAAGCAGCAGGTCTTTCCAATTACTGTATGAACATACAGTAACCGAATAAACCCTAGAGTGCCAAGGACTGCCTGTGCAGGAGTGACCAGCGGAATGAGGATCAACGCAGGAAAGCAACCACTTGATCGGCGTCGAAAGGCCAGTCCAACTCGGCCCCGGTATCAATTCGGCGCAGTACCGGAATTCTTAGCCCATAAGCCTCAACCAACGGCTCACTTTCAGCGATGTCCACCAGCTCCACCAACAGCCCATGCTCGACAAGCGGCATCAACTCGGCCTCTGCCAACTCACACAAATGGCATCCCAAGGTGCCGAACAACTGACATTCAGGAGGCATGATCGCTCAACCGGAAAAGTGAGCGTTCATTCTAGGCCTGCCTCGAAAACCCGTCGAGCGACTGCTGCCCGAAGACCCGAACACGGCGGGAAACACGCAAACCCTGACGCAAATCAGTCCACGGAAAAGCCAATCAGGCGATGCTCCCGGGCTTTTTGCCTCTACGCTTGAGAAGCCTGAGCCTGACATCGGAGTGTCTTGTGTTTGCCAACCTGTTGATCATCCTCGCCTCATCACTGGTGATGATTGCCCTGTTCCGCCGCCTGCGCTTGCCGCCGGTGCTGGGCTATCTCTGCGTGGGCCTGATGGTGGGACCGACCGCGTTCAACTGGGTCAACGAGAGCGAACACCTGCCGGACGTGGCCGAGTTGGGCGTGGTGTTCCTGCTGTTCTCACTGGGCCTGGAGTTTTCCCTGTCGAAAATGATCGCGCTGCGCCAGGTAGTGTTTCGCCTGGGCAGTCAGCAGGTATTGCTCAGCACCGGGGTGCTCGGGCTGGTGCTGATCCTGCTGGGCATGCCGCTGGCCCCGGCAATGTTGCTCGGCGCCGGGCTGTCGTTGTCGTCGACGGCGATTGTCACCAAGGAGTTGAGCAGCCTGGGCGAAGTGTTCAGCAGCCACGGGCAGAACGCAGTCGGGGTCTTGCTGTTTCAGGACGTGGTCGCGGTGTTGTTGCTGACCCTGGTGCCAGTGTTCGCCGGGAGCAGCGCGCAAGCCTGGTATTGGGCCTTGCCGCTGACGCTGGTGAAGACCGTGGTGCTGTTTTTCGGTCTGTTGCTGGCCAGCCGCTGGCTGCTGCCACGGCTGTTCCATGAAGTGGCCGCGTCGCGCTCGGCGGAATTGTTCGTGCTGCTGGCGCTGGTGATTGTGCTGCTGACCGCATGGCTGACGCACCTGCTGGGCCTGTCCCCTGCCCTTGGCGCATTTCTGGCCGGGATGCTGCTCGGCGAGAGCCACTATCGCCATCAGATCGAGGCCGACATCCGGCCGTTTCGCGACATCCTGCTCGGGGTGTTTTTCGTCAGCATCGGCATGCTGATCGACCTGCAACTGTTCATCAGTCACAGCGTGCTGATTCTCGGCCTGACCCTCGGCCTGATGCTGATCAAAGGCACGGTCGTCGCACTCCTGATCAAGTGGCGCGGCAGCGATCATGAAACCGCCTGGCGCAGCGGCCTGGCCCTGGCGCAGGGCGGGGAATTCTGCTTCGCCTTGATGGCGCAGATGCAACAGAACCAACTGCTCCCTGCCGAGTTGGGCGCCCTGCTGCTCGCGGCCACCTTCTGCTCGATGCTGCTGACACCGTTGCTGTTGCGCGCCGCGCCGAAAATCGCCGCGCGCCTGCACCGCAAGCCGAACCAGGAGGCGCAAATCGAGGAAATCAGCGCCCTCAATGCCGGTCTGGATCAACACGTGGTGATCTGTGGCTACGGCCGAGTCGGCCAGTCCATCGGCCGCTTCATGCGCAATGCCAATCAGCCTTATATCGCGTTGGACAACGATCCGGTGCGCGTGCAGGAAGCCGCGTCCGGCGAAAGCGAGGTGCATTACGGCGACTCGTCACGCGGCGACCTGCTGACCGCGGTCGGACTGTTGCGCGCCCGGCTGCTGGTGATCGCCGTGGATCAGAGCGATGTCAGCCTGCGGATTCTCAAGGAAGCGCGCCGGCTCAATGCACAGATCCCGATTCTGGTGCGCACCCGCGACGACAGCCAATGGGCTGAACTCAAAGCGGCCGGCGCCACCGAAGTGGTGCCGGAACTGTTGGAATCGAGCCTGATGCTCGCCTCCCACGCCTTGATCATGCTCGGCCTGCCGGCGCATCAGGTGCAGGAGCAGATCGATCAAGTGCGCATCGATCGCTATCGCCTGTTGCACGGGTTTTATCCCGGCGCCGAAGACAAGGAAGCCTAGTCCTGACTCACCGCGCCGATCTTGTGCAGCGACAGGTCGGCGCCGTAATACTCTTGCTCCTGACTCAAGCGCAGGCCGTGCAAGGCCTTGATCACACCGTAGACGACGAAGCCGCCGAGCAACGCCACCAACACACCCAGCGCGGTGCCGATCACCTGGCTGATCAGGCTGACGCCGCCGAGACCACCCAGCGCAGTCTGGCCGAAGATGCCGCAGGCGATCCCGCCCCACACCCCGCACAAACCGTGCAACGGCCAGACACCGAGCACATCGTCGATGCGCCATTTGACTTGTGCGGCGGTAAAGCACCAGACAAACAGCGCACCGGCAATCGCGCCGGTGACCAAGGCACCCACCGGATGCATCAGGTCGGAACCGGCGCAGATCGCTACCAGTCCGGCCAACGGGCCGTTGTGCAGGAAGCCCGGGTCATTACGCCCGACAATCAACGCCGCCACCGTGCCGCCGACCATGGCCATCAACGAGTTGACTGCAACCAGACCGCTGACGCCTTGCAACGTCTGTGCGCTCATCACGTTGAAGCCGAACCAGCCGACAATCAGAATCCACGAACCCAGCGCCAGAAACGGAATGCTTGAGGGTGCGAACGCCACCAGACGCCCGTCACGATAACGCCCGTTGCGCGGCCCGAGCAGCAACACCGCCGCCAGCGCCAGCCAGCCACCCATGGCGTGCACCACTACCGATCCGGCGAAATCATGGAACGCCGCGCCAAAGCGCGCGGTCAGCCAGGCCTGCAGACCAAAGTTGCCGTTCCAGATCATGCCCTCGAAAAACGGGTAGATGAACGCCACGATCAGCGCCGTTGCACACAGTTGCGGAGCGAATCGCGCGCGCTCGGCAATCCCGCCGGAGATGATCGCCGGGATCGCCGCGGCGAAGGTCAGCAGGAAGAAAAACTTCACCAGACCGTAACCGTGATCGGCACTCAGCACCGCCGCCGGTTGCATGAAGGTCACCCCGTAGGAGATCCAATAGCCTATAAAGAAATAGGCCAGGGTCGAGACCGCAAAGTCACTGAGAATTTTCGACAGCGCGTTGACCTGGTTTTTCTGGCGAACCGTGCCGACTTCAAGAAAGGCGAAACCGGCATGCATCGCCAGCACCATCACCGCACCGATCAGAATGAACAACGTGTTGGAACTGTGAACCAGTGTGTCCACAGCGCTTTGCAGATTTTCCATAAAGAGGCAGACCTGAAGGCTAAAAAGGCACCAAAGCGGTTCGTGCGGACAATTCATGCACCAAGTTGCGACCGGTCGGTCTGCGCAGCGACGCTGCGATGAACCGCTTTGGCGCACAAGGTGGATGTCCTGACACGAACCAGGATTATTTGAGTTAAGGTTTTGCTGCATGCACGCCCGGCAACAGCGCACGGCGGCGGCAGGACGCACCACGACATAGCAAAAGCTGTACCAGTCATTTGTACTGAACCTTCGCGCAAGGCTCATACTCGAACGCTTCAGACGTCACTTACGGAGATCCACCCATGGCCAGCATCAAGGCAAAGACTGCTCAAGAAATCCTGATGAACGACTTCCAGACTCTGGTGGCCGATACCGAACGGTTGCTCGAACACACCGCGTCCCTCGCGGGTGATCAGGCCGATGAGCTGCGTGATCAGATCCACGACAGCCTGTTGCGCGCCCGGGAAACCCTGAAGCTGACCGAAGACACCCTGCGCGATCGCGGTCAGGCGGCGGTCACCGCCACCGAAGACTACGTTTCCGCCAATCCTTGGCAGTCGGTGGGCATCGCCGCCGGGGTGGGCTTCCTGATTGGCCTGCTGGCCACTCGGCGCTGATCATGTCGATCGGCGAATCCGGCCTGGGGTCGGGCACCACCTCCTCCACGCGGCGCCTGGGCGCCGCCGTTCTCGGCTTGCTGCACAGCCATGTCGAACTGTTCGGCATCGAGCTGCAGGAACAGAAAGCACGCACCGTCAGCCTGTTGCTGTTCGCAGGGCTGGCGCTGGTGTTTGCGCTGCTGTTGCTGATCGGCCTGTCTGCCTTGGTGTTGATCCTGCTCTGGGACACTTATCGCCTGGCCGGGATCATCGGCCTGTGCGTGTTCTACGTCCTGGCGGCGGGGTTCTGTGGATTGCGTCTGAAGGCAGCGGTCTTCGATGAATCCTCGCCCTTCCACGGCACCCTGGAAGAATTGGCCAACGATCGGGAGCGCCTGTTGCCATGAGCCTGCCTGAACTGCCACACAACAGCTCGCGCCGGGAAATGCGCAAGGCGCTGATTCGCCTGCGCATGGAAATGCATCGTCAGGAAATCCGCCACGAAGCCGGGCAAGTGTTGCAACCCTTGCAGCGCATGCGGGGGATGAAGCAAAACCTGCAAGACGGCTTCGGCATCAAGCATGCGCCGCTATGGGGCGTGGCCGCCGTCACCCTGCTGGGTTTCATCACCGGCAAAGGCGCGAAAAGCGGTGGCGTCGGCGGGTTGACCCGGCTGATCCGTCTGGGCACCAGCCTCGGGCCGCTGATCAGACTGGTGATGCAGAGTTCGGGCAAACGCTGAACCGACGTATCTGGCTGCATTCTTGCAATATCCGGGATTGAACCTCCTCACCCCGAGGTTCAATCCCGCACGCCTATCCGGCCGGCAGGGTTTACCTCGAACAAGAACGACTAAGGAGGCCCCGTGATCGACGGGCAACCGCTCGCCTGCTTTCAACCTTTCATCGATACCGCCACCGGACGAATTGCAGGCGTCGAAGCTCTCGGTCGACTGCGCCAGCCCGACGGCCAATTGGCCTCGGTCGGGCCCTTGTTCGCCGACCCGCGCACACCTGCCATCGCCCTGCGCCGCCTCGACCGCCAGATCCGTGACCACGCCCTGAGCCGACTGCATGAAGCCCCTGCCGAATGGTTTCTGAGCCTGAACATGTCGCCGCGCTGGATCAGTCGCCTGCGCGCGGATCAGCCCCTGCCCAGTCTCAAGCAAATGCTGCGACACGGCGTCGATCCGCAACGCATCGTGTTCGAGATCACTGAACTGGGCGGCAACAGTCAGCGTCTGACCGACGTGGTCGGCCGTTATCGTGAGGCCGGCGCGCGGATTGCCATTGATGATTTCGGTGCCGGTTACTCGCAGCTCGATCGGGTGCTGGCGTTGCAGCCGGACATTCTCAAACTCGACATGCGCCTGTTCCAGGCGGCGGCGCTGGGCGGGCCGAGCAGCGAGGTGGTCAAGGCCCTGGCGCAAATGGCTGAGAAAACCGGCTGCTGGATCATTGCCGAAGGCGTGGAGACCGAAGCGCAACTGAATTTCGCCCTGGAATGCGGATCACGTTACGTTCAGGGTTTCCTGTTCGCCCGGGCGCAGGAAGCCTTCTATCCGACTGATGCCTTCGTGCAGCGCTTCGCCGAACTGCGTCAGCGTTACGTGCGGCAGAAACTGGCTGAACGCGGACGCCTGATGCAGATGCGCCAGCAACTCGGCGAACTGATGTCGATCCTCCAAAGCTGGGCTCAGGCCCATGCGCCGCTCAGTGCGCTGCCGCAACTCGAAGCCTTCCCGTGGTTGCTGCGGTTCTACCAATGCGACCGGCATGGCACCCAACTCACGCCCAACCTTGAATGGCGGCATAACCGTTGGGTCGCCGACAACCGCTACCTGGGGCACAACTGGTCATGGCGTCCGTACTTCTATCATTTGCTCGCCGAAGGCTGGGAGGAGCGGCGCCTGACCCTGTCCAGCACCTACCGCGATGCCACCAGCAACCAGTATTGCCTGACCGCCGGCCAGTTCTTCGACAACGGCGAACGCCTGCTGCTGATCGACATTGATGCAGCCGGCTTGTAGTTCCGCTTGCAGGGGCGTGGCCGAACCGGGAAGCTAGGGCATTGATCATTCCAGTCACCGACGGAGAGAACCAGCCTTGGATTGGCAGACCCTGCTTAACCGCGAACGCCTTGGAAAGCCGCTGCACAGCCCGCAAGAGCTGGGCCGCAGCCCGTTCCACAAAGACCACGATCGCATCATTTTCTCCGGCGCCTTCCGCCGCCTGGGACGCAAGACCCAAGTGCACCCGGTATCGAGTAACGACCACATCCACACCCGTCTGACCCACTCGCTGGAAGTCAGCTGCGTCGGCCGTTCGCTGGGCATGCGCGTCGGTGAAACCTTGCGCAGCGCCCTGCCCGACTGGTGCGACCCAAGCGACCTGGGCATGGTCGTGCAATCGGCCTGCCTGGCGCATGACATCGGCAATCCACCGTTCGGTCATTCCGGGGAAGACGCGATTCGCCACTGGTTCCAGCAGGCGGCCGGGCGCGGCTGGCTCGACGGCATGAGCGAAGCCGAGCGCGGTGACTTCCTCAATTTCGAAGGCAACGCGCAAGGCTTTCGCGTGCTGACTCAACTTGAGTATCACCAGTTCGACGGTGGCACCCGACTCACCTACGCCACCCTCGGCACCTATCTGAAGTATCCGTGGACGGCCCGTCACGCCGACTCGCTTGGCTACAAGAAACACAAGTTCGGCTGCTACCAGAGTGAATTGCCGCTGCTGGAGCAGATCGCCCACAAACTCGGCCTGCCGCAACTGGAAGACCAGCGCTGGGCGCGGCACCCGTTGGTGTACCTGATGGAGGCGGCCGACGACATCTGCTATGCGTTGATCGACCTCGAAGACGGTCTGGAAATGGAGCTGCTGGAATACGCGGAGGTTGAATCGTTGCTGCTCGGTCTGGTGGGAGACGATCTGCCGGAAACCTATCGCCAGCTCGGCCCGCAGGATTCGCGCCGACGCAAACTGGCGATCCTGCGCGGCAAGGCCATCGAGCACCTGACCAATGCTGCCGCCCGGGCATTCGTCGAGCAACAGGACGCGCTGCTGGCCGGCACGCTGCACGGCGACCTGGTGGAACACATGCACGGCCCGGCCAAACGCTGCGTGCTCAACGCCAAGGACATCGCTCGCAAGAAAATCTTCCAGGACAAGCGCAAGACGCTGCATGAAATCGGCGCCTACACCACGCTGGAAATCCTCCTCAACGCGTTCTGCGGCGCAGCGCTGGAGCAACATGGCGGACGCACGCCGTCGTTCAAGAGCCGACGCATCCTTGATCTGCTGGGCAACAATGCACCCGACCCCCACGGGCCGCTGCACACCTCGTTCCTGCGCATGATCGACTTTATCGCCGGGATGACCGACAGCTACGCCAGCGACATGGCGCTGGAAATGACCGGGCGCTCCAGCCACTGACGGAGCATCTTCCTCAACCGGGTCAGCGCGACTGCCCGGTTGAGTGCCTGATCCATTAAAGCGGCTTTGCGGTATTCGATGACCGCGCAGACCAAACGTAATCCGTTTAACTTCAAAACAACACAGACAAACGCTGTTTCTTCAATACTCTACAAGCAACTTAAAATATTCAGATAAACAAATACTCTAAACACCTCCTTACGCGACATTGAGTTTGGTCGTAGTCAATTTCCCTTTAGTGTGTAGGACTTATCCTATATTGCTGCTAGAGCCATGTGAGTTCATGCGGCCGCTCATTTATCTGAGCTAAGGTGCGCGCTTTATTCGCGCACGTATGGGATTTGATTATGAACTCCGTTTTTATTGTCGATGATCACCCCGTCATCCGACTTGCCGTTCGAATGCTGCTCGAGCATGAAGGTTATAGGGTCGTCGGCGAAACCGATAATGGGGTCGATGCCATGCAGATGGTTCGCGAATGCATGCCCGACCTGATCATCCTCGATATCAGCATCCCCAAGCTCGACGGCCTGGAAGTCCTCGCCCGTTTCAACGCCATGGGCACTCCGCTCAAGACCCTGGTACTGACGGCGCAATGCCCGACACTGTTCGGTATTCGCTGCATGCAGTCCGGCGCGTCCGGTTATGTGTGCAAGGAAGAAGACTTGAGTGAACTGGTCAGCGCCATAAAAGCGGTACTTTCCGGTTACAACTATTTCCCAAGTCAGGCATTGAATCCGGTACGCAGTGACGATGTACGTTACGCCGAACTGGAATTATTCAAAGCCGTGAATGACCGCGAACTCATGGTCCTGCAGTTATTTGCACAGGGGCGTACCAACAAGGAAATTGCCAAAGGCATGTTTCTCAGTAACAAAACCGTCAGCACTTACAAAAAACGCTTGATGCAGAAACTGAAAGCCAGATCCCTGGTGGAACTTATCGAGATGGCCAAACGCAACGCGCTAGTGTGAGAGCCTGAATGCCCAGTCGTTTGAAGATCTATCTCGTCATATTGTGTGCGAGCCTGTGCCTGACTCATCAGGCCTATGCCGACCTCGTCACAGCGCAAGATTATGTGCTGCGCAGCCGTTCGAGCCACGAAGCGCTGTCCATTTCTCTGCAGCCCGCGCAACGGCAATGGTTACAGACTCGCAGCGAACTGAGACTGGGCACCTCCGCACCGGATTATCCGCCGTTCGACATGACCGCCAGCGGCCGCGATTACGAAGGTTTTACCGCCGACTACGCCGGCCTCCTCGCACAGGCTGTCGGTTTACCAATCCGGGTCAAGCGCTTTGCCTCGAGGGAAGCCGCCTTGCGCGCACTGATAGCCGGGCAGGTGGATATGCTCGGTACGGCCAACGGTTTCGAGGCCAGTAATCCAGACATTCTGCTTTCAATCCCCTATGCCATCGATCAGCCGGTACTGGTCACCCGTGAAGACGAGACCCGTACGCTTACCGAGGGCCTGGCCGGTCTGCGCCTGAGCATGGTCTATCACTATCTGCCGCAGGAGGAAGTCAAGGCGCTGTACCCCAAAGCCATCCTGACGTCCTACCCTTCCTATCAAAACGCAATCAATGCGGTGGCTTTCGATCAGGCCGACGTGTTTCTGGGCGATACCATCTCCACCCACTACATGATCAACAAGGGCTATCTGAACAACATTCGCATGGCCAATTTCGGCAAACAGGAAGCCCACGGTTTCAGCTTCGCCGTGCATACCGACAATCCGCAACTGCTCGCGATCATCAACACCGCGCTCCAGGCCATACCGGCCAGTGAACGCGACCGCATCGCCAAGCGCTGGAGCGCTGGCAGCGACATCCTGCTGACCGACCAGAAGCTGCAATTGACCCACCATGAAGAGCAGTGGCTCAAACAGCATCCGGTGCTGCGCGTCGTCGTCAACGAGGCGTTCGCGCCGCTGACGTTCTTCGACAGCGACGGCAATCTGCGTGGTATCACCGCAGACCTGCTCGAACTGCTGCGCCTGCGCACCGGCATGCGCTTCGAACTGGTCCGCAGCCGCAGCGACGGCGACATGGTCGAGCAGATCAATCAGCACCGGGCCGATCTGATCGCGGCGTTGCTACCCAGCCCGCAACGAGAAAAGACCCTGCAATTCAGCCGTCCCTACCTGGAAAACTCGTTCGTCCTGCTCACCCGCAAAGCCACCGACAGCCCGACCCATCCGACGCAGCTCAAGGACAAATACCTGGCGATTGCCCAGGGCAGTCCCATGGCCGATTACCTGCGACGCGAGTTCCCCAATATCCACCTGACCGAAACCTCCGACACCTTTGGCGCCGCGACCTTGCTCGCCGAAGGCAAGGCCGATGGCGCCGTCGCTTCGCTGGTGATCGCCAACTATCTGATTTCGTCGCGGATCTTCGAGCATCAGTTGCAGATCACCACCACCCTCGGCACCCGTCAGGCCGCCTTTTCGCTGGCCACGGCCCGCGACAACAGCGAACTGGGGTCGATCCTCGACAAGGCGCTGCTGAGCATCAGCCCCGAAGAACTGGGGGTGATCAATAGCCGCTGGCGCGGTTTTTCCAATGCGGCGCAAAGCAACTGGCATCACTACCAGCGCCTGTTTTACCAACTGATCGGCGCAGCCTGCCTGCTGCTGTTGCTGTCACTGCTGTGGAATGCCTACATGCGGCGCCAGATCAAGCAACGCCAGGCCGCCGAGCGGGCACTCAACGATCAGTTCGAATTCATGCGCTCACTGGTCAACGGCACGCCTCACCCGATCTATGTGCGCGACCGCCGGGGGCTGCTGCAAAGCTGCAACGACAGCTACCTCGAAGCCTTCAACGCCAAACGCGAAGACGTGATCGGCAAAAGCGTCATGCAAGGCACCCTGAGCAATGCCTTCGAAGCCCAGGCCTTCGAGGCGGATTACCAGCGGGTCGTGGCCGAAGGGACACCGATGGTACTCGACCGACCGCTGCACATCGGTGGCCGGCGTCTGACGATCTACCACTGGATCCTGCCGTACCGCGATTCCAGCGGCGATGTACAAGGGATCATCGGTGGCTGGATCGACATCAGTGAACGCCGGCAACTGTTCGATGAACTGCGTACGGCCAAAGAACAAGCGGACAACGCCAACCGTGCGAAAAGTACCTTTCTGGCCACCATGAGCCACGAAATCCGTACGCCGATGAATGCCATCATCGGCATGCTCGAATTGACGCTCGAACGCATGACCGATCAGGCTCCGGATCGCTCGTCCATCGAAACCGCCTATTGCTCGGCCAAGGACCTGTTGGGCCTGATCGGCGACATCCTTGATATCGCACGGATCGAGTCCGGGCACCTGAGCCTGAGTCCCGAGCGGGTCAATCTGGTGGAAACCGTTTCTTCAGTGGTGAGGATCTTCGACGGTCTGGCCCGGCAGAAAAACCTCGCCCTGCCCCTGACCCTCACTCCCCCGGGCCTCAATGTCGACGTGCAGCTTGATCCGTTGCGCTTCAAGCAGATCCTGTCGAACCTGATCAGCAATGCCATCAAATTCACCGAGTCCGGGCAGGTCCGGGTCAATCTGGACGTGGTGCCCGATGGCGCGGGCCAGTGTTCGCTGATTCAATTGACGATCCAGGACACCGGGGTCGGCATCAGCATCGAAGATCAACAGCGCCTGTTCAAACCGTTCGCCCAGGCTGACAGTGGCCAACAGCCCGCGCGCAGCGGCGCGGGTCTGGGGTTGGTGATCAGTCGCAACCTCTGTGAAATGATGGGCGGTCAGCTGCAATTGAGCAGTCAGCCCGGGATCGGCACTCAGGTCTGCCTGTCGCTGCCGCTGCAAACGCTGCCGTGCAAGGTCGCCGCGACGAAAACCGCGCCACCGATCCACGCCGCGGGTACGCCGCTGAACATCCTCGTGGTCGACGACCATCCCGCCAATCGTCTGCTGATGTGCCAGCAACTGGAGTTCCTCGGGCACCGCTTCAGCCTTGCCGAAGAGGGGCGAAGCGGATTCGAGAAGTGGCAGCGCGGCGCATTCGATCTGGTCATCGCTGACTGCAATATGCCAGTGATGAACGGCTACGAACTGACCGAGGCCATCCGCCAGCACGAACAAAGCACCGGGCGTGCTCCTTGTACCGTGCTGGGCTTCACAGCCAATGCGCAACCCGAGGAAGTGCAGCGCTGCAAACAGGCCGGCATGAATGACTGCCTGTTCAAACCCCTGAGCCTCAGTGCGCTGAGCCAGTGGGTCAACGGTCTGCAACCGGCTACCCCTGAACCTGCGTTCAATCTCGAGGGTTTGAATCAATTGACGGGCGGCAATCCGCTTCAGGCCCAACGCCTGCTCACGCAATTGCTCAAGAGCAGCCGCCTCGATCGCGAGGAGCTGCTGGCCCTGGCGCCGCACAATGATCGCGAGGCATTGGCGGCGGTGGCGCACAAGATCAAGGGCGCCGCCCGAATCGCCCAGGCTTCGCGTCTGATCGTGCGCTGCGATGCCCTGGAACAGGCCTGCCTGCAGACCACGTCTGTGGCGGCCATCGTGCGCTGCATCGAGGCCACCGACGCGGCGATGGTCGAACTGGAGCAGGCGCTGCAGCAACAATTGGAACCGTTCGCAGAAAGCACAATGACCGAGCCTTAACTATGCTTGGGCGCTGAGCAGTGTGTTTACTTCAATGGAGAGTCAGCAATGCCCAGCCCACTGCGCCCGGATCAACGCCGGTTCCCGTTGCACGTGCACATCAGCGTCATGTTCACGTTTCTGCTGTTGCTGACCGGCGTGGTGCTGGGGCTGTTCAATTATCGCCAGACCACCCGGATCATCCTGTCGAGCAGCGAAAACCTGTTCAATCGCATCGAACAGGACGTGCGCCTGGACCTGCATTCAACGTATGAACCGATCCGTCACCTGCTGAGCCTGCTGGCCGACAACCAGGCGGCCGGGGCCTCGAACCTGCAACAGCGTCTGGCGCTGCTCAAGCCGTTCAGTCAATCACTCAAGGACAACACCGATCTCGCTTCGCTGTATCTGGGCTACGGCAACGGCGACTTCTTCATGGTCCGGCCGTTGCGCACCAGCGCCCTGAAAACCCTGCTCAAGGCACCGCCGGACGCGGCCTATCAGGTCTGGAGCATCGAGCACGACGCCAGCGGCATCGCGTCGTCGCAGTCACTGTTCTTCGACCAGGCGCTGATGCCTGTCGGGCGCCAGGACAATCCCGACGACCGCTACGATCCGCGCACCCGCAACTGGTACACCAACGCCCTGCAGCAGGGCGATCAGATCACCACCGAACCCTATGTGTTTTTCTCCACGCACAACGTGGGCACCACCCTGGCCCGACGCAGCGGCGCAACCAGTGTGATCGGTGCCGACCTGACCCTGGAAGCACTCTCGGCCACCTTGCTCAAACACGTGGTCACCCCGTCTACCGAAATCGTGTTGTTCGATGCCGATGGCAATGCCGTGGCCTATCCGGACAGCCGCCGGCTGATTGTCGACGACAGCAGCGCACGCCTGGCCAAGGCTGCCGACCTGAGCCCGAATCTGTACGCGTTGCTGTCCACCACGCATCCGGGCAAACGGCTCGACGTCGATGGACGCCGCTGGATCGTCGCCCGCAGCAATCTGCAAGAGGGCGGCCCGAGAGGTCTGCAGATGGCCCTGCTGGTGCCGGAGGACGAGTTGCTGGCCGACGCCTACCGTATGCGCTGGCAAGGGGCACTGATCACCCTCGCGACCTTGCTGCTGTGCCTGCCGCTGGGTTGGCTGACCTCGCGGATTCTGGTCAAGCCGTTGCATGCGCTGGTCAAGGAAGCTGATGCGATTCGCAGCTTCGATTTCAACTTTCCGGTTACCCGTCGCTCGCCGGTTCTGGAGGTTGATCAGTTGAGCCTGTCGATGGCCCGCATGAAGGAAACACTCGCCAGTTTCTTCCGCATCACCGACAGCCTGTGCGCCGAAACCCGCTTTGCCCCATTGCTGCAACGGGTGCTGTTCGAAACGGTGCAGATCGCCCAAGCGCAAGCCGGGTTGATCTATCTGCGCGAAAACGATGGCAACCGAATGGAGCCTTACGGACTGGTAATTGATGGCGTCTCGCAGGAACCCGGCGAGTTCGCTGTGCTGGGCCGGGATCTTCTGGCCGATCAAGGGCCGACGTGGTTCCAGCAACTGATCATCGCTGACAACGTGGTCAGCAGCCTTGGCTTTGAACAGGCCGGGGACTTGCAGAAAGTCTTGTTGGCCATGCAGTCGCCGCGCATCCACCTGATCGGTATCCGCCTGCGCAACCGCCACAACGAAACCATCGGCCTGCTGCTTCTGCTGATCAACGACAGCGGCAGCGCTCAGGACCTGGAAAAACTGCGCCCGGACCGCATCGCCTTCCTGCAAGCAGTCTCCGGCGCGGCGGCGGTGAGTATCGAAAGCCAGCGCCTGCAAGCGAAGCAGAAGCAGTTGCTCGATGCGTTCATCCAGTTGCTGGCCGGCGCTATCGACGCCAAGAGCCCGTACACCGGTGGCCACTGCCAGCGCGTGCCGGAACTGACCCTGATGCTCGCGCAGGCCGCGGCCGCCAGTCAGGCGCCGGCGTTCCAGAGCTATCAGCCGAGCGAAGACGAATGGGAAGCCCTGCACATCGCGGCCTGGCTGCACGATTGCGGCAAGGTCACGACGCCGGAATATGTCGTCGACAAGGCCACCAAACTGGAAACCCTCAACGATCGCATCCACGAAATCCGCACGCGTTTCGAGGTGCTCAAGCGCGATACCTGGATCAGTTACTGGCAGGCACTGGCGCTGGGCGGCAACGAGGCGCAACTGAGCGACCTGCGTGACGCCACGTTGGCTGAACTGGACGACGACTTTGCCTTTGTTGCCCGTTGCAATCTGGGCGGCGAGGCCATGGCGCCAGCCGACCTGCAGCGTCTTGAGCGCATCGCCGAGCGCCGCTGGACACGCACCCTCGATGATCGACTGGGGGTGTCATGGGAGGAAAACCGCCGTCAGGCGCAAACGCCGGTTGCGAATCTGCCGGTCAGCGAGGCACTGCTGGCGGACAAACCCGAACACCTGATCAAGCGCGCCGACAGCGAACTGATTCCGGAAGACAACCCGTGGGGGTTCAAACTGGATGTGCCGCGCTACAAATACAATCGCGGCGAACTCTACAACCTGAGCATTGCCCGGGGCACGCTGACCCGTGAGGAGCGCTACATCATCAATCACCACATGGTGCAGACGATCCTGATGCTCAGCCACCTGCCCTTCCCCGGACACCTGGACAGCGTGGCGGAAATTGCCGGTGGTCATCACGAAAAAATGGACGGCAGCGGCTACCCCAAACGCCTGAAGCGCGACGACATGAGCCTGCCGGCGAGGATGATGGCGATTGCCGATATTTTCGAGGCGCTGACAGCGGCGGATCGGCCGTACAAGAAAGCCAAATCCTTGAGCGAAGCCCTGGGGATCATGGCCACCATGTCCCGCGAGGCGCACATCGACTCCGAGTTGTTTGCGCTGTTCATCAATGACGGGGTGTACATGCAGTACGCCGCGCGGTTTCTCGATCCGCGACAGATCGATGCGGTGGACTCGGCCAGCCTGCTGCGCAAGGCTGGCCTGAGCGCCTGATCAGCAGTCGGTCAGACGCAGGAAGATCGCCGCCAGTTGCTCGATACCGGCCTGATCGTCCGCGCCGAAACGCGCGAGTTTCGGGCTGTCGAGATCGAGTACGCCAATCAACCGACCGTCCTTGACCAGTGGCACCACCAGTTCGCTGTTGGAGGCGCTGTCGCAAGCGATATGACCGGGGAACGCATGCACGTCTTCAACGCGCTGGGTCTGCCGACTGGCCGCTGCCGCGCCACACACGCCGCGCCCGAACGGAATGCGTACGCAGGCGATCTGGCCCTGGAACGGACCCAGCACCAGTTCTTCGTTGCGATTGAGGTAGAAACCGGCCCAGTTCAAATCATCGAGCTGGTTGAACAGGAACGCCGAAAACTGCGCGGCGTTGGCGATGAAATCGCGCTCGTCCGCCAGCAGCGATTCCAGTTGTGCGGCCAACAGGCCATAGCCTTCGAGCCCCTGGCCGCTTTGTTGCAAATCAATCATGCCTTGTGCTCCAGCAATTTCAGTCCCACCCAGTAACGGGCGAATTGGTACGCGCAACGTCCGTTGCGATTGCCGCGCCCGGTTGCCCAGCGCACGGCGAGGATGTCCAGCTCTTCATCGCGCTGCCAGCTCAAGCCAGCCTTGGCGGCCAACTGGCCGATCCAGTGCTCGACGACGTTGAGGAAGTGTTCCTGGGTAAACGGATAAAACGATAGCCACAGGCCGAAACGGTCTGAGAGCGCGATCTTGTCTTCCACCGCCTCACTCGGATGCAGCTCGCCGTCAACGCGTTTCCAGTTTTCGTTGTCGCTTTCCTTTTCCGGCACCAGATGGCGACGGTTGGATGTGGCGTACAGCAAGACGTTGTCCGGTGCCTGCTCGAGCGAGCCGTCGAGCACGCTTTTCAGCACGCGGTAGTCGCCTTCACCGGATTCGAATGACAGATCATCGCAAAACAGCACGAAGCGCTGCGGCAGTTTGGCGATCTGCTCGACCACGCGCGGCAGGTCGGCCAGATGGTCACGCTCGATCTCGATCAAACGCAGACCGGCACTCGCGTGTTCGGCCAGCAGCGCACGCACCAGCGACGATTTACCGGTGCCGCGCGAGCCCCAGAGCAGCGCGTGGTTGGCCGGCATGCCGTCGAGAAACTGTTGCGTGTTGCGCCCCAGTTGCTCCAACTGACGGTCAACGCCGATCAGGTCGGACAGGCGCATGTCGAGGCTGACTTCCAGCGGCAGCAAATACCCGCTGCGCCCGTCACGCTGCCAGCGCGCCGCGAGGCATGTTTCCCAGTCGATCACCGGGCGCGGCGCCGGCAACAAGGGTTCGATCCGCGCCAGAACCGACTCGGCGCGTTCAAGAAAAGCATTTAATCGGGAATCCACGTCTTCTCCTCGGGCACGTTCAAAGCAATGATGGTGCTTCAGCGACGACAATCAGATCAACAACCCCCGCTCAGGCCTTGTTACAAGGCGATTCGGGAACCTCGGTATCCATACATGATCGACTATGCTTGAGCAGCGAAGGGAAACGGAAGTGGTTCAACACCCTATGGATATCAAATTCACCCACCGGCTGTCTTACAAGCAAGCCAGATTCACTGTGCTGGTCGGGTTCATTCTGGGCACGCTGCTCAGCCTGCTGCAAATCGGCATCGATTATGCCAGTGAAGACGCCTCCATCAACCGTGAAATCCTGTCGTTGCTGGAAATCAGCCACAATCCGGCATCGCGCATCGCCTACAACATCGACGCGGAACTGGCGCAGGAACTGACCCTGGGACTGTTGCGTTCGCCGGCGATCATCTCGGCGCAAATGACCGACAACAACGGTAACGTCCTGGCCAACGTCAAACGCCCGGAACTGCAAAGCCGTTATCGGGTGATCAGCGATTTCCTGTTCGGCGCCAAACGCCAGTTCGAAGACCGCCTGTACCTCGACCACCTGCCCAACGAATCGCTGGGCACGCTGAGTCTGGAAGTCGACACCTACGCGTTCGGCAGCCGGTTCCTGCGCCGCGCCGAAGTCACCCTGCTCAACGGTTTTGCCCGCAGCCTGATCCTCACCGGCATCCTGCTGGCGCTGTTCTACGTGATGCTGACCAAGCCACTGGTGCGTCTGATCCGTGAGCTCAGCGCGCGCGACGCACGCAGCGCAGAACCGACGACTCTGGAATGTCCGGCCGGCCACGCCAACGACGAGATCGGCGTGCTGGTCAAAGTCGCCAACCAGCAGTTCGACAACATCGCCACGGAAATCCAGCAACGCCGCAACGCCGAAAACCGCCTGACCGATTACCTCGGACAACTGGAACACATCGTCTCGGCCCGCACCGCCGAGCTCAAGGCCATCAACACCCGGCTCAGCCAGTCCAACGAGGAACTGGAGGTGGCCCGCAGCACCGCGCTGGACATGGCCGAAGCGCGCTCGGCATTCCTTGCCAACATGAGCCACGAGATCCGCACCCCGCTCAACGGCCTGCTGGGGATGATCGCCCTGTCCCTCGACGGGCCACTGAATGCCGAGCAGCAGCAACAGCTGTCGATTGCCCACGACTCGGGCAAGGTTCTGGTGGAACTGCTCAACGATATTCTCGACCTGTCCAAGTTCGATGCGGGGCAACTGGAGCTGGAACACATCCCGTTCGACCTCGCCTCGCTGATCGAGGACACCGCCAACCTGCTGTCGCAGAACGCCGCGCCCAGCGTTGAATTGACCTGCCTGATCGACCCGCACTTCCCCGCGCTGGTGCTGGGGGATCCAACCCGGGTACGGCAGATTGTCAGCAACCTGCTGTCCAATGCCCTGAAGTTCACCCGGTTCGGCCGGGTCGATGTGCGTCTGTCAGCGCATAACGACGGGGTGCGCATCGAGGTCTGCGACACCGGCATCGGCATCGCCGAGGAAGCCCAGGTGAAAATCTTCCAGCCGTTCACCCAGGCCGGTGCCGGCATCACCCGCCAGTACGGCGGCACCGGCCTCGGCCTGGCGCTGACCTACAACCTGTGTGAAGCCATGCAAGGCCGATTGACCATCAGTTCCGAGGCCGGTTTCGGCAGTCAGTTCTGCGCCGACCTGCCGTTGCCGTGCCACACCCGGGCGGTGATGCCGCCGCCGTTGCAGGGCAAGGTTCTGGCGATCACCGCTGCCAGCAGCGGCCTGGCGGAACTGCTCAAGACGCTGTTGCCAGTGTGGGGCGTGACCTATGAGCAGCGCACCATGGACGATCCGCTGCTGGGCCTGTCTCCCGACCTGGTGATCACCGACTGCCCGGAATGCCTGTTCAGCCTGCGCCCGACGCTCAGCACGCCGATCCTGGTGGTGACCGCTTATGGCAGCTTCATGCCCAGCGAAGAAGCCGCGGCGCTGGCGCCATTGCAGCAACAGGCCCGACCGCTGGCGCGCAACGCGCTGTTTCAGATCCTGCGGCGCATTCTGCTGGCCGACATCACCACGATCAACGATGCGCGCCTCGAGAGCGTGCCCGTACAACGGCGCGGACGGGTACTGCTGGTGGAGGACAATCCGGTCAACCAATTGGTGGCCAAGGGCATGCTCGGCAAGCTCGGTTGCGATGTGGTGGTCGCCGCCCACGGTGCCGAGGCGCTCGATCAACTGGAGCACGATGAATTCGATCTGGTGCTGATGGACTGCAACATGCCGGTGATGGACGGCTACGAAGCGAGCCGGCAGATCCGCCAGAGCGGGCGCTGGCCACACCTGCCGATCGTCGCACTGACCGCCAACGCCATGTCCGAAGAACGCGAACGCTGCCGTGCGGCCGGCATGAGCGATTACCTGGCCAAGCCGTTCCGCCGCGAAGAGCTGGCGGCGGTGCTCGACCAGTGGATTCCGACTACGTCAGTGCTTTGATCTGCCCCAACAGGTGATCGAGGCCGTTGCGCAAATCATTGAGTCGATCGAGATCCACCCCGCTGTCGCACAACAACCGGGCCTTGAGTGGCCCGACCTGCTCGCGCAGCGCCTGGCCTTGGGTGGTCAGGCTCAGATGCACTTCACGCTCGTCGCGCGCCGAACGCTGGCGCTGCACCCACTGCAATTGCTCAAGACGCTTGAGCAACGGCGTCAGGGTGCCGGAGTCCAGCGCCAGCCGCTCGCCCAAGGCCTTGACCGTCGGTTGCTCCGGCGGTTTGTCCTGCCATTCCCACAGCACCAGCATCGCCAGGTACTGCGGGTACGTCAGGCCAAGCTGATCGAGCATCGGCTTGTAAGCGCGAATCACCGCCCGGGACGCGGCATACAACTTGAAGCACAACTGACTGTCGAGCTTCAGCGAATCGTCGGGCAGGCTGTTCATTTGAGCAGAGCTTCGATCTCGCCGCTCATGTCCTGCGGCTTGGTGGTCGGGGCGAAACGCTTGACCAGTTGCCCATCCTTGCCGATCAGGAACTTGGTGAAGTTCCACTTGATGCCCTCGGAGCCGAGCAGACCCGGAGCGCGCTTTTTCAACTGCACGAACAGTGGATGCGCGTCAGAACCGTTGACGTCGATCTTCTTGAACAGCGGGAAACTCACGCCGTAGTTCAGCTCACAGAACTCGCTGATCGCGCCCTCGTTGCCCGGCTCCTGCTTGCCAAACTGATTGCACGGAAACCCCAGCACCACCAGGCCCTGATCCTTATAGGTCTGCCACAGCTCTTCCAGGCCTTTGTATTGCGGGGTGAAGCCGCATTTGCTGGCGGTGTTGACCACCAGAACGGCCTTGCCAGCGAAATCGGCCAGGGTCTTTTGCTCACCCTTGATGGTGGTGACAGGGATATTCAGCAGGTTGTCGCTCATGATCCGCACTCTGAATTC
The DNA here is from genome assembly GCF_057799175.1 of Pseudomonas sp. 14P5.3.2. Lineage (NCBI taxonomy): Bacteria > Pseudomonadati > Pseudomonadota > Gammaproteobacteria > Pseudomonadales > Pseudomonadaceae > Pseudomonas > Pseudomonas sp. 14P5.3.2. Next base: position 38,624 of record NZ_JBYOKU010000016.1, on the reverse strand, counting down.
TGGAAGAAGGCGTAAACATAGCGAGCAATTAAATTGCGTGCAATTTAATTAACTGCACATAACCCTGTAGGAGCTGCCGAAGGCTGCGATCTGTTGATCTTGAAAATCAAAAGATCGCAGCCTTCGGCAGCGCCTACAGGGGCTCGCATCACTCGCGCGGCTCGAGATTCAGGCACACCGAGTTGATGCAATAACGCAGGCCGGTCGGTGGCGGACCATCGGGGAACACGTGGCCCAGATGCGCATCGCAGCGGGCGCATTTGACCTCGGTGCGGATCATGCCGTGGCTGGTATCGCGGATTTCGGTCATGGCGCTTTCGCCGATCGGCGCGTAGAAGCTCGGCCAGCCGCAGCCGGAATCGAATTTGGTTGTGGAGTCGAACAGCGGCTCGTTGCAGCAGACGCAGTGATAGACACCGTCAGTCTTGGTGGCGTTGTATTTGCCGGAGAACGGCCGTTCGGTCGCACTGAGCCGACACACGTTGTACTGCTCGGGGTCGAGCATCGCACGCCATTCTTCCAGGGTTTTTTCCAACTTTTCCATCATCACACCTCAGCGGCTGAAAAAGCCCGATCTGTACCTTTTCCACGGATCGGGTGGCACGTATGATTGCGCCTCGTCACACGCCAGTCTGGCAGTCAGACCGGGCGCATTCAAACGGATTCTCGGCGCCACGGCGCAAGACTCCGCCTGTGCGAAGACGCAGGAATCCCAGTACGGTTGGCCATTCGCCGTCTGGATCGTTCATTTTCGGGATCACATCGCCATGCAGTTCAGCAAATCGAACAAGCTCGCCAACGTCTGCTACGACATTCGCGGCCCGGTGCTCAAGCACGCCAAACGTCTGGAAGAGGAAGGCCAGCGCATCCTCAAGCTGAACATCGGCAACCCGGCACCGTTTGGTTTCGAGGCGCCGGACGAAATTCTCCAGGATGTGATCCGCAACCTGCCGACGGCCCAGGGCTACAGCGACTCCAAAGGCCTGTTCAGCGCGCGTAAAGCGGTGATGCAGTACTACCAGCAAAAAAATGTCGAAGGTGTCGGCATCGAAGACATCTACCTGGGCAACGGCGTGTCCGAGCTGATCGTGATGTCGCTGCAGGCACTGCTCAACAACGGCGACGAAGTGCTGGTGCCGGCCCCGGACTACCCGCTCTGGACCGCCGCCGTGAGCCTGGCCGGCGGGAACGCCGTGCACTACCTGTGCGACGAGGGCGCCGACTGGTTCCCGGATCTGGCCGACATCAAGGCCAAGATCACTCCGAACACCAAAGCGATGGTGATCATCAACCCGAACAACCCGACCGGCGCGGTGTATTCGAAGGAGGTGTTGCTGGGCATGCTCGAACTGGCCCGCCAGCACAACCTGGTGGTGTTCTCCGACGAGATCTACGACAAGATCCTGTATGACGACGCCGTGCACATCTGCACCGCTTCGCTGGCGCCGGACCTGCTGTGCCTGACCTTCAACGGTCTGTCGAAATCCTACCGCGTGGCGGGTTTCCGCTCCGGCTGGATCGCCATCTCCGGGCCGAAACACAATGCCCAGAGCTACATTGAAGGCATCGACATGCTGGCCAACATGCGCCTGTGTGCCAACGTACCGAGCCAGCATGCAATCCAGACCGCCCTCGGTGGCTATCAGAGCATCAACGATCTGGTACTGCCGCAAGGTCGCCTGCTGGAGCAGCGCAACCGCACCTGGGAGTTGCTCAACGACATCCCGGGTGTCAGCTGCGTCAAGCCGATGGGCGCGCTGTATGCATTCCCGCGGATCGACCCGAAAGTTTGCCCGATCCACAACGACGAGAAATTCGTCCTCGACCTGCTGCTCTCCGAGAAGCTGCTGGTGGTGCAAGGCACGGCATTCAACTGGCCGTGGCCGGATCACTTCCGTGTGGTCACGCTGCCACGTGTCGATGATCTGGAAATGGCCATCGGCCGCATCGGCAACTTCCTCAAGTCCTACCGCCAGTAACCGGTCGACAGTGCGCAACGTGTCCTGCGTTGCGCGCTGTCTGATTCAGCAACACTTCTGCCCTCCCCGCCTCACTGCGCCTTCTACACTTGCGATTGATATGGCTTATACGCGCCTGACGTAATGGCGGCGGGTGGCGGCCGCCTGTCAGCCCTTTCGGTTTCGGTCGTGGGCAATGACCTGCAGACCCAGTAATCCGCTGTAGGACACAGTTTGAAATAGTCACTCGGTTGAATCACCCGGTGCCGCACCTTATATACCCCGCAGTACGCTACATCTTTAGCTTGAGGAGATTTCTACAACCATGATGCGCATCCTGCTGTTTTTGGCCACTAACCTGGCGGTCGTGCTGATAGCCAGCATCACCCTGAGCCTGTTCGGCTTCAACGGGTTCATGGCGGCCAACGGGGTTGATCTCAACCTCAGTCAGCTGCTGGTTTTCTGTGCGGTCTTTGGTTTCGCCGGTTCGCTGTTCTCGCTGTTCATCTCCAAGTGGATGGCGAAGATGAGCACCAGCACCCAGATCATCACCCAGCCACGCACCCGGCATGAGCAATGGCTGCTGCAAACCGTCGAGCAACTGTCCCGCGAAGCCGGGATCAAGATGCCCGAAGTCGGTATTTTCCCGGCCTACGAGGCCAACGCGTTCGCCACCGGCTGGAACAAGAACGACGCGCTGGTCGCGGTCAGCCAAGGCCTGCTCGAGCGCTTTTCGCCGGATGAAGTGAAAGCCGTGCTGGCCCACGAAATCGGTCACGTGGCCAACGGTGACATGGTCACCCTGGCGCTGATCCAGGGCGTGGTGAACACCTTCGTGATGTTCTTCGCGCGGATCATCGGCAATTTCGTCGACAAGGTGATCTTCAAGAACGAAGAAGGCCAGGGCATTGCCTACTACGTGGCAACGATCTTCGCCGAACTGGTTCTGGGCATCCTCGCCAGCGCCATCGTCATGTGGTTCTCGCGCAAGCGCGAATTCCGTGCCGACGAAGCCGGCGCACGCCTGGCGGGCACCAACGCAATGATCGGCGCACTGCAACGTCTGCGTGCCGAGCAGGGCCTGCCGGTGCACATGCCGGACACCCTGAATGCCTTTGGCATCAACGGTGGCATCAAACAGGGCTTTGCCCGCATGTTCATGAGCCACCCGCCGCTGGAAGAACGTATCGACGCGTTGCGTCGTCGCGGTTGATCGGTTTGACGCAGTAACGAAAAGGCCCGCAGTGATGCGGGCCTTTTTTGTACTCGGGATTGTGGATTGCCTGTTCTGGCCTCTTCGGGAGCAAGCCCCCTCCCACAGTGGTTTTTGGTGTATTCGAGATTGTTATAACACCGACGATCCCTGTGGGAGCTGGCTTGCCAGCGATGAGGCCAGCCCGGCCAATAAAAAACCTATCGGCCAGAAACCCGATACACCCGCTCCTCCAACCGCGTCACTCCCGCCTGCAGAAACTTCCAGCTCTCCCCCAGCACATCCTGCTCTTGCAGCATCCGCACCTGCCAGTCACCACCCAGCAAGCGCTGCACCTCATCATCGGCCACTGCAAACGGTGGCCCGGACATTTGCGCCTGATCGTAATCCAGTGTGATCAATAACCCTTGCACGCCCGGCGGCAGGATCTGCTGCAGATGCGCTGCATAGCGCTCGCGCATGGGGGGCGGCAAGGCAATCAGCGCTGCCCGGTCGTACAACGCAGCACAGTCCGCTACATCGTCTGCCGTCAGCGCAAAGAAATCACCGCACCACAACTCGATGGAATCCGCGCGATAGACCTTGAACGGCCCTTTGTCGCTGACCTGCGGCGTTACCTGATGCTCGCTGAAAAAGTCCTCGATGGCCTTCTGCGACAACTCGACCCCGAGCACCTGATGACCGCGCCCTGCCAGCCACAGCAGATCCAGGCTTTTGCCGCACAGCGGCACCAGCACCCGCGCGCGGGCCGGCATGGCCAGCGGCGGCCAGTGACGCTGCAGATACGGGTTCACCTCAGGCAGATGAAAGCCGATCTGATTGGATTCCCACTTCTTGTGCCAAAACTCAGGCTGCATGCATCACCCCAAAAAAATCGATCAAAAGGCGTTAAAACTTATATTAGATTTAGATCAATGATCTGACTGAAGATGAGGCCATCTTACCGCTCAGGAACCTCTCCATGTTTCCCAGCCTGTTTATCTCCCACGGCTCGCCCATGCTGGCCCTGGAACCCGGTGCCAGTGGCCCGGCTCTGGCGCGTCTGGCGGCAGAACTGCCCCGCCCCAAAGCCATCATCATCGTTTCTGCGCACTGGGAAAGTCCGGAACTGCTGGTCAGCAGTAATCCGCAACCAGAGACCTGGCATGACTTCGGCGGCTTTCCCCGTGCCCTGTTTGAAGTGCAATATCCGGCACCGGGCAATCCGCAACTGGCAGGCGAAATTGCCGAACTGCTGAACGCCGCCCATCTGCCGGCACGCCTTGATCCGCAACGACCGTTCGATCACGGCGTGTGGGTGCCGCTGTCGCTGATGTACCCGCAGGCGGATATCCCGGTGGTACAGGTGTCGCTGCCGAGCCGCAGCGGCCCGGCGCTGCAAACCCGTGTCGGACGCGCGTTGGCAAGCCTGCGCGATCAGGGCATTTTGCTGATCGGCTCCGGCAGCATCACCCACAACCTGCGCGAACTGGACTGGCATGCCGGGCCGGAAAGCGTCGAGCCATGGGCACGGGACTTCCGTGACTGGATGATCGACAAGCTGGCGGCGAACGATGAGGCGGCGCTGCACGATTACCGTCAGCAGGCACCGAACGCCGTACGCAGCCATCCGAGCGATGAGCATTTGCTGCCGTTGTATTTCGCACGCGGTGCGGGGGGCGAGTTCAGCGTGGCGCACAGGGGATTCACAATGGGTGCGTTAGGCATGGATATCTATCGCTTCGGATAAACGCAGAATCAAAAGATCGCAGCCTTCGGCAGCTCCTACAGTGGGGAATGAGTACACCCTGTGTAGGAGCTGTCGCAGGCAGCGATCTTTTGATCTTCGATCTTCGATCTTTGCTCTTTCAGACAGGCAAAAAAAATCCCCGAACCAGTCGGGGATTTTTTATGTTCGATCAATCAGCCCGAGGGCGGATCAATCTTCGCGGTAGCGACGCAGCTTCAGCTGCTTGCCAGCGACGCGAGTGTCCTTCAGTTTGGTCAGGAGTTTGTCCAGACCATCTTCCGGCAGCTCGACGAGGCTGAAGCTGTCACGCACCTGGATGCGACCGATCGCTTCGCGGGCCAGACCACCTTCATTGAGGATGGCGCCCAGCAGGTTCTTGGCGGCGATACCGTCACGCGCACCCAGCGCGGTACGGCAACGGGCACGACCTTCGCCCAGAGGCATTGGCGCACGACGCTCGCGGTCACCACGATCAGGACGATCACCGGAACGCTCAGGACGGTCGCCACGCGGTGCGTTGTTCGGCACCAGTGGACGTTCCTTCTCGATCGCGGCCAGGTTCAGCGCTTGACCGTTGGTAGCCTTGCGCAGCAGAGCTGCAGCCAGGGCACGCGGGGTGCAACCGATGTCAGCGGTCAGACGATCCAGCAGTTCGCCGTGAGTCGATTCGGCATCAGCGACCAGCGGCGACAGGCTGTTGGTCAGTTTCTTGATGCGTGCATCGAGAACCGCCTGAGCGTCCGGCAGACGCACTTCGGCAACCTTCTGACCGGTTACACGCTCGATCACCTGCAGCATGCGGCGCTCACGTGGAGTCACCAGCAGCAGCGCACGACCTTCGCGACCGGCACGGCCGGTACGGCCAATACGGTGCACGTAGGATTCCGGATCGTACGGCATGTCCACGTTGAATACGTGGGTGATGCGCGGAACGTCCAGACCACGGGCAGCTACGTCGGTCGCGACAACGATGTCCAGACGGCCATCTTTCAGCGAGTCGATCACGCGCTCACGCTGGTTCTGGGCGATGTCACCGTTCAGCGCTGCGGCTTTGTAGCCTTTGGCGTCGAGGGCACTGGCCAGATCCAGGGTCGCTTGCTTGGTGCGCACGAACATGATCAGCGCGTCGAAGTCTTCCACTTCCAGCAAGCTGAGAACGGCAGAGGTCTTCTGGTCAGCGTGAACCAACAGGTGAGCCTGTTCGATCGCGGTAACGGTTTGGGTCTTGGTCTGGATCTTGACGTGTTGCGGATCGCGCAGATGGCGTTCGGCAATGGCGCGGATCGACTGCGGCAGGGTAGCCGAGAACAAAACGGTCTGACGGGTCGATGGCAGAGCTTTGAAGATGACTTCCAGGTCATCCATGAAGCCCAGTTTCAACATTTCGTCAGCTTCGTCGAGAACCAGGTGGTTCACGGTCGACAGGACTTTCTCGTCGCGACGCAGGTGGTCACACAGACGACCCGGAGTAGCGACAACAATCTGTGCGCCATTACGGATAGCCTTGAGTTGCGGGCCCATCGGTGCGCCGCCGTAAACGGCGACAACGGTGACGCCAGGCATTTGCTTGGCGTAGGTTTCAAAAGCGGTTGCTACTTGCAGCGCCAACTCTCGAGTTGGCGCCAGGATCAGGGCTTGCGGTTCGCGCTTGGCAGGATCGATGCGGTGCAGAATAGGCAGTGCGAACGCGGCGGTTTTACCGGTACCGGTTTGCGCCTGGCCAATCATGTCCTGGCCGGCCATGATGATCGGGATCGATTGCTGCTGAATCGCCGAAGGCTCTTCGTAGCCGGTCGCTGCGACGGCTGCAAGAATATTCGGGTTAAGATTAAAAGCGGCGAATCCGCCGGTTTCCTGGGTCATGGGTCTGCCTCTAAGTGCATCCGCAAAGACCCATGCTCCAAAGCTGCGCATGCCGTGTTGAGACTCAAGAGTCGCCCTGGCAGCTTTGTCGGCGGGGATTTGCGAAAACGAATGAATGAAAAAAAGAATCGTCCGGGAAGAGCCCGCAATGCGGACGTGCAGCCGAAGCTGACTTCGGGAAATTGCGCTACCTAAACGCGGCCCGGTTAAAGGCCGGCGCGCACTATACCGGATTTTGCCCGAAAAGGGAGCTTTTTTTATCGTCTGAATCGGTGTGTCACCGCTGTGTAACGGGGTTTTGCGGATAATCGTGCGAAGGTCTATTTTTCAAAGGCCCGGCCCTGCGGGCGATGACGCTTAAACGATTCACCGATGTGCGGCATACCGTCGCTGCACCCGCCCTTCCCGCCCGAGGATCTCCCCATGAATCAGCCCTGCCCCGGCCGCGTCAGCCGTGAACGTCGTGGTCATGTCCACTTGATCGGCCTCGACCGAGCCGCCAAGCGCAACGCGTTCGACCTCGATCTGCTCAATGCCCTGAGCCTGGCCTACGGTGAGTTCGAGGCAGACAGCGAGGCGCGGGCGGCCGTGGTGTTCGGGCACGGCGAGCACTTTACCGCCGGCCTGGACCTGCTCAACGCCAGCGCCGCCCTCGCCGAAGGCTGGCAGGTTCCGACCGGCGGTTGCGACCCGTGGGGTGTTTTCGTCGGACCGCGAGTGAGCAAACCGGTGATTGTTGCCGCGCAGGGTTACTGCCTGACCATCGGCATCGAGTTGATGCTGGCAGCCGACATCAATCTGTGTGCGAGCAATACGCGCTTTGCGCAAATGGAAGTGCAGCGTGGGATTTTTCCCTTTGGTGGCGCGACGTTACGTTTTCATCAGGTGGCGGGCTGGGGCAACGCGATGCGTTGGCTGCTGACCGGTGATGAGTTCGATGCGCATGATGCGTTGCGTCTGGGCTTGGTGCAGGAAGTGATGGCCAGCGAGGATTTGCTGCCACGGGCGATCGAACTGGCCGAGCGGATTGCTCGGCAGGCACCGTTGGGGGTGCAGGCGACACTGATGTCGGCGCGCCAGGCGCGGTATGAAGGTGAGACAGCGGCAGCGCAGGGGTTGCCGGCGCTGGTGAAGAAGTTGCTGGGGAGTGAGGATGCCAAGGAGGGCGTGAGGTCGCTGGTGGAGCGGCGGCCGGGCATCTTCAAAGGGGTCTGAGAAATCTGGTGCTCTTCAGGCCCTCTTCGCGAGCAAGCCCGCTCCCACATTTGGAATGCATTTCAAGTGTGGGAGCGGGCTTGCTCGCGAAGGGGCCATCACTGACAACTCAAGTCGCCGGGCGAATCGCCTTGATCAACGATTGCAACGAATACCCCAACCGCGGTGCCAGCGCTTCGGCCCGGGCGGTCAGCGCCTGCAGGTCCAGCTCCTGTTCGAGATCCGCCGGCACAATCAGAATTACGTTGCCCTCCTTCACCGGCAATTCCCAGTAATGCCGGTGATAGAGCCCGCGCAGCAACGCGGCGCCCAACGGTTTGCCATCATCGGTTGCCCACTGGTTGATCACCAGCCAGCCGCCCGGATTCAGACGCTTCTGACAGTCGCCGAGGAAACTCCAGGCCAGATGCCCGACACCCGGCCCCACGTCGGTGTAGAGGTCGACAAAGATCAGATCCGCAGGCTCGGCCGTTGGCAGCAATTCCAGCGCATCGCCGACCCGGATGTACAAGCGCGGATCGTCATCCAGCCCCAGATACTCGATGGCCAGGCGTGGCACGTCCGGGCGCAGTTCGATGGCTTCGACGTCTTCCAGCGGCAGGAACTTGAGGCAGGCCTGGGTCAGCGTGCCGGCACCGAGGCCGAGAAACAGTGCGCTCTCCGGTTGCTCGTGGCACAGCGCGCCAATCAGCATCGCCCGGGTGTAGTCGTATTCGAGCCAGCTCGGATCGGCGGTGAACACGCAGCTCTGTTCGATGGCATCGCCGAATTCCAGAAAGCGGTAATCGGCCACTTCCAGCACGCGAATCACGCCGAACTCATCCTGTACCTCGGCGAGCAACAGCTCGACGCGCTCCTCAGTCATTTCGTCTCCTGATGGTCACCGGGCGCGGTGACGCGATGACGCCGCTCAGGCGCCGTGGCAAAGCGGCGATTGTCGACGAGGCGCGGGAGCAGGTCACGCACTAATTGCTGCTACCATGGGCGTCCCGAGCGTAGAACCGAATTAGAGACTGTGATGAGCCAACCCTGGAGCCCTGACAGCTGGCGCGCCCTGCCGATCCAGCAACAACCCCAATACCCCGACGCCGCGCACCTGCGCCAGGTCGAGCAGACCCTGGCCAGTTATCCGCCGCTGGTGTTTGCCGGTGAAGCACGCGAGCTGCGCCGACAGTTTGCCGAGGTGACTCAGGGCCGGGCGTTCCTGTTGCAGGGCGGCGATTGCGCGGAAAGCTTTGCCGAGTTCTCGGCAGCGAAGATTCGCGACACCTTCAAAGTGTTGCTGCAGATGGCAATCGTCATGACCTTCGCCGCCGGTTGTCCGGTGGTCAAGGTCGGGCGCATGGCCGGTCAATTCGCCAAGCCGCGCTCGGCCAACGACGAAACCATCGATGGCGTGACCCTGCCCGCCTACCGTGGCGACATCGTCAACGGCATCGGTTTCGACGAGAAGAGCCGCGTGCCGGATCCGGAGCGCCTGCTGCAGTCCTATCACCAGTCCACCGCCACCCTGAACCTGCTGCGCGCTTTCGCCCAAGGCGGCTTTGCCGACCTGCATCAGGTGCACAAGTGGAACCTTGATTTCATCGCCAACTCGGCGCTGGCCGAAAAATACAGCCACCTCGCCGACCGCATCGATGAAACCCTGGCGTTCATGCGCGCCTGCGGCATGGACAGCTCGCCGCAACTGCGCGAAACCAGTTTCTTCACCGCCCACGAAGCGCTGCTGCTGAATTACGAAGAAGCCTTCGTGCGTCGCGACAGCCTGACCAACGATTACTACGATTGCTCGGCGCACATGCTGTGGATCGGCGACCGCACCCGTCAGCTTGACGGCGCCCACGTCGAATTCCTGCGCGGAGTGAACAACCCGATCGGCGTCAAAGTCGGCCCGAGCATGAACCCGGACGACCTGATCCGCCTGATCGACGTGCTCAACCCGGACAACGATCCGGGCCGCCTGAACCTGATCGCGCGGATGGGCGCGAACAAGGTCGGCGATCATCTCCCGGCGCTGATCCGCGCGGTGCAGCGTGAGGGCAAGCAGTTGCTGTGGAGTTCCGACCCGATGCACGGCAACACCATCAAGGCCAGCAGCGGCTACAAGACCCGCGACTTCGCACAGATCCTTGGCGAGGTGAAGCAGTTCTTCCAGGTGCACGCAGCCGAAGGCAGCTACGCGGGCGGGATTCACATCGAGATGACCGGGCAGAATGTCACCGAGTGCATCGGTGGTGCGCGGCCGATCACTGAAGACGGGCTGTCGGATCGTTATCACACCCATTGCGACCCGCGGATGAATGCCGATCAGTCGCTGGAACTGGCGTTTTTGATTGCGGAAACCCTGAAGCAGGTTCGGCGTTGAACCGGTCAGGTTTCTAGCGTCTGAGAGGCAGCCTTCGCGAGCAAGCCCGCTCCCACACTGGATTTGTGAACGGCACAGAACCAATGTGGGAGCGGGCTTGCTCGCGAAGGGGCCAGCTCAGTCACTACAGATTTCAGCCAATGCCACCCGCAATCGCCCTGCACTCTCGCGCTGACAATTAAGCTGCACCCGTGCAAGCCCCAGCCAATCGGCCATCTGCCGCAAATTCAGCGCCAGCGCCAACATCCCCTGATCATCCAGCCCCGGCTCTTCCTCGTGCACCGCATGCACCGCCAACCGCCCCGACGCCCGCTCGGCGCGCAGATCGACCCGCGCAGCAATCCGCTCGTTGTGCAGGAACGGCAGCACGTAATAGCCATAGACCCGCTTGTCCTGCGGCGTATAAATTTCCAGCCGATAGCGGAAATCAAACAGTCGCTCGGTACGACTGCGCTCCCAGATCAGCGAATCGAACGGCGACAACAGCGCACTGGCGACGACTTTACGCGGGACTTTCGGCTGCGGCAGACAGTAGGCGATCTGTCGCCAGCCGGCGACTTCGCAGGTCTGCAACTGCCCGTCCTCGACCAGCTCCGCCAGACGCGGTCGCGCATCGGCCGGGTTCAAACGGAAGTAATCCCGCAGATCCTTTTCCGTGCCGACGCCGAGTGCCTGAGCCGCGTGCAGCAGAAGACCACGCTGGCCCTCGGCTTCATCCGGCAACGGCTGCTGCAGAATCGGCGCAGGGATGACCCGCTCCGGCAAATCATACAAACGCTCAAAACCGCGGCGCCCGGCCACGGTCACTTCGCCGGCGGCGAACAACCATTCCAGCGCATGCTTTTCCGCGCTCCAGTCCCACCACTGACCGGCCTTGTCCTCGCGGGTCGAAAGGCTGCCCGCGCCCAACGCGCCCTGCGCTTCGACCGCTGCCATAACCCGACGAATCGTATCTTGCTGCTCGCGTCCGAACTTCGCTAATTGTTGATAGATGTCCTCGCCACGTTTCGCGCGCTGCATCCGCCACCCCAGCAACGGGTACATCGCCAGCGGCAGCAACGATGCTTCGTGGCCCCAGTATTCGAACAGCGTGCGACGGCGCCCCGAGCTCCAGGCGGCCTGGTCGAGCAGAGTGGATGGATATGAACCCAAACGAGAAAAAAGCGGCAAGTAGTGCGAGCGCACCACCGCGTTGACGGAGTCGATCTGCAATAGCCCCAGCCGTTCAATCAGCCGGTTGACGTGCGGCGCCTTGACGGTCAGCGGCTGGCGCCCGTTGAACCCTTGGGCAGCCAGCGCCAGACGTCGCGCCTGTTTGAGGGAAAAGGCCAGAGTCGCGGGCATGAACATCTCCTTGTCTGCTCGCAACCTACCTCAGTCAAAAGGGGTTTGTGTAGCGATACCCTCATCATTTATGCATCGGATCGTCCCAGAACGGCCGGATGGCCTCGTGTTCAACGTCAGCTCGGCTGACCCCGATGTCCTTCAACGCTTCGTCACTCAGACTGGCGAGCAACTCACGTTCACGGTGCAATTCGTACCAGCGGCTAAACTTGTGCAGCAGATCCGAGATCAGGTGCACCGGCACTCTTTCATCACTGACATAGACTTTTTGACCTTTCATCGTGTTGCCCTCCATGTGGGATGACTAAAGTCTCGCCCCGGAGCTAAGATCAATCCAACGAATGTTTCTGATGCCATGCATCTCGGAGATTGATGAATTGTCGGCCTATCCCAGTATCGATACCGATGTCCTGCGTACCTTCGTTGCCATCGCCGACCAAGGCGGCTTCACCCGCGCTGGCGAGATGGTCAACCGCACGCAATCGGCCGTGAGCATGCAGATGAAGCGTCTGGAAGAAGACGTTCTGCAACGCCAGCTGTTCGAGCGCGATGGCCGCCAGGTACGCCTGACCGCCGAAGGCCAGGTGCTGCTCGGCTATGCGCGGCGCATCCTGAAATTGCACAGCGAAGTGTTCAACACTTTGCGCGAGCCACACATGGTCGGCACCGTGCGCATCGGTACGCCGGACGACTATGTGATGCGGTTTCTGCCGGGAATTCTGTCGCGGTTCGCCCAGTTCTATCCGCTGATTCAGATCGAAGTGCACTGCGAGTCCAGCAAACAGCTGTTGCAACGCACCGATCTGGATTTGTCGATCGTCACCCGCGAGCCGGGCAACGAGATCGGCCAGTTGCTGCGCAAGGAGCGATTCGTCTGGGCCGAAGCGCAAAATTTCAGCGCCCACGAGCAGACGCCGCTGCCACTGGCGATGTTCAACAGTGATTGTTTCTGCCGCTTGTGGGCGTGCAATGCGCTGGACGCGATGGGCCGCGACTACCGCATCGCCTACAACAGCACCAGCCTGTCGGCGCTGATGGCGGTGGTGAGCGCGGGTCTGGCGATCACCGCGCAATTGGAGAGCCTGATCACCCCGGACATGCGCATTCTCGGCGCCGCCGAAGATTTGCCGCTGCTGCCCGAGGCCAGCATCATGCTGATCCGCAACCTGAACAATCCGTCGCCGATCACCGAATGCCTGGCCGAGCACATCGTCGAAGGCTTCAAACTTTAAAGGCGAGCATCACCGCACACAGCACCAGAAAACCGCAGAACAGCCCGCGCAAGAGCCTTTCCGGCATTGCGTGGGCGACTTTCACGCCCCAACTGATGCTGGCCAGACCGCCGATGGCCAGCGGCAGACCGATCATCCAGTCCACTTCGTGATGCACCGCGTACGTCACCAGCGTCACGCCGGTGCTCGGCAATGCGAGCGCCAGCGACAGGCCTTGGGCAACCACTTGCGTGGTGCCGAACAGACTGGTCAGCACGGGCGTCGCCACCACGGCCCCGCCGACGCCGAACAAGCCACCCATGGTCCCCGACGCTGCGCCGAGCACACCCAGCCATGGCCATGAGTAACGCATCTCGGAGCTCACCGCGGTTTTTTTTCCGAACATCTTCAGCAGGTTGTACGCCGAGAGCACCACAAGGAACGCGACAAAGCCGATGCGCATGGTTTGCGCATCTATGCCCACCGCCCAGATCGAGCCGATCCACGCAAAGCAAAAGCCCATGACCGCCAGCGGCAGCGCATGGCGCAGTTCGATGCGATTGCGCTGGTGATAGCGCCACAGCGCCAGCATCACGTTCGGCACCACCATCACCAGCGCCGTGCCTTGGGCGATCTGTTGATCCAGGCCGAACCACACACCCAGCAGCGGAATGGCGATCAAACCACCGCCGATGCCAAATATCCCGCCCAGTGTGCCCAGGGCCGCGCCAAACAGCAGGTACAACAAAAACTCGATCACAGCGATTTCCTCATCCGTCAGGCGATTCATCCTACGCAGTACAGGCTGGCGGGGAAACGCACAGCAACGCACAATGGCTATGCCAAATTCGCACAAGCATTGAATTCTCATGAATCCCAATCAGTTGACCGATCAGCTCGGGTTATTTCTCGATGTTCTGGAAAGCGGCAGTTTTTCCGCGGTTTCCCGTCGTCATCCGCTGACGCCTTCCGCCATTGCGCGGCGCATCGATAGCCTGGAAAGCGCCGTCGGTAGCCAGTTGTTCATCCGCAGCACCCACGCTGTGCGGGCAACCCCGGCCGGGTTGGCGTTTGCCGAGCGGGCGCGACGTATTGTCAGCGAACTGCAACTGGCCCGTGCCGAAGCGGTGTCGTTGAGCAGTGCGCCGGAAGGCTTGATCCGCATTGATGCCCCCGCTGCGTTCGGTCGCCGCCATCTCGCGCCGGTCATCGCCGACTTTCTGGTGCTGTACCCGGGGCTGGATGTGCAGTTGCACCTGATCGACAGCTTCATCGACATGCACGGCTCGAATCTGGGCAAAGTTGATCTGGTGCTGCGCGCCGGGCAAATGGCCGATACGCGGCTGGTCGCCACCCCGCTGGCGAGCATGGTGCGCATCGCCTGCGCCAGCCCCGACTACCTCAAACGCCGTGGCGCGCCGAGCCATCCTGCGCAGTTGAGTGAACACGACGGACTGGATTGGGAAGGCCTCGCCCCGCCCTTCGCCTGGCGCTTCGAGCTGGACGGGCAAATGCAACTGCATCGCCCCTCACGAATCCGCATGAGCGCCAACAATGCCGAAGCCCTGGTGTGCGGCGCACTGGCCGGGCTGGGCATCGCGCATTTGCCGACCTGGCTGGCCAGTGAGTACCTGTTGCGCGGAGAGTTGCTGCCGCTGTTCTGCGAGACCGGCCTGCCACAACCGGAAACCACCGGTATCTATGCGCTGCGCATGGAACAGCAAACCAACTCGCGCAGCCGTTTGCTTCTGGAATATCTCAAGACCCGTTTCAGCCCGGTGCCGCCGTGGGATCTGGCGCTACAGCGAGAGCTGGGCCGGCACTAGATTCTGGATAATTATCTGGCGCATTAAACATTCGGGCGCTAGATTCAAGCCCATCATCGAACAAGGCGTTGCCATGACCACCGAACGCGAAACCCCCGACAACTGCGATCACCTGCTGCTGGATAACCAGGCCTGCTTCGCCCTGCACTCCACTTCGCTGATGATGACCAAGGTCTACAAGCCGCTACTGCAAGCGCTGGGCCTGACCTACCCACAGTATCTGGCGATGATGGTGCTGTGGGAAAAGGACGGTTTGACCGTGGGCGAAATCAGCACGCGGTTGCTGACCGATCCAGGCTCGCTGACGCCGTTGCTCAAGCGTCTGGAAGGCGAAGGTCTGCTCAGTCGAACCCGCAGTCGTGAAGACGAACGGGTGGTGATCGTCGAACTGACCACGCAGGGCCGCGCTCTTCGTGAGCAAGCCAAAAGCGTTCCGCAGTGCATCCTCGGCGCCAGTGGTTTTACCGTCGAGCGCCTGCAAAACCTGCAAGCGGAACTGCAAGTGCTGCGCAGTCATCTGCAAGACAGCCTGACCGGATAACAGCGCTGCCCCCCTTGTAGGAGTGAGCCTGCTCGCGATAGCGGTGGTTCAGTCAGCTTGCGTAGTGCCTGTCCCACCGCTATCGCGAGCAGGCTCACTCCTACAAAGGATCGGTTCACCAGGAAAAATATTCTTCAGCCCCCGCCGCCCCCACCATCCGCTCTAAATCTTCACTTTCAAGCTGATCGACTGTGCCTTTAAAGGACCGAGATTCAGCTTTCTCAAAAAATTATCTTGCGCACTAAACATTAGCGAGCTACATTCACCTCGCACTTACTTAGCGCGCAAAAAATTAGCGCAAACAAACACACTCGACGAGGCTCACACCATGCAAACTCTCTACACCGCAATCGCAACCTCCACTGGCGGCCGTGATGGTCGTGCGATCTCCAGTGACAACATCCTCGACGTTAAACTTGCTACCCCGAAAGAACTCGGCGGTGCCGGCGGTGCAGCGACCAATCCTGAGCAACTGTTCGCTGCCGGTTACTCGGCCTGCTTCATCGGCGCACTGAAATTCGTTGCCAGCCAGACCAAACGCAAAATCCCCGACGACGCCTCGATCACCGCCCACGTCGGTATCGGCCAGATCCCTGGCGGTTTCGGTCTCGACATCGATCTGCA
Organism: Pseudomonas sp. 14P5.3.2; assembly: GCF_057799175.1. Classification (NCBI taxonomy): domain Bacteria; kingdom Pseudomonadati; phylum Pseudomonadota; class Gammaproteobacteria; order Pseudomonadales; family Pseudomonadaceae; genus Pseudomonas; species Pseudomonas sp. 14P5.3.2. Next base: position 22,735 of record NZ_JBYOKU010000016.1, on the reverse strand, counting down.
CATCAGCCTGCCAGGCCTGGAGCAAGCGGATGCACAGAGCCTGGTCGAAGCGGCGCACCAGGTCTGCCCGTACTCCAACGCCACTCGCGGCAATGTTGAAGTGCGTCTGCACACCACCGTTTGAGAACAACACCAAACCACTGTGGGAGCGGGCTTGCTCGCGAACAGGCCTGGTCAGACAACCTGTTCGTTGAATGACACACCGTTTTCGCGAGCAAGCCCGCTCCCACACAGCGGTAAACGTGAAATCGCAGGCACAAAAAAGCCCGACTCAATGGTCGGGCTTTTTCTTTCCGCGAAAAGCAGTGCTTATTTGGCACGGCCTTTGTAGGAACCGCCTTCGCGGGTATCGATCTCGATCATGTCGCCGATTTCGATGAAGTCAGCAACCGACAGCTCGGTACCGTTCTTCAGTTTGGCAGGCTTCATCACCTTGCCGGAAGTGTCACCGCGAGCGGAACCTTCGGTGTAGTCAACCTGACGCACGATGGTGGTCGGCAGTTCTACGGAAACCAGACGCTCTTCGAAGAACACGGCTTCGCAAACGTCGGTCATGCCTTCTTCAACGAAAGGCAGAACGCTTTCGATGTCTTCGGCGTTCAGCTCGTACATGGTGTAGTCAGTGGTGTCCATGAACGTGTAGGTGTCGCCGCTGATGAAGGACAGGGTCGCTTCTTTACGGTCGAGGATCACGTCGTCCAGCTTGTCGTCCGCACCGTAAACGGTTTCGGTCTTGTAACCGGTCAGCAGGTTCTTCAGCTTGGTCTTCATGATCGCGCTGTTACGGCCCGACTTGGTGAATTCAGCTTTCTGAACCAGCCAAGGATCGTTGTCGATACGGATCACGGTACCGGGTTTGAGTTCTTTACCAGTTTTCATTGCGAATATCCGAATTTGGATGGGATTTACAAAAATCTAGGCCGCGTATCATATCCAATTTAGGTAAAACCTTACCAGCGCCGTGGCAAGATCCGCCTGCAAGCCTTGTTCCAGACACCATGCTTCGGCGTTGTCCTGCAATTGCGACCAGTGTTTACGGGCCTCCAGCCAGCGCTCGCCAATCGGTTGTCCGGCGCTCCAGGCCCGCCACAGACCGTTGATCGCCTCGGCAGCGGCCGGTGAAAGCCCTTTGGTGTAGAGCGCGAGAAAGGCGTCGAGCTTGTCGAGATGGATGTCTTCGTCCTGCTGATAGATGTGCCAGAGCATCGGTCGCCCGGCCCACTGTGCGCGGACGAACGAGTCTTCCCCACGCACCGCGTTGAAATCGCAGCACCACAGCAACTGATCGTATTGATCCTGACGGACGAACGGCAGCACCTGCACCGTCAGCGCCTGACGCACGTTCAAATCGCCGACGGCCAGCGAATCGACTCCGAGCCAGCGCGCGACATCACCGAGAATTCGCCCCTCCGGCACCAGCAAATGGGTCGGTGTGCTATCCGCCGCCAGCACATCCAGCCAACTGGCCAGCCCGGCATTTTCGTAGGAAAACAAGGAGATCAGTTGCGAATCCGCTGCGCGATCGACACCCAGGCCTTGCAGGAATTGTCGCTGTGCAGCGGCATCCTGCTGAAAATGCCGACGACGCTCAAGCAGACCGCCTTCACGCAGCAGGCCGCCGGTCCCCGGCTGAAATCCGGGAAAGAAAAAGAATTTCTGTACCGACTTGTACTTCACCGACTGCAGGCCATGACAGCCGGTTACCCAGTCTTCGGCGCTGAGGTAATCGAGGTTCATCCACAGTGGCGGCCGTTGCCGCTCGGCCATGGCGTCCATGTACGCCGGTGGCAACTGACAGGCAAATGCGGCGATCACCACATCGGCGGCTTCCGTTTGCGGCCAGTCGCTCGGCCAGTGCCGCACCTCGACGCCCTGCTGCGATTGCTGGGCAAGGTTGATGTCGATCTCGGGGCAGATACGCTCGAAGGCGCGCAGGTCATCGACCCACAGACGCACCGCCAGCGCATGCTCGGCCACCAGTTGGCGGGCAAGACGCCAGGTCACACCGATGTCGCCATAGTTGTCGACCACGGTGCAAAAAATATCCCAGCGGGTTTTCGGTACCGACATGCAAGACTCCCGTTGGCAAAAGGGCTGATTGTCCGCATAAATGACCTCGCGCAGAAGAGCCGACGGCGATTAATCTTCGTGCGACAATCGCGACTTGCCCGTAATCATCCGCCAGGAGGCAGCCATGCCCTATCGCCCCACCCCGCGTCGTCCCTTGCCTGTTCAGCTTAGCGCGCTGCGACTGACCGGCAGCATTGCCCTGGGCATGTGGCTGGGCTTTCTGGCCATCGCCCTGACCTGCTGGTTGCTTTCACGCTTTGTGTTCACCGAGCAACTGGCGCCTGTCGCTCAGGCCGTGCAGCAACTGGCCAAGCCCCCGGCGGCCGTCCAGGTACAACCGGACATTCCGCCACAGAGTCCGCTGTTCGAGCAGTACGAAGAAAACCTGCGCAAGAACGAACAGCAGAATCGCCTGGATCAGGCACGCAGCAGCAGTCGCAACCAGTCGAACCCCAAGTGCCAGTTCTGGCTGCAACAGGACCAGACCGCGCCGAGCGAGAAGAGCCGCGCCAACGTTTTGCAATTCTGCGATTGATCATGAACAAGCACACCGTCCACCAACTGATCCTCGACAAACTGCGCGTCGACCTCGACATCGCCGAGCGCGCCGCGCAGACCGCTTACGAAACCGCGACTCACGAAGAGAACATCGCCGAGAACAAGTACGACACCCTCGGACTTGAGGCTTCCTATCTGGCAGCAGGTCAGGCGAAACGGGTCGAGGAAATCCGCCAGTCACTGGCGCTGTGCCAGAACCTGACACTGCGCGCCTATGACGAAAATCGCGGCATCGAGATCGGCGCCCTGCTCGGCCTGGAAGACGAAAAGGGTCGCGAGCAATGGCTGTTTCTGGCGCCGGATGCGGCGGGCCTGAAAGTCGATGTGGTGGGTCAGCCGATTACCGTCATCACCCCGCGCTCGCCGCTGGGCAAAAGCCTGCTGGGCAAGTTCGAGGGCGATGAGGTGGAGATTCTGGTGGCGGGCACCCGGCAACAGTTCGCTGTCACCGAGGTGCTTTGAGGCAGGGTCTTAGTGGACCGGCAGTTCGACGCCGTCGAACAGCTCTTCCAGTTCCTGCTTGTTGTGGCACTGGATGGCTTTGGCCATCACTTCGCGGGTCAGGTGCGGGGCGAACTTCTCGATGAAGTCGCACATGAAACCACGCAGGAAGGTACCGCGACGGAAACCGATCTTGGTGATGCTCGACTCGAACAGTTCGCTGGCATCCAGCACCACCAGATCGTTATCGAGTTTGGTGTCGACCGCCATTTTGGCGACGATGCCCACACCCAGACCCAGGCGCACGTAGGTTTTGATCACGTCGGCATCGGCAGCGGTGAACACCACTTTCGGCGTCAGGCCGCGATGACTGAAGGCTTCGTCGAGTTTCGAACGGCCAGTGAAACCGAACACATACGTCACGATCGGGTATTCGGCCAGCGCTTCAAGGGTCAGCTTCGGCAGCTTGGTCAGCGGGTGGCCCTGCGGCACGACCACGCAACGGTTCCAGCGATAGCACGGCATCATCACCAGGTCGCCGAACAGTTCCAGCGCTTCGGTGGCGATGGCGAAATCGACGGTGCCGTCAGCGGCCATCTCGGCGATCTGCATCGGCGAACCCTGATGCATGTGCAGCGCCACGTCCGGGTATTGCTTGATGAAATTGCTGATCACCGGCGGCAACGCATAACGCGCCTGGGTGTGGGTGGTGGCGATCGACAGGGTGCCTTTCTTCTCGTTGGAGAATTCCTGGGCAATCTGCTTGATGCTTTCGACCTTGCGCAGGATTTCCCCTGCGGTGGTGATGATGCGCTCGCCGGCCGGGGTGACGCGGGTCAAGTGCTTGCCGCTGCGGGCAAACACTTCAACGCCGAGTTCGTCTTCCAGCAGGCGGATTTGTTTACTGATACCCGGTTGCGAGGTGTAAAGGCTTTGGGCTGTAGCGGAAACGTTGAGGTCGTGGTGCGCCACTTCCCAGATGTAGCGCAATTGTTGAAGCTTCATATGTATCCCTCAAAGCAGGTAGACGCCACGGGCATCAGCGACGGTATATAACTATATTAATGGTTTGATGAATAAATCTAGAACTTTTTTATCAAAACGCCATTATTCCCGCTTCAGCGATCCTCCCGACGCCGGCGCTCCACCAACGGCACCAGATAAACCGGCACCTTGGCCAATTGCAGGACCCGGGTCGCCGTACGCCCCAAAGGCGTTTCCGCCCCGACACCGTGGCTGTGAGTGCCTACGATCAGCAAATCCACAGAGAGTTTCTCCACCTGGTCAAGAATCACCTGCGACGGATCGCCCTGCAGTACCCGTACCGCACGAATCCGCTGCAGATCCTGTTCGCCGTCCTCCCCCAATTCTTCGCGAAAACTGTCCAGCACCCGTTGCTCGATATTGGCGATGACAGTTTTCAGACCCTGACTGTGAAATTCGTTCAATGCCTGTTCGTCGAGATAGCTCTGCAACACCGATTCGGCAAACAGTCCCATGGGTTCCACTGCATGCACCACATACAAGTCGGCATTGAATGTCCGCGCCAGCGCCAGGGCATGCTGCATCACTAAAGGTGCGTACAGACCGAGGTCAGTGGCATACAGCATCGAACGAATCATATGACCTCCTCGCGTGCCAACATGGCGGAGATTGATTCAGCTTAGCAGTGCCTTGGCGAGTACGACGTGCGACGCAACGTCTTGAAGCACAGGGGCTTTAGATCGATGGTTCGTTGCTGATGCCGTGCGGTACGTGACCGGTGGCGACCACTTCGCGGGCGGCCTCGCAGTGGCCGGCCTGATCGTCAAAAAACACATCGGCAGCGAAGGCTTCGAGAAACGCCGATTTGGTCAGCCCGCCAAGGAACAGCGACTCGTCGAGGCGGATGTCCCACTCGCGCAATGTACGAATCACCCGCTCATGCGCCGGTGCCGAACGCGCGGTGACCAGTGCCGTGCGGATCGGGCAGTCATCCTCGGGGAACTCGCGTTGCAGCGCATTGAGCGCCGCCAGAAAACCTTTGAACGGCCCACCGCGCAACGGCTCGCGCGCCGATTCACGTTCCTTGGCCTGAAACGCCAGCAGCCCGCCGGACTGATATACACGTTCGGACTCATCGGAAAACAGCACCGCGTCGCCGTCGAAGGCGATGCGCAGTTCGTCACTGGCGGCACGACTGGCGCCACCGGAGAGAATCGTCGCGGCGGCAAAACCGGCGTCCAGCGCAGCGCGCACGTCCTCGGCATGCGTCGACAGGAACAAGTCACAGCCAAAAGCCTTGAGGTAGGGATACGGACTGCGCCCACCGACGAATGCCGCCCGCGAGATATCCAGTCCATAGTGGTGAATCGAATTGAAGGCGCGCAGGCCGGTGTCGGCGCTGTTGCGCGAAACCAGAATCACCTCGACCCGGGCGCGGTCGAGGCGACTGTTGAGGCTCAGGAGTTTTTCCACCAGAGGAAAGGCATCACCGGGCGCGAGGATCTCGTCTTCGTGTTCGATCTGATATTGCCGATAGGCTTCGACGCCGCTCGCCAGGTAGACCTTGTGACTCTCGCTCAGGTCGAACAGGGCACGAGACGAAATCGCCAGCACCAGTTTGTCATCGATGTTCTTGGCCATGCCTTCCCCCCACTCCCCCAGAAAACCGACTCAGGTGTTGCGTCGGTCGATGAAACTCAACGTGCGATACAGCGCCTCGATCCGCGGCAATTCGAACCCCACGGCTTTGGCGGCAGCCAGTGGCCGGGCATAAATTGCCTCCAGTTCCAGCGGCCGTTTGTGCAGGAAATCGTGGTACATGCTCGGCCAGTAGTCGGGCATTTTCTCCGTCATCATGAACAGGTACTCGGCGTAACCGGGCGGCATGTCGTGACCACAGGCCTTGGCGCCCTGCACCACTTCGGCCATCAACGCCTGAATCAGCGCGCGACTGTCCGCGTCGGCCATCAGCGGCGTGGTGCCGGCACCGAGCAGCACCGAGAGACCGTTATAGGGAATATTCCAGACCAGTTTCTGCCAGCGTGCCTGTTGCAGATTGGGCATCGCCTGCGAATCGATACCGGCCGCGCGGAACAGACTGGCGCCCTCCTCGACCAGCGCCAGGCGCGCCGCGTCGCCTGCCGCCGGGCCACTGTGATAACCAATGTTCACCGCCCCCAGTGCCTGATGGGTGATGTGCCCGGGACCTTCGCGATGCACGCAGATCAGACACAGGCCACCGAGCAGATGCAGGGAGTCGGGCAGCAACTCGCGCAGGCTGTCTTCGACGTCCAGACCGTTTTGCAGCACCAGCACTTTCGCGCCGGGCCTGGCCGCGGCAATGATCGCCGGGGCCAGACCGGCACTGCTGGTGGTCTTGGCGCCGACCAGCAACCAGTCGCAGGCCGGCATGTCCTCGGCCTTGGCATAGGCTTGCACCGGGTTCAGCGTCAGCGTGCCATGCACGGCACTGTCCACCTGCAAACCACGTTCGGCCACTGCGGCGAATTCACTGCGCAGTAAAAAGTGCACATCGAAACCGGCCCGCGCCAGCATCAAACCGTAGAACCCGCCAATTGCACCGGTGCCGATAATCCCGATCACCGGTTTGCTGTCTGCTCCCACCATCTATGGCAACTCCTCTGCAATTCGACCCAGCGCCTGCGCCACTGCTGCGTTCAGCGCATCGGCGGTCAGGCGCGTGTGCAATGCTCCAAAGAACTCGCCGTCGCGCACCACAAACAACGCCGGCAAATGAAAGACCTGATAACGCTCCACCAACCCGCCGTTGTTGCCAGCATCGATCCAGCACAGGCGATCCACCGCCAGCTCGAACCCGGGCAAAACCTCTCTGGCATAGCGGCAGCTGGAACAGCCGACACTGGTGAAAATCACCAGCGAAACGCCGCTCATCGCCAGCAACCGCTGGTCGGCGTCGAAATCGGTCAGCTCGGATTCGACCACTATACTGGGGGAAACAATGTCAAATGGCCGACACAGGGAGTCTGTGCTCATGGGACGTTTCATTCCTCATCCGGACGAAGTGCCGGTTGAATTAACCTTGCTCAAGCCCGAGTGTATTTCCAGGCAACAGCTGCACACTATCAGCCTCGGCGGGATCGCTTGCAATTATCACCGCGCGTGGCGCCACGGCACGGCGCTGCAAGTGCGCATGCCGACACTCAATGCCGACATCTGTTATCCGGGCTATGTCGCGTGGTGTTTGCGGCGCAAGAAGGGCTATCTGGTGGGGATCGCGTTCACCGATGAGCAGACGCTGTTCAGCGCCCGAATGGGCGAACAGGTGTGCCAGATCGAGCGTTATTGCCGCATGAACGAGGCCCACGACGATCTGCAGGATATCCAGGCGCTGGCCCTGCAATGGGTCGAACAACACGCCGACGAGTTCTCCCACGATAGCGTGCGCAAGGCTTTTGCCCAGCCAGTGCTGGATTAAAGCGGTGCTTGCCCATTGTCGAGCCGCGTCTGACGCGCTAAGGTTCGGCTCCCCGACGCGCTTAAATCTGCTGTGCTCCGCCGCGCGGGGATCGCTGGCGGCCGGCACCCGTGACCTGACGAGTAAACGATGGCTGATTTACCGATCAACGACCTAAACGTCGCCTCTAACGAGACCCTGATCACTCCCGATCAGCTCAAGCGTGATATCCCTCTGAGCGATGCTGCACTGCGCACCGTCACCAAGGGCCGCGAAGTCATTCGCAACATTCTTGATGGCACCGACCACCGTCTGTTCGTAGTGATCGGCCCGTGCTCGATCCACGATATCAAGGCTGCCCACGAATACGCCGATCGCCTCAAGGTGCTGGCGGAGGAAGTCTCCGACACCCTGTATCTGGTCATGCGCGTGTATTTCGAGAAGCCACGGACCACCGTCGGCTGGAAAGGCCTGATCAACGATCCGTACCTGGATGACTCGTTCAAGATTCAGGACGGCCTGCACATCGGTCGCCAGTTGCTGCTGGACCTGGCCGAGAAAGGCCTGCCAACCGCCACCGAAGCCCTCGACCCGATCTCCCCGCAGTACCTGCAGGACCTGATCAGCTGGTCGGCCATCGGCGCGCGTACCACCGAATCGCAGACCCACCGTGAAATGGCTTCCGGCCTGTCCTCGGCTGTCGGCTTCAAGAACGGCACTGATGGCGGCCTGACCGTGGCGATCAATGCCCTGCAGTCGGTTTCCAGCCCGCACCGCTTCCTGGGGATCAACCAGGAAGGTGGCGTGTCGATCGTCACCACCAAGGGCAACGCCTACGGTCACGTGGTGCTGCGTGGCGGCAACGGCAAGCCGAACTACGATTCGGTCAGCGTCGCCCTGTGCGAGCAGGCGCTGAACAAGGCGAAGATCAAACCGAACATCATGGTCGATTGCAGCCACGCCAACTCCAACAAGGACCCGGCCCTGCAACCGCTGGTGATGGAGAACGTCGCCAACCAGATCCTCGAAGGCAACCAGTCGATCATCGGCCTGATGGTCGAGAGTCACCTGAACTGGGGCTGCCAGGCGATCCCGAAAGACCTCGCCGACCTGCAATACGGCGTGTCGATCACCGATGCCTGCATCGACTGGTCCGCCACCGAGAACACCCTGCGCAGCATGCACGCCAAGCTCAAGGATGTTCTGCCGAAACGTCAGCGCAGCTGATCAGCGTTTCACAGGCATAAAAAAACGCCGGGCATTGCCCGGCGTTTTTGTGTGCGTGCGATTCAGATCTTGGCGGCGCGACGCTGATGACGTTCCATGTAGCGCTCGACGTAGGAGCACGACGGGATCACCGTGTAGCCCATTTCTTCGGCGTACTGCAGCGCACTTTCGGTCAGCGCAGCTGCAATGCCTCGACCGCGCAGGGCGTTGGGCACGAAGGTGCGATAGATATCCAGGGTCTGTTTCCCCAGATCCATATAGGTCAGGTAGGCACGATGACCGTCCACATTGGTCTCGAACTGATGACCAGCCTGGTCATGGTGGATGGACAACGCCTCGCTCATCACTACTCCTCGCGGGTCTTGAATTCTGACCCCTACCTTACCGATGTTTTTCCGGCGAAGGAACATCTACGCCACCCCGTGCCTGATGGACACCGAGAAAAACCACACCGATCTCGCGCAACCGAGCACGTGATAAATAGTAGGCACCATTGGCGAAAATGCTCAAGGTGCGCTCGTCATCGTGCTCGTTGACCGGGTGACTCCGATGGACGCAGCGGCGGGCGCGGGGAAGATCTTCCCGAAGCGCTCACCGGAACATTGCCGAATGTCGAGACTTAAGACGCAGCCTCTTCTTTAAAGTCACCTCAAGAGCGACAAAGATATGTGAGGCATCATGCAAAATCGGAACAAAAGTGTAGACGAATTCATCTAGGCAGACTTGGTGCAAGACGCAGAAACAGCACCGGGCCAAGGGAACTTTTTCTCATTAACACGCTCAAGCCGGGGCTTGCAGCTGGATATTTTTTATACAGCCCAGTTAAAAGTTGCTCGAAAAAGAATCAGCGCCTACAATTTTTTTTGCTTCTTGCGTTAGGTCAGTTTACTTACTACAAGTAATGGGTAGTATGTACGCCGGCTATTTCCTCAATCGGAGGAGAAAGCCACTTAATTGAAAGTCCTTGAAGGGGAACACGATGAACAACGTTCTGAAATTCTCTGCTCTGGCTCTGGCCGCAGTTCTGGCTACCGGTTGCAGCAGCGCATCGAAAGAAACCGAAGCACGTCTGACCGCTACTGAAGACGCAGCTGCTCGCTCCCAGGCTCGTGCAGACGAAGCTTACCGTAAAGCTGATGAAGCTCTGGCTGCTGCTCAAAAAGCACAACAGACTGCTGACGAAGCTAACGAGCGTGCTCTGCGCATGCTGGACAAAGCTAGCCGCAAGTAATAATCCCTCGGGATTGTTATCAAGCCGACCCATTTTTTGGGTCGGCTTTTTTATGGCCGGTACTTTTGTCCGGGCAATAAAAAACCCGCCGACGCTTCACGCATCGGCGGGTCTGGATCGAACTTACTGCTGCAGGTCGATCGGTGTGCTCGAAACCATCGGCGCTGCCGCACCCGGCGTACCGATTTCGGTAGGCAAGCCGTCTTCAGCCGCGACTACATCGCGCACCACATCCCAATTCACCCGCACGTTATTGGCAATATCCTCACGCTTGAGCAGCGCATTGATGACCGCCGTGTGCTTGTCGACCACCGACGGGTTGCCCTTGTCATCGATCGGCGTGTGCGCTTCGAGATACACCTTGCCGCCACTGCGACCGAACTTGTACGCGTCGTTGAGAATGCGCACCGAGGTACCGACCGGCACCATTGCAGCCATTTCCAGCACGTTGTTGTTGAACATGCGGAAGCAACCATGGCTGGTGCGCATGCCGATGCCGAACTTCTTGTTCGAACCGTGGATCAGGTAACCCGGCGTGCCGAGACTGAACTTGAACGGGCCCAGCGGGTTGTCAGGACCGGCCGGCACTACGTTCGGCAGCGGATCACCATCAGCAGCGTGTTCGGCCTTGATCGACGCCGGAGGCGTCCAGGTCGGGTTCGGTGTCTTCGCGGTGATGGTGGTATGCGCGATCGGCGACCCCCAACCTTCACGCCCGATCCCCAGCGGGAAGGTGTACACCACGTTCCGGCCTTTCGGGTAGTAGTAGAGGCGGTACTCGGCGAGGTTGATCACGATGCCTTCACGCGGACCCGGCGGCAGAATGAAGCGGGTCGGCAGGACGATTTCGGTACCGGCGCCCGGCAACCAGGCGTCAACGCCCGGGTTGGCCGCGACCATTTCCGAATAACCCAGATCGTAGGTGGTGCCCAGGTCAGCGAAGGTATCTTCGTACTTGGCCTTGATCACCTGCACCTGGCCGATGATGTCCTCACCGGGTGGTGGCAGGGGAAACTCCAATGCAGCAACGGGACCGGCCACACACAGGGCGGCAAGTGACAGGCAGCGGGTGACGGCAGGAAAGCGCGGCAACATCCGGAAAATCCTTCGCATGATCAACAAGGGTATAAGAGCGCGATTGTACACCGCACCCAAGGCATTCGGGGAGACCACCCTGCTGCAGGCGACAAGGTGCTTTGGGTGAGAGCGGGCTTGCTCGCGAATGCGGCGTGTCAGGCAAGGCATTCGTTGAATGAGACACCGCATTCGCGAGCAAGCCCGCTCCCACAAGGGATTTCTGACCGGGCAGATCAGAGCTCGAAACGCAACTCTGGCCAGATCGGCGAGGTGCCACGCTTCTGCGACTCAAGGATCGCCCGGCACAACGAACACAGGCGCTGATCCTGGAACACCCGGCGATCCACACTCGACCAGCGCGGTTGTGCCGGCAGCAGACTGCCACACAACGTGCGGTCTGCCGAGCCACCGAGTTCCAGTTGACGGGTCACCAGATGCACCCGCACTTCCTGGCAGGCGAACAGATCCAGCTGTTCGTCAGGCTCGATCAGTTGGTAGGCAAACAGGGACCAGGCAGGACGCGGCATCGGGGGCTCCAAATAAGGGGGCGCCACATTAGCCGAAAGCCTGCCACTAGAAAAGCCTCATAACAGCGGTTTTAGCGTCGGCCAGACATTTTCCAGCAACTTGCCCTGAGCCCCGGCTGCCGGGTGCAGACCATCGGCTTGCATCAGATCGGGATGCCCGCCCACGCCGTCGAGGAAAAACGGCACCAGCGGGATCTTTTTCTCGTCCGCAACGTTGCCATAGACCTCGGCGAAGGCATCGGTGTAACGCTTGCCGTAGTTGGGCGGTAATTGCATGCCCAGCAGCAGCACCTTGGCGCCGCTCTGACGCGAGCTGTCGATCATCGCCGCAAGGTTTTGTTGCAATTGCGTTGGCGGCATTCCGCGCAGGCCATCATTGCCCCCAAGCTCGAGGATCACCAGTTCCGGCTTGTGCTCTGCAAGCAGCGCCGGCAGGCGTGCCTGGCCTCCGGCACTGGTGTCGCCACTGATGGAGGCATTGACCACTTTGTCGTCAAAACCCTCCTGCTTGAGCCGTTGCTCGAGCAGCGATACCCACCCCAGGCGGGTATCCAGTCCGAAACCGGCGCTGATACTATCGCCAACGATCAGGACAGTACCCGCCGCTGCGTTCTGGGCCATGCACATCAAGGCCAGGCCAGCACTCAAAAACCAAACACGCATCGGATTCTCCATGGGCGCAAGCATTCTCACCGCGAAGAACCTCAGCAAAGTGGTTCCCAGCGCGGAAGGTGAACTGACTATCCTGCACGAACTCAGCCTGGAACTGAACAAGGGCGACAGCCTGGCCATCGTCGGCGCGTCCGGTTCCGGCAAATCCACCCTGCTCGGCCTGCTCGCCGGCCTCGACCTGCCAAGCAGCGGCGAAGTCATCCTCGCCGGGCAATCCCTGGGCAACCTCGACGAAGACCAGCGCGCGCGCATCCGTGCCGAACACGTGGGGTTCGTCTTTCAGTCATTCCAGTTGCTCGACAGCCTCAACGCGCTGGAAAACGTCATGCTGCCGCTGGAACTCGATGGCCGCAAAGACGCCCGTGAGCGCGCTACTGAACTGCTGCAACGGGTCGGCCTCGGTCAGCGCCTGACGCACTCGCCGCGCCAGCTCTCCGGTGGCGAGCAACAGCGCGTGGCGATTGCCCGGGCCTTCGCTGCCGAGCCGGACGTGCTGTTCGCCGACGAACCTACCGGCAACCTCGACAGCCACACCGGCGAGCGCATCAGCGATTTGCTCTTTGAATTGAACAAGGAGCGCGGCACCACCCTGGTGCTGGTGACCCACGACGAACGCCTGGCCCATCGCTGCCGGCGCCTGATCCGACTTGAAGCCGGGCTGCTGGTCGCCCCTCTGGAGCCTTGATGGCACGTCTGCCGCTGTTGCGTCTATTCAGTCTCGCGCTACGTCAACTCATGCGCGATGCCCGCGCCGGGGAATTGCGAGTGTTGTTTTTCGCGCTGGTGGTGGCGGTCGCGGCGAGTACCGCCATCGGCTACTTCGGCGCCCGCCTCAACGGCGCAATGATGCTGCGCGCCACCGAGTTCCTTGGCGCCGACCTGGTGCTTGAGGGCAGCTCGCCGGCCCGCGACGAACAGATCCGCAGCGGCACCGAGCTGCGCTTGAATCATGCGCAGGTGGTGGAATTTTCCAGCGTAATCGCCACTGACAACGGCATTCAGTTATCGAGCATCAAAGCCGTCGACCGCGCCTACCCACTGCGCGGCGAACTGAAAAGCGCCCCGGCCCCGTTTGCCGTTGAAACGTCAGGCGGCGAACCGCAACCCGGTGAGGCCTGGGTCGAAGCACGTCTGCTGACCGCCCTGGATCTGAAGATCGGCGACAGCATCGACGTCGGCATGAAAACCCTGAAGCTGACCCGCGTGCTGACCTACGAACCGGATCGCGCCGGCAACTTCTACAGCCTCACGCCTCGGGTGATGATCAACCTCGACGACCTCGCGGCCACCGGCGTGGTGCAGCCCGGTAGCCGCGTGAGCTACCGCGAGTTGTGGCGCGGTGAGCCGCAGGCGCTGGAGACCTACCGGCAATTGATCAAACCGGGGTTGGCGGCCAACCAGCGAATCGAAGATGCGCGCGACGGCAATCGGCAGATTGGCGGTGCACTGGGCAAGGCCGAGCGTTATCTGAACATGGCCAGTCTGGTCGCGGTGTTGCTCGCCGGCGTTGCAGTCGCGTTATCGGCCAACCGCTTCGCCAGCCGCCGCTTCGATGCCAGTGCGCTGTTGCGCTGCCTCGGGCTATCGCGCCGGGAAACGATGGCGCTGTTCAGTATTCAGCTGACCGTGCTCGGCCTGTTCGCCGCCCTCAGTGGTGCCGTGCTCGGCTGGCTGGCGCAACTGGGACTGTTCGCTCTGTTGCATGATCTGCTACCCGCCGATGTGCCACCGGGCGGCCTGTTTCCGGCACTCGCCGGGATCGGCACCGGGCTGGTGGCACTGGCCGGTTTCGCCCTGCCACCGCTTGCCGCGCTGGGCCGGGTGCCACCGCTGCGCGTATTGCGTCGCGACATGCTGCCGATTCCGTCGAGTACCTGGATGGTTTATGGCGCAGCGCTGGGTGCGCTGGGCCTGATCATGTGGCGCCTGAGTCTGGATCTGTTGCTGACTTTCGCCCTGCTGGGCGGTGGTGTGGTCGCTGCGCTGCTATTGGGAGGCTTGCTGCTGTTGTTGCTCAACAGCCTGCGGCGGATGCTCGCCCGTGCGCCTCTGCCGTGGCGCCTCGGTCTGGGTCAGTTGCTGCGTCATCCGCTGGCGGCGGCCGGGCAAGCGCTGGCGTTCGGGTTGATCCTGCTGTCGATGGCACTGATCGCTCTGCTGCGCGGTGAATTGCTCGACACCTGGCAAAACCAGTTGCCGAAAAACGCCCCCAACTACTTCGCCCTGAACATCCTGCCGGCGGACAAACAGGCCTTCACCGATCATTTGATCAAGGTGTCCGCACAAGCGGCGCCCCTGTACCCGGTGGTGCCGGGACGGCTGATCAGCATCAATGGCGAACCGGTGCAGCAGATCGTCAGCAAGGATTCGGCCGGCGACCGCGCGGTGCAGCGTGACTTGAGCCTGACCTGGGCGGCTGACCTTCCGGCCGGCAACAAGCTCACCGCCGGTACCTGGTGGACCGAGCAACCCTCGGATGACGTGCCTGGCGTTTCAGTTGAAGGCAAAGTCGCCGAAAGCCTCAAGCTCAAACTCGGCGATCACATGGTGTTCAGCGTGGGCGGAGTCAATCGTGAAGCGAAAGTCACCAGCCTGCGCGAGATCAACTGGGACAACTTCCAGCCGAACTTCTTCATGATCTTCCAGCCCGGCACCCTGAAGGATCTGCCGGCAACCTACCTGACCAGTTTTTATCTGGCACCCGGTCACGATCAGCAGATCGTCGAGCTGTCGCGGGCATTTCCGGCAGTGACCATTCTTCAGGTTGAAGCCTTGCTGGAACAACTGCGCAGCATCCTCGCCCAGGTCACCCTGGCGGTGGAATATGTTTTGTTGTTCGTATTGGCGGCGGGGATGGCGGTGCTGTTCTCCGGCTTGCAGGCAACCCTGGATGAACGCATTCGCCAAGGCGCGTTGTTACGCGCGCTGGGCGCGCAACGGCAGTTGCTGGTCAAGGCCCGGCGCATCGAGTTCGGCTTGCTCGGGGCGGTCAGCGGTTTGCTGGCAGCCATTGGGTCGGAGGTGGTGAGCCTGGTGCTGTATCGCTATGCGTTCGATCTGCCGTGGCATCCACATCCATGGTTGCTGGTGCTGCCATTGATCGGCGCCGTACTGATTGGTGGTGCGGGTGTATTCGGCACACGCCGGGCGTTGAATGCGAGTCCGCTGACAGTCCTGCGCGAGGGTTGATAGACTCCTGTCTTCGTCACCACAAGAAGCTGCCATGAGCCGTTATCGCCCTCCCCGCACCGCCGGCACCGCGCTGATCACCCCTGAAGGTGAAGCGCGGATGCGCGCCGAATTCCATGAGCTGTGGCATGTGCGCCGCCCGCAGGTGACGCAAGCGGTCAGCGAGGCAGCGGCGCAGGGTGATCGCTCGGAAAACGCCGAGTACACCTATGGCAAGAAAATGCTGCGCGAGATCGACAGCCGCGTGCGTTTTCTTACCAAGCGGCTCGAAGCATTGAAGGTCGTCAGCGAAAAACCCAGCGATCCGAACAAGGTCTACTTCGGTGCATGGGTGACCATCGAGGACGAAGACGGCAAGCAGTCGCGCTACCGTATCGTCGGCCCGGATGAGCTGGATCTGAAACTCGGTCTGATCAGCATCGACTCGCCGCTGGCCCGCGCCTTGATCGGCAAGGCGCTGGACGCCGAAGTCCGGGTACAGACGCCAACCGGTGAGCAGTTTGTCTATATCGTGGCGATCGACTATCCCTGAGCGTTTCAGCGGCGGGTGATCAAACCCTGCCGCGCGACGCGAACCAGTTGCTTGATCATTTCCGGGGCATCTTCCTGGGTCGGTGCCTGAATCACTGCCAGATCAAAACTGTCACTGGCAAACCGCGCCAGCGACTCGCCGTCTTCAACGAACTGGATCAGGAACGCGGCAGGACCGCCGCTGCGACGTGGCCAGCCATCGAGATAACGCAACAGCGTCGGCTGATGTTTGCCGCCAAGCAGGATTTTTGGGTTGCGCTGGGTGATATGAGCCGTGATCGGCGCGGGACGTGCTGGAGGGCGTAGTGCATTCATCGTGTCGTGTCTCTGCCTCAAAAGTCTGCATGGCAGGTGAGAGGCAACACCGAACCAGCGCTTTAGCGGTATTTCGAAGCCCTGTTCCGGCTTCTGACGGCAACTGTAGAAGTCACCTGGCGCCCCGCAAGTAGCTGTTTAAATCGGCGCATGAGCAACATCCTAGAGAACGTGACCGATGAGTGTCAAGAATCGGCCGCAACAAAAAAGGCCCGCACAATGCGGGCCTTTTGCTGGAGCCAGAGCGCTCAACCGGCGATGGCGCGATCCACCGACAGTTTGCCGGCGCCTTCGATCATCACCGCAAGACTGCCACCCAGCAGCGCCAGAGCAAATTCGTAACCGTTGTTGGCCATGAACAGACCGTTGCTGATGTGAACGGTGAAGATCGCCACCAGCGACAGGAAGGTCAGACCCAGCGCCGCCGGACGCACCAGCAGGCCGATGATCAGCGCCAGACCGGCAAAGAACTCGGTGCCGCCGGCCAGCGTGGCCATCAGGTAACCCGGGTGCAGACCAAGGCTGTCCATGTACTGCGCAGTCCCCGCCAGACCGTAACCACCAAACAGACCAAACAGCTTTTGCGAACCGTGGGCAGCGAAGATCACGCCAACAGCGATACGCAGAATGGTCAGGCCGTAACCGGCGCGGGTGAACAGTACCTTGTTGATCAGAGAGCTCATGTGGGTCATTCCTTTTGGAGAAGTGTGTGTTGGTTGGCCGCCATATTAATCAGTTAATCTCATGTTAAAAGCGGAAATATTCCACCATATCAATCGATTTATTTGATTATTTGCGTGAGGCTACTTTCTGTCCCCGGGACTCCAACGACTCCCGCTCCCGGTCGAACGCCAGGTAATACTTGTTCACGCTATTAACATAGCTGACCGGCCCCATGCCCACCTGCTCCATGGCGATGCGCTCGACCTGAAAGAACCACTGGTTCGGATTCAGCCCGCGCCGCCGTGCCTCGGCGCGCATGCCTTGCACACGCTCCGGGCCGATGTTGTAGGCCGCCAGGGTGAACGCCATGCGCTCACGCTCATTGAGTTTCGGACTGTTGAAAAACTTGCGACGGATCATCGCCAGGTACTTGGCCCCGGCCTGCACATTCGCATCGAGATTCTGGATGTTGTTCACCCCGACCCGCTGCGCGGCGGACGGCGTGATCTGCATCAGCCCGGTCGGCCCACTGCCGCTGCGGGCGCTGGGTTGCAGGGCCGATTCCTTGAAGGCCAGCGCCGCCAGATTCAGCCAGTCCATGCTCTGCGCGTCGGCGTGTTTTTGCAGGGTCGGGCGCAGTTTTTCCAGACGCTGACGATCAGCCTTGGCCAACGGATAGTGCACTTGGTAAAGGCGCCGATAGATCCGCAGAAACTCGGCATCCTCGTTCGCCGGTTTCTTGTAGCCGACCAGGAAGCGATCAATGCTTGCCCGCAGCATCGAGGCATCACGGCGCACAAACCAGTATTCCTCACCCGGCTCGCTGATCATCAATTGCCGATCGAAACGCAGCTTGGGCAGGATCTTGCCCCAGCGCTCGGCGATCGGTTGCTCGACGATGGTCAGATGAAAAATCCCGCCCTGCACCATCTCCAGCACGTCCTCGACCGCCAGGGTCGGATCGACCCATTCGATCTTGATCGGTGCCAGTTTGCGCAGCGCCAGTTTCTGATTGAGCTGGCTGACCGCCTCCCCCGCCGCACTGCCGGTCGGCAAGGCCAGGGTCTTGCCGGAAAGCTGCTCGACCTTGGTGTAGCGACGCTCGCCCTTGATGCCGACCAGCACCAGCGGCACGTTGCTGGCGATCGGCTCGCTGCTGGCCACCGCGTGGCCGGGTTGCAGATCGAGCAGTTCGCCGGGCGCGACCAGATCACCTTCGCCGCGCTGCAACGCGCCGAGCAGTTGATCCTTGGCTTTGGGAATGATCTTGAGGGTGACTTCCTGGCCATCGCGGGCGTGGCCATTGAGGTATTGCTCGAAGGCGCGCAGGCGATGGTATTCGACACCGATGGCCTGGCCCTGGACTTCACCGGAGCTGTTGCGGCTCTGGTTGACCAGCACGCGCAACACGCGACTGCTGCGTATCTCCGACAAGTCGCGGACCTTGGCGGCCGGCACGGCTTGCAGTGGCCCGGGCAAGCGCGCAACCGCCGTTATCGGCAGCAGCAGCGACGCACACAACAGGAGCAAAACCGAGGGACGATGCATCCACTCTCCGGAAAGAATACGGGGGCGTTTTCTAACCGCTGAACGGTTGAAATCGCCGACGAAAACAGAGCGCCTGGAGCGCTGACAAAGTGCAAGAGACTGGCACGAGGATGGCATTTGCGCCAACCCGAGCAGTCTCGCGGCATCAAAAGACAGCTATAACTCGTTGTAGTTCTTGGCTTTTCTTATGAATCTACAGCTCTGGTATGCTTTCCGGCCTTCGGCCCGAGGTAGCAACCATGCAACTCATCGATATCGGCGTCAACCTGACCAACCCAAGTTTCGCCGAAAAACATCAGGCCGTGCTCGACCGCGCCTACGCTGCCGGGGTCTGCCAACTGGTGCTGACCGGCACCAGCGTCGAGGGCAGCGAACAGGCGCTGGAGCTGTGCCGGCAACTGGATCAAAGCGGCCAGCGCCTGTTCGCTACCGCCGGCATTCACCCGCATTCGGCCAGTGACTGGAACGCTGACAGCGCGCGCCGTTTGCGCAGTCTGCTGCAAGAAGCAAACGTGGTCGCCGTGGGCGAATGCGGGCTGGATTTCAACCGGGATTTCTCGCCGCGTCCGCAGCAGGAAAAAGTCCTCGAAGAACATCTGGCGCTGGCCGCAGAACTGCAGTTACCGGTGTTCCTGCACGAGCGTGACGCCAGTCAGCGTCTGCTGGAAATCCTCAGGGACTTCCGCGATCAATTGCCCGCCGCCGTGGTGCACTGCTTTACCGGCGAGCAAAAAGCCTTGTTCAGTTACCTGGATCTAGACCTGCACATCGGCATCACCGGCTGGATCTGCGACGAGCGACGGGGCACGCACCTGCATCCGCTGGTCAAGGAGATCAAGCGCGGACGGCTGATGCTCGAAAGCGACGCGCCGTACCTGCTGCCCCGCACCTTGCGCCCAAAGCCGAAGAACGGGCGTAATGAACCGGCTTATCTGACCGAAGTGCTGCGCGAAGTGGCGCTGCATCGTGGCGAAGCCGAGGAAGATCTGGCAGCACATACCACAGCGTGTGCCCGCGCATTCTTCAACCTGCCCACCCTGCCCTGATACACCTCAAATCCCATTGTGGGAGCGGGCTTGCTCGCGAAGGCGGTGTGTCAGTCATTGTTAATTAACTGAACCACCGCATTCGCGAGCAAGCCCGCTCCCACAGGGGGATCAGCGTAGAACCTGTTGACCCATATCAACATCCCGATATCTGCATAGCGGCACAATACTGGCACCTTGCCAAAACTGTTTCCGCTATCAGAGAAGACCTCCATGGGTGCCTGGCTTAGCAATATCTCGCTGAAATACAAATTCTGGGCGGTCAATGCGGTCGCTTTCGTCACCACCCTGCTGCTGGTGCTGTACGCCGTGCAACTCGAGCAGCAGGCCCGCAGCCAAGCCTCACAAGCGTCTGCTCAGGCTCAGGCGCAATTGCTCAAGGCCTGGCCGGCCGGGCAGGCGTTGCCCAAGGCTGACCAGGTGCTGACGTTCAAACGCGGTGAAGCGCCGCGCCTCAACGACCAACCTGTGCTGGAGATCAGCGAAAGCAACGGCTGGAACGAGATCAATCATCTGCCGCTGTTCGGCAACAACCCGCTGATGGGTGCCGAAGTGTTCAGTCGCGCCGACGGCCAGCAAGTCGCGGTCATTGCCTATGGCCCAAGCCTGGCGCAAGTGTTCAGCGAGCGTTTTGCCAACTACGCCGTGGCGGTGTTCATCCTGATGTTCGCCATGCTTTGCGCCTCACAGCTGCTGATCCGTTTCCTGCTCAGCCAGCTCAACACGCTGAAAGACGTGATGCTGCACGTCGAAAAAAGCGGTGACCTCTCGGCCCGCGTACCTCTGGCCTGCAAGGACGAAGTCGGGCAGATGGCCAATGCGTTCAACGCGATGCAGGCCGGTTATCAGCGCGTGGTCACCACCGTCGCCAACACCGCGCGGCAACTGGACGTCGGTGCCGCACGTCTGGCGGCGAGCATGAACGACGTGCGCCACGGCATGCTCGGTCAACAGAGCGAGACCGATCAGGCCGCCACCGCGATCAACGAAATGACCGCCACGGTTTATCACATCGCGCAGCACGCCGGTGCCACTCGCGACCTGTCGCAAACCGCCGACAGTCTGGCCGGGAGCGGCCAGCAAGTGGTCAGCCGCGTGCAGCAGTCGATTGCCGGACTCTCCAGCGGCGTGCAGCAAACCGCCGAGATGATTCAGCGTCTGGCCGAGGACAGCCAGAAAATCAACGGTGTGGTCAGCGTGATTCACAGCATCGCCGAGCAGACCAATCTGCTGGCGCTGAACGCCGCCATCGAAGCGGCCCGCGCCGGCGAGATGGGCCGCGGTTTTGCGGTGGTCGCCGATGAGGTGCGCAACCTCGCCAAGCGCGTGCAGACCTCCACCGATGAAATCACCACCATGGTCTCGGCACTGCAGGCCGGCACGCGCGATGCGGTGGACTTCATGCAGGAGAGTTCGTACAAGGCCGACGACTGCGTGCAGCAGGCGCAGGAAGCCGGTGAAGCGCTGGCGGAAATCACTGGCGCCGTGGCGCAGATGCGCGAGAGCAACACGCAGATTGCGGTGGCGGCGGAGCAGCAGAGTCAGGTCGCGGAAGAGATGAATCGGGCGGTGGTGAGCATTCGTGATGTGACCGAGAATACCGTGCAGCAGACCGTGGATTCGGCGACCACCAGTAATGAGTTGGCGACGTTGGCCGGGGAGCTCAACAAGGCTATTGGTCAGTTGAAACTCTGACGACGCCTTCGCGAGCAAGCTCGCTCCCACAGGGAATCTGTGGCGTACACCAATCCCCTGTGGGAGCGAGCTTGCTCGCGAAGGCGTCAACCGGGTCAACATCGAATCCGGCGATGACGCCTATCATCGCCATAGCCAACCTTGATTCGCCGCCCCACCCGCCCCGGCCTATTCTCCAACCATGTGTTCAACATGGATCGAGGAGTAGCAAACATGGGCAAACGTCATCCCAACCTTCCCGCGTGGCAATGGCGCGCGTACCCGAACAATCACCAGCATCCGACCAATCTGGTGTTGCACCTGATTGCCGTACCGTTGTTCATCGTCGCGTTTCTGTTGATCGTCTCTGGCGTGTTCAGCCTGAGTCTGGCCAGTGTCGCCATCGGCGTGATCGGTATTGTTGCGGCGCTGGCTTTGCAGCGCCACGGCCACAGCCTGGAGGCGCAAGCCTCCGAGCCGTTCAGCGACCGCCAGGATGCAGTGTCACGCTTGCTGGTCGAACAGTTCCTGACCTTTCCGCGGTTCTTGCTCAGCGGTGGCTGGTGGCGCGCCTGGCGGGAGCGGCACCGTCGGCATTGATTCAGGCAAAAATCGTTACGGTCTGACGACTCATGGCGATCAACTCCCCGTCCGCACTCCACAGCTTGGCGGCGACATGGCCGTAACCGTCGGCGGCGTACTCGATGTCTGCCAGGTATTTGCACCAGTCCAGGGTGCTCAAATCGCCTAATGGCTGAACGAATTCAATGGTCCAGGTCAGCGTGCTGCCCGGTGCCGGCTTCTTCAGATACGGCAACAATGCCGGTGGCCATGCATCCACCAGTGCCAACAGATGCGCCTCATTGACCGGCTCTTCCTTCACATCGCCACGCAAACGCACCCAACCGCCCATCTGCCGCGATTTATTGCCGGTGAACGGCATGCCGCCGACACTCCAGCGCATCGACAGATGCCGCATGAACTCCGGGGTCACGCCTTTGATATAGGGCAACTCCTGGCATTCATCCCAGTGTTTCATTTCAGCAGCGGGATAGGCCTCAACCGCCACTTCCGAGGGCCGCGAAGCGCCGAAACTGCCCTGCACGATCGTTACCACCTGACCGTTCTGCATGGCCCGCCCCAGCACTTGGCTGACTGCTTTGCCTTCGCGCAACACATCGACTTCGAAACTCACCGGTACTTCCGGCTCGACCGGGCCGACAAAGGTGATCGCCAGCGAACGCACCGGGCGCTCGGCTGGCACTTTCGCGCGCATGGCTTCGTATTGCAGCGCCGCGACCAGGCCACCAAAACTGGCCCGACCCTGGCCCCACTCGGCGGGAATGGTCAGTTCTGGATCGCGACGGACCGCGTCGAGCAGATCGGAAAAGCGCATGACAACCTCAGCAAGCGAAAATTGAATGCTGCGATCTTAACCAGCATGAGAGAGCGCCGCAGCGTCTATTCCGGTCAAATGGACTGACAGAAAGGCCTTAAGGTCAGGAAGATATTCGAATGTGGGAGCGGGGGTGGGGGGGGGAGGGGG